>NZ_SMGG01000003.1:372335-744671 GCF_004339245.1 Seleniivibrio woodruffii
CTGTTCAGGAGGCTTACGACAGAGGCGAAACGGACGAGTTCATCAAGCCCACAATCATAGCCGGAGTTGACGGCAGGGTCAAAAACGGCGACGGAGTGTTCTTTTTCAACTTCCGTGCCGACAGAGCCAGACAGCTCACAACTGTTTTCACAGACAGAGCCTTCCGTGAGTTCGAGCGTGACATGCCCGAAGTCCATTTCATGACACTGACCCAGTATGACAGTAAATATGACTGCCCCTATGCCTTCGGGCCAGAGGGGCTGAACAATATATTCGGCGAGGTTATCAGCCGCAAAGGCTTAAAACAGCTGAGAATAGCCGAAACAGAGAAATATGCCCACGTTACATACTTTTTTAACGGCGGTGCGGAGACGGTTTTTGAAGGGGAAAAACGTGCCCTTCTGGAATCCCCCCGTGACGTTGCAACCTATGACCTCAAGCCTCAGATGAGTATTCACGAGGTTGTGAAAAGGTTCAAAGAGGAGATAGACTCAGTTGACGTGGTCATCATGAACTTCGCCAACCCCGACATGGTTGGGCACTCAGGAATACTGGAGGCGGCGGTTAAGGCATGCCTTGCGGTGGATGAGTGTCTGGGCGAGGTTATGAAGGTGATAAAAGAGAAAGGAGCGGTTCTGGCAGTGACAGCCGACCACGGAAACGCCGAACAGATGTGGGACTATGAGAACAACCAGCCCCACACTGCGCACACCCTGAACCCTGTGCCTTTTATAATATATAACCTTGACTGCAAACTTACAGAAAAGACCGGCAAACTGGCGGACATAGCCCCCACCCTGCTTGATATCATGGGTATCGAAAAGCCTGCGGAGATGACCGGAGAGAGTCTGCTGGTCAGGTGATGCTGAGGGAGATATTTGCTCCTGTCTGCGCAGGATGCGGCGGGGCATGCGAAGGCAGACTGCCCGTTTGCAGTGATTGTCAGAAAGGGCTTTCAGGCTACGGTCATTTCTGCGAAAACTGCGGCTTCCCGCTCAAGGTGCATGCAAAGGTCTGCGGACAGTGCCTTTCCGGAGCTGGGTGGGACAGGATATACATCGACTATAAATACACTGGCGCACTGAGAAATCTGCTGGTGCAGATCAAGTTCGGATACCGCATTGCAGGTGCGGGAAAGCTCGGCGAGCTGGTGCGTGCTGATTTTCTGCAGAAATATGATATCATCACCGACGTACCGTCCCATTTCACCAGAAGATTCAGAAGACTGGCGCATCCTGCACACAGTCTTGCGGAATTTATCGCCGCAAAGACATCCGGCAGGTATGAGAAGGTTCTGGTCAGAAACAGAAAAACCGAGTATCAATATAAACTTAGGCGAAGAATGAGAGCTCTCAACGTTAAAGGAGCTTTTTTGTGTGACAGAGATTTAAGTGGTTTGAAAATTCTGCTGGTTGATGATATCATAACCACAGGCGCAACTGTTAAAGAGTGCTGCAGGGTACTGAAAAAGGCGAATGCGGAAAGGGTCGACGTTTATGTTCTGTCGGGCGGACATGTATGATACTTTTGTTCTTTTCGTGTTTTCGTGAGGGTTTTTAATGAATACGCTGATTTCCAGAATTTCTGTATTGTTCAGAGAGTGCTCGTTTCCTGTTTATGTTTACCTGCCTGATTCAGGTGATTTCTATCAGGTAGTGGCAGGACAGCATGAAAAAGTGCCCGTTCCCGTCACAATGCGGGGCTATCTGGACACGGAAGATATGTATTTTCAGTCTTTCAAAAAGGGCGACAACCTGATGTCTTTCTACTTCCTGCGCTCAGTGCAGGAGGGTCAGCGTGTCGTTGTCATGATAAACTCCGACAAAAACAGATATAACCTGAACGCTGTCGCCCGTTCGTTTAACAGTGTTGTGGTTGAGGCTCAGGAATCTGTAAGGGTTCTGCGCCACAGCCGTATGAAGATGATGAAACTGCTGGACGGCCTTAAAATGCCCCTGTTCAGCGTTTCCGGCGAATATCAGATAATAAACGTGAACAAGGCTCTGGCCGATTTCCTCGGCATTGCGAATATTCCTGAGATAATAGGCAAAAAATGTTATGAAGTGATCCACGGCCGCACCGAACCCTGTGCTTTCTGCCGCATGGCGGAGCTTATGACGGGCGAATCTGTGGGTACGCAGAATATCAGAATAGAGAAGAACGGCGGAACACGCCATTTTGAGCATCATATGTTTCCGGTCTATGACCAGACCGGTGAACTGAATGAGTTCGGCGAGTTTATGTTCGACATAACGGAGAACTTCCAACTCGTTCAGTCCATCGAAAAGTATAAGGAGCGGGTGAAGAGCTTTCAGAAGGCCGAAGTCGACAAGATGAACGAGATCGGCGACCTGAAAAAGGCTTACAAAGACCTTGAAAAGAACTATGACGAGGTCTTTCTGAAAAACCGCAAGATGAGCAAGGCTCTTGAAAAGCTGTTCAGCGACGACAACATCAACGAACTGCTTAAGCTGAGGCAGGAGAACAAGGATATCAAAAACAAACTTGTACGCTCCGCAACGGCACTCAAGAACTTTCAGAGCACACTGGAGCTTCAGCAGGAGAAATACAACGACCTGAGCAAAAGGACGGTGTACCAGCTGGAAAGGCTCATCAACACTGTTAACAAGAAATCGGTGGTCACTGATAAGGAACTGGGAACATTGCTGAAGATGGTGACGGACGAGATCAAGTCCATCAGACGCCATCTTAAGCTTGAGGCTCCTCCGGAGCAGGACTGAATAAAGAAAGATATCATAAATGAATCAACTCGGAGGTTATAATGGGTGTTAAACTTGGAATCAACGGTTTTGGCCGCATTGGCCGCTGTACTCTCAGAGCCATCCTTCAGCGTGGACTGGACATTGAAATAGTGGCTATCAACGACCTGACAGATACCAAAACTCTTGCGCATCTGCTCAAGTATGACTCTGTTCACGGTGTTGCTAAGTTTGATGTTGAGGCGGCTGCCGACGGAATCATAATCAACGGCAAAAAAGTGAAGATTTGCGCCGAAAAAGACCCCGCCCAGCTTCCCTGGAAAGAGCTTGGTGTTGAAGTTGTTCTGGAATCCACAGGCAGATTCACCAAGAGAGAGCTTGCCCAGAAACACATCGATGCCGGAGCTAAAAAGGTTATCATCTCCGCTCCCGGTGAAGAGGTTGACCTTACCCTCGTTCTCGGCGTTAACGACAGCCAGTACGACAAAACGAAGCACCATGTTATTTCAAATGCTTCATGCACCACAAACTGCCTTGCCCCCGTGGCAAAGGTTCTCAACGACACTTTCGGACTGAAAAAAGGCATCATGACCACAGTCCATGCATATACAAACGACCAGAACGTTCTGGATCTGCCCCATAAAGACCTGCGCCGTGCAAGAGCATGTGCAGTCAGCATGATCCCCACTTCAACAGGCGCAGCAAAAGCTGTGGGTCTGGTTCTGCCCGAGCTTAAAGGCAGGCTGACAGGCTTCTCCGTCCGTGTTCCCACACCCAACGTTTCTCTGGTCGACCTTACGGCCGAACTGGAAAGAAACGCAACCAAAGAGGAGATCAACGCCGCTATGAAGGCAGCAGCAGAAGGCCCCATGAAGGGGATTCTCCGCTACACCGATGAACCCCTTGTGTCCATCGACCTGAACGGCGAACCCGCATCCTCAACCCTCGATTCTCAGCTCACCATGGTGCTTGAGGGCAACATGGCGAAGATAATCAGCTGGTACGACAACGAATGGGGCTACTCAAACCGTTGCGCCGAGCTTATCACTAAAGTGCTGTAAGGGAAGGACATGGCGAAGAGCATTAAAGACTTAAACCTGAAAGGAAAAAGAGTTTTCATCCGTGTGGATTTCAACGTGCCCGTAAAGGGCGGCGTTGTTAAGGACGACACCCGAATCGTGGAGGCGATGAAAACTATAAACTATGCCAAAGGACAGGGAGCAAAGGTTATCCTTGCGTCCCATCTTGGCAGACCCAAAGGCGAGAAGAATCCCGATTACTCTCTCGCTCCCGTTGCGCAGTATGTTTCCGAAAAATTCTTTCCTGTGCTGTTCGTTTCCGACTGCATAGGCGAAACCGTTGCAGATGCAGTGGCTGAAATGAAAGACGGCGAAGTGGCTCTCCTTGAAAACCTGAGATTCTACAAGGGCGAGGAGAAGAACGACCCCGAATTTGTGAAAGCGCTGGCGGCAAATGCGGATGTATACATAAACGATGCATTCGGCACATGCCACCGCAAACACGCATCCACATACGGAATGGCGGAGCTTATCGCTGACAAGGCGGCGGGCTTCCTCGTTGAAAAAGAGATTCAGTATTTCAGCCAGCTTGTTAAGAACCCCGCAAGACCCTTCGGCGCAATCGTCGGCGGTGCGAAGGTTTCAGACAAGATAGGCGTTATAAAGTCCCTTCTGGAGCTTGCCGACAATATTTTTGTGGGCGGCGCAATGGCCTATACATTCCTGAAATATCAGGGATTCACAGTGGGCACTTCTCTGGTGGAGGACGATCAGCTGAACGTGGTTGAGGAGATCCTTGCCGTAGCGAAAAAGAAGCAGGTGAAGATATTCCTCCCTCTGGATCATGTTGTTGCGGCTGAGTTCAACGGTGCTCCGGTTGCTTGCGACGGACAGAACATTGCCGACGGCTTCATGGGGCTGGATATAGGTCCTAAAACAGCGGAGCTGTACATCCATGAGCTTAACAGATGTAAAACCATCCTCTGGAACGGCCCCATGGGCGTTTTCGAGAACCCGTCCTTCGCTGAAGGAACCTTCTCGATAGCCCGTGCGCTTGGTGCGGCTGAGGGAATTGTCGTTGTGGGCGGAGGAGACTCTGTTGCGGCGGTGAATCAGGCCGGAGTGGCGAATATGATAGATCATATCTCCACCGGAGGCGGTGCTTCGCTGGAGTTTATAGAGTTCGGATCACTGCCGGGAATAGATATTCTCGGATAAAGGATTTAGCAAGGCGGGGCATCAACCCCGCCTTTTTGTTGTTAAAATATTTTCAAACCTCCTCATGAGAATAGGAGGATTATTCTCGCCCTCCTTTTACAAAAGAGGGTCAGGGTGGATTTACATTATTAAGTCCATATCAGGAAGAGGAGTATAAATGAAAGAGATCAACGTTGTTGCCGCAGTTCTCCACAGAGATGGAAAATATTTTATAGCCCGCAGACCTCTGGATAAACAGCTTGGCGGTCTCTGGGAGTTCCCCGGAGGTAAGGTCGAAGATGGCGAATCTCACGAGGACGCTTTAGTGAGAGAGATGCTCGAAGAGTTCGATGCCGAGATAAAAGTGTGCAGCTTTGTTGTTTCAACAGAACATATTACAGACGACAAAAAATTGACTTTGCATTTTTATAAAGCGGAGATGATTTCGACAAGATTCGAAATGAGGGAGCACATTGACATGTTCTGGGGAACCCTGGACGAGCTCAAAACTAAAGAACTCGCCCCTGGTGATATGGAAATACTGAGTTATCTGTAAATATTCTTATAAATGGCGAATTGTTTTGCGATTCTGCCGCTTCTTCCGCCTCTGTCCATGGCATAGGCTTCTGCTTCGATTTCCCATTTGTCATAAGCACCTATGTTAAATTTCTCAAGATAAGCTTTAACAATTTGCTTGTAGTCTTTAGGGTTCAGCGGGTAGAAACCGATGGCCAGTCCGAACCTTGCGAAGAGAGATGCCTTCTCGTTTATCTCGTCCCTGTCGTAAACATCGCCGAAGGTCTGTGCGGACTCGGTTATCATGTGTCTTTTGTTGGAAGTGGCCACAAAAATGCAGTTTTTCGGCTTCTCCTCCAGTCCCCCTTCGAGGATGGATTTGAAGAGTCTGTAGACGGAATCACCTGCATCAAACGAGATATCGTCCATATAGATAAGGACGTATCTGTCTGGCATCTTACGGATTTCGGCATAGAGACCGTAGAGGTCATTTATGTCGGTGTGGCGGAACTCCACCGCAGTCAGTCCCTTCTCGCCGTATTCGGTGAGGAGCATTTTTATCATGGTGGACTTGCCCAGTCCCTTTTCGCCCCAGAGGAGCATATTGAGAGCGGGGATACCGCTTATGAACGCTTCTATATTTCTGACTGCCAGCTCGACCTGTCTGTCGATGGCTACAAGTTCGCCTCTGAAAACCTTTTCAACGTGGTCAATCTGGACTAATTCGCCTTCAGACCATCTGTAAGCATTTGTTTTATTTCCCAAGAGCTTTCGCCGCTTCCTTAGCGTAATAGGTTATGATTATATCGGCTCCGGCACGCTTGATGGATGTGAGTGCTTCCATCATGGCTCTGTGTCCGTCCATCCAGCCCAGTTTGTCCGCAGCCATGACCATTGCGTACTCGCCGCTGACATGGTAGGCCGCAACGGGTCTGTCGAAGTTCTGCTTAAGGTCGCTGATTATGTCCAGATAGGGGAGAGCGGGCTTAACCATAATGATGTCAGCACCCTCCTGAATATCCAGAGCCGCTTCCTTAAGGCCTTCGGTACGGTTTGCGGGATCCATCTGATATGTCTTTCTGTCGCCGAACTTGGGCGTGGATTCTGCAGCTTCACGGAAAGGACCGTAGAAAGCGGAGCAGTATTTAACGGAATAGCTCATGATCGGCACGTTATGGTAGCCGTGTTCGTCCAGTATCTCACGCATAACTTCCACACGGCCGTCCATCATGTCGCTGGGAGCGACTATATCTGCGCCGGCTTTGACGTGTGTAAGTGTTTCAAGGGCGAGGTAGCGGAGTGTTTCGTCGTTGTCCACTTCGCCGTTTTTTATGACCCCGCAGTGACCGTGGTCTGTATATTCGCACATGCAGACGTCGGTTATCACCAGCAGGTCTTTAACGTTCTCTTTGATGGCCTTTACCGCTTTCTGGATTATTCCGTGCTCGTTGTATGCCTCTGAGCCCATTTCGTCCTTATATGCGGGTATACCGAAAAGGATTACGCCGGGGATTCCCAGAGCTTTTACCTCTTCGCACTCTTTAACGATGTTGTCTATGGACATCTGGAATACGCCGGGCATGGAGGAGACGGGATTTTTGATGTTCTCGCCTTCACACACGAACAGCGGATAGATGAAATCGTTGGCTGAAAGTATTGTTTCACGAACCAGTCTTCTCATTGTTTCGCTGGTTCTGAGTCTTCTGGGTCTGTCGATGGGGAACATATGCCACCTCTTTGTTAAAGCGTGTTTATTATATCTGTCATTGCCTCAAGGGTGAATTCCTTTGGAGTGAGGCATTTTTTATTGAAGTTAGCAACGGCTGCCGCAGTTGTCCGGCCTATTACGACAATGGTTTTGTCAGTGTCCGTCACCGCGAAGAAAGCTCTTACGGCAGATGGGGATGCGAAAGTGACAACGTCTATGGCGTTCTTTGCCAGATAGGCGTCAACCTCCTCTTTCGTTCTCTCAACTGCTTCCGTTCTGTATATAGTGACAACTTCGGCACTGCATTGGTTCGCTTTCAGCCATTCGTGGAAATCTCCGGCACGGGTTTCTGCCCCTGCCATGAGAAAGGTTTTCCCCGTGAGGTCGAAATCCTGAAAAAGCTTTACCAGCCCCACGGCTGAAAACTCTTCAGGCATCAGGTCTACACGGTAGCCTGCCTTTTCCATTGCGGCCTTTGTTGCGGAGCCCACAGCGGCTATTTTGCCGAAGCGGACGGAGTTCTTATATTTTTCAAAGTATTTGACGGCATTAAGGCTGGTGAAGATACCGAAGTCGTAGTATCCGCCGATTTCGGCATCAACGGGAACGCACTCTATCATGGGCAGGATGAACGGGGTGTGCCCCGCCTGCGAAAGCAGTTCTGCGAATTTCTGAGACTTATCGGCTTCCCGTGTGACCAGAACGTTCATTATGCGTCTTTGTAAATCTCGTCCAGTATCTCTTTTCCGCCGTTGGCCAGAATCTTGTCTGCAAGAGCTTTGCCAAGTGCTTCGGCGTCACGGATGTCGCCGTTTATGCTCTCTTCGATGAAAACTGAGCCTTCGATGTCGGAAACGATTCCCTTCATGGAGATAACATTGCCGCTGATGACGGAGTGTCCGGCGATGGGAGCCTGACAGCCGCCTTCGAGTCTGCGCAAGAATGCACGTTCGCATTTGACACGGGTCTCTGTCTCTTCGTGGCGAAGGAAGTTCAGCAGGTTCATCATTTCGGTGTCGTTCTCACGGATCTCTATGCCGAGGATTCCCTGACAGCATGCGGGGAGCATGAGGTCGACGTTGAAAGTTTCACGGACTCTCTCCTCGAAACCGAGGCGGACAAGTCCGGCCTTTGCAAGGATGATACAGTCGTATTCGCCCTTCTCAAGTTTGGCAAGACGGGTGTTGACGTTGCCTCTCAGGTCTTTAATGACCAGATCGGGGCGTACTTTTTTAAGCTGAACCTTTCTGCGGAGGCTGCTTGTGCCGACGATTGCGCCTTCGGGCAGTTCTGCAAGGTTGTTGTATTTAACTGAAACGAAGCAGTCGTAGGGAGTTTCGCCGATGGGGCTTGCATAGAGCGTCAGACCTTCGGGAAGTTCCATGGGAACGTCCTTCATGCTGTGGACGGCGATGTCTGCCGTGTTGTCCAGAAGCGCCTGCTCGATCTCTTTAACGAACAGACCTTTTCCGCCGATCTTTGCCAGCGGAACGTCGAGGATGATGTCCCCTTTGGTCTTTATTACGTTAAGCTCAACCTCAACTCCGTGTCTTTCCATGAGCAGAGCCTTAATGTGTTCTGCCTGCCAGAGTGCGAGGTTGCTGCCTCTTGTTGCGATGACTACTTTTTTCATTTCACATCCTCAAGTTCGAATAAGATTTTAAGTGCCTCATCCAGTGAATATTTTCCTTTAACGGCGGAGGCGTTTTTAAGGTTCTTAAGGGGGGTGTGCAGCACTTTGTTCATGTATGCCGACACGAGGTACTCTATTTTCGCAAGTTCGTTCTTGTCTTCAATTTTGAATTTTGAGGAGAAGCGTTTCAGTTCCTCCTCTTTTTTGTCCTCAAACTGCTGACGCAGGGATTTGATGACAGGGATTATCTTCATTGATTCCAGCCAGTCATAGAAAGCTGTAAGGCCGTCCTCGATGTATTCCATGGCCTTTACGGCCTCTTTCTCCCGCTGTTTGCGGTTTGCGTCAACAACGGCCTTAAGGTCGTCTATGCTGTAAACGTAGGCGTTTTCAAGCTCGTCGATCTTAGGGTCGATGTCTCTGGGAACTGCGATGTCTATGAAGAACATGGGGCGGCGTTTGCGCACCACCATAGCCTCTTTGACGTCTGCGGCTGTAACCAGCAGGTCGGTTGCGCCTGTGGAGCTTATGACAATGTCCGAATCCGCAAGGCAGGCTTTGAAGCTGCTGAAATCGACGGCTGAACCGCCTACCTCGGAGGCCAGCTTCTGGGCTTTTTCAAAAGTTCTGTTGGTAACGGTTATTCCGCCTATTCCGGCGGTGACAAGGTGCTTGGATGCCAGTTCGCACATCTCGCCCGCACCGATTATCAGTGCGTGCTTGTCGGAAAGGCTGCCGAAAATCTTTGAAGCCAGTTCCACGGCGGCGTAGCTGACAGACACGGGGTTTTCGCCTATGCCTGTATAGGTGCGCACCTTTTTAGTGGTTTTGATGGTGTATTCTTCCAGTTTTTTCATGAAGGTTCCGGCTCCGCCGTAGAGACGGCAGTTTTCGAAGGAATCCTTCACCTGACCGAAGATCTGTGGCTCGCCCATAACGAGGGAATCCAGACCGCTGGCCACACGGAAGATATGGCGCACGGAGTCCTCTCCGCAGTGGATATAGGTATATTTGCGGAGTTCCGACCTGTCCATTTTGCAGTGTTCGGAGACTATCTCCAGAACGCTCTCAATGTTGCACAGGAAGTCATCCGTAACAATGTAATATTCCACCCTGTTGCAGGTGGAGATTATCATCGCCTCGTATATCCTGTCGTTATTCATTATCTCCGAATATATTTCGGCTAGTTCCGACCCGTCAACGGCAAGGGTTTCCCTTACGCCGACAGGGGCGGTGTTGTGGTTAAGACCTAAAACTGCAAGCTGCATTTGTTCATCCCATTACAAAAAAAGCCACACCGACATAAGTGATCAGTACGGAAATAAAACCTATTATGGTTGACAGAGCGGTATGCTTGGGCGAGAGCCCTTTGAGCTGTTTGTAGAAGGTGATACCGCTGTAGATTATCCATGTTATGATTGCGAAGACCAGCTTAGGGCTGTAGATGTTGATAACGCCGTTGGCATACATCATCCATACAAGACCGGAGAGAAGCCCTATGGTGAAGGTGTAAAATCCGATATAGAGTGTGGTGTTTATCAGTTTGTCGATTGTATCCAGAGGCGGGAAACTGCGGAAGATTATTCCGAATTTCTTGTTTTTAAGCTGGCGTTCCTGAATGAAATACATTATGCCGCAGACTGTGGACACCATGAAAAAAGCCGTACCGATTATTGTGAACGGCAGGTGGATATACAGCCAGAAACTTGCGGCGTTGGGGTTTACATACTCAGGCATGCCCCCGGCCAGGCGGGATATCATTATGAAAAGCACGGTCAGAGGGAAGATGAAAAGACCCAGCGAGACCCGCTTGTATTTGACATACATAAGAACATAAACCAGAAGAAGAGCCAGCGACAGGAACAGAAAAAGACCGCTCAGAGAGCCGAAGGGGAGCATATGTCTGTCCTTCCAGAGATCGATGAACTGGATGGAGGCAAACACAAGACCAAGAACCGCAAAGGTATTGGTTATTATCACCAGCCGCTGATGACCCATGAATATGTATAGTGTGACGTGCAGAAGTGCGAGCACGGCACAGAGGATAGTAAGGTCAAAAAACATTAAACATTGCTCCGGTGGGGCACGATAAACGCCCGGTTTGTCTTGAGGGGGCTTTGAAACCCCGCAAACTAAATTATATATATCACAGGTATTTTTGAAAGGGAAAAATTATTAAGTTTTTGAGTAAAAATATTTCATAGCGGCATTTTCTGAGGAAAAGAGGCTCAGAAGGATGAATTTCTTTTTGGTTATCAGCTAAATCCGTCTTATCAAAAATATTAATGAAGTTTAATCTTGATTTTAATTTAATTTGGACAAAATTCATGTAATGGTATATTTTATGACGGATATGATTGGCACACCTATATCTTTGGAACAAAAGCCTCTGCTTGAGCCTAAGCTTAAATCGGTTAATATCCCTGTATCTGAATACAGCTTTCAGAACCTTTACCTGTTCAGGGGCAACCATGACTACCATGTATTCGATTTCGAAGGCTTCACCTTCATTCAGGGAACAACCTACGACAGTAAAACCCATATAATGCCCGCCTGCGATCTGCGGGATGTACCGGTTGAAACTCTGAAAAAACTTCAGGAGAGATGCGATTTCTTCTTTCCGGTGTTTGAGGAGTGGGCTGAGTTTTTCAGACAGCACGGAGTGGAGCTGACCTATCAGGACGGCGACACGGACTACATATACACCAGCGTAAAGATGTCCACCTATGCCGGACGGAAACTGCATAAGAAGCGCAATCTGCTTAAGCAGTTCACCGAGAGATATTCGGCAACGGCATTCATGATCACCAAGGACAATATAAAGGATGCGTTCTACATTCTTGACGAATGGCAGAATCAGGCCGACCTGCCCAAGGAACAGACCGACTATAAGGCCTGCCACGAGGCGCTGACGCTTTACAAAGAGCTGGGCATCTGCGGCGGAATTTATTATGCGGACAAACAGCCCGCAGGCTTCATCCTCGGCGAGGAGCTTACGGACAACACATATGTGATGCATTTTGCCAAGGGCATCACAAAATATAAGGGTATCTATCAGTTTCTCTATAACGACTTTGCATCAATTCTGCCGAAACGCTATGAATTCATAAACTTTGAGCAGGATCTGGGCAGCACAGCCCTTCGGGTTGCAAAGACCAGCTATGTTCCCGACGTTCTGGTGAAAAAATACAGGATGCGTTTCATCCCGTAATAAGAAGCAGAACGGCGAACACTATCACCGTTGCGGATACGAACCTCTTCACAAAAACATTTCCGGCTTTAATCGAGAATTTCACTGATATTATTGCGCCTAGCGCCATTCCTCCGCCAAGAAGTATCCCGTCCAGCCAGACAACTTTGCCGTGATAGATGAACACTGCAAGGGAAAAGACTGCGGTTGTGATGTTCATGAACATCTTTATTGAATTTCCCCTGATGTAGTCCAGACCGGACATGACACAGCATGCGAGGATCAGAAATCCCACTCCCGCCTGAATGAATCCGCTGTATATCCCCATCAGAAAATAGAGAACGGAGAGCAGAGCCACCGTTGAAGGGGTAGTTTCTATATCTTCCAGCTTTTTGTCCGAAACGGGCTTGAAAAAGGTTACAAGGGTCATGATGACCATAAAGAATGCGAGATATTTCCTGAAAGCATCCTCCGCAATCACCGTTGCCAGATATGAACCAAGCAGTGCGCCGGCAATGGATGGCAGAAAGGATACCTTTGCCATTTTAACGGGGAAATAGCCCATGGTGCGGAACTTATTGAATCCGAACACCGACTGGATGAAAATGCCCAGCCTGTTGGTTCCGTTGGCTATTGTGGGGTCAAGCCCTGTGAAGATCAGCAGTGGGGTGGTCAGAAATGAGCCGCCGCCCGCCATGGTGTTTATAAATCCGGCGAAAGCCCCGAAAAGAGGTAGAATGATATATTTCAGTAATTCCATGTCCATATTGGATTTTACGCAAAAAAACTCTTTAAACGCAAATATAAAAAGAATAAATTATAAGCTTATGGATAAACAGCAGCTCTCACAAATCTTCGAAAACTATCTGGCCGGGAACTGGGCACACGCAAGGTGCTCTCTTAACTATGAAAATCCTTTTCAGCTTATCTGCGCCACGGCTCTTTCGGCGCAGTGCACCGACAAGCGGGTGAACGAAATAACTCCGAATCTTTTCAGGGCTTATCCCGACGCATTCGCCCTTGCCAATGCGGACTATGACAGCGTAGCCGCCATTGTGAAGAGTGCGGGGCTGTATCAGACCAAGGCGAAGAACCTCATAAGCATGGCGAAAGCGCTTGTTGAGCGGCACGGCGGAGAGGTTCCTGACACAATGGAGGAGCTTACGGCTCTGGCGGGAGTGGGCAGAAAGACCGCAAATGTTATCCTCGGCAACATCTGGCACAGGCCGGGGGTTGTTGTGGATACACATGTTAAAAGGATTTCAAACAGGCTGGGACTGGTGAACAGCGACGACCCTGTTAAGATAGAAAGAGAGCTGGAACAGCTCATCGATGGCGAAAATCACTGTATCTGGGGACACAGATGCATCAGCTTCGGGCGGGAGATATGCACCGCCAAAAGTCCAAAATGCACAATATGCGGGGTAAAGGATGTCTGCAAATACTACGCTTCACTTTGATATAGTTTCGGGAATTTCAGGGGATATGTCCGTGGGGGTGCTCTGCGGGCTGGGACTGGATATTTCAGAAGGCGCAAAACTGGTTTCGGATATGACAGGGGTCAGCATAGGCGCATGGGTTGAGCAGGCGGACGTTTCCGGCGTTATGTGCGGACGGCTGAAGCTTGATCTGCCCCATGAGCATGCACACAGAACCATGAAGGACATACGGGAGATGCTCGGAAGGTCGGCATTTTCCGAACAGGTTAAAAAGGATGCCGTAGGGATCTTTCAGATAATTGCGGATGCCGAGGGAGCTGTCCACGGGATGGATCCTGAGAAGGTGCATTTCCACGAGGTGGGCGCACTGGATTCAATATTCGACATTGCCGTGTTTGCATACGGAGTGGAGAAGCTGGGGATAAAGCGGATAACTTCGTCGCTGCCTGTTCTGGGCTGCGGATTTGTTAAAATGGCTCACGGAACCATGCCTGTGCCCGCACCTGCGGTTCTGAAAATTCTGGAAGGAGTGGCAATAGCCCCCTCTTCCGAGCAGACGGAGATGACGACACCTACCGGAGCCGCCATCCTGAAATATTATGTGAAAGACTATGGCACTTTCGCCGGAAAGATAATAAACACCGCCTTTTCAACAGGCACGAAAACATTCATGACAGTGCCGAATATGCTGAGGGGCATTTTGCTTGAGAGAGTTTCTCAGAGCGACCTTGTTATGGCGGAGACCAGCATCGACGACTGCACAGGGGAGATGATGGGGCGGCTGTATGAACTTTTTAAAGGCATCGCACACGATGTCACCCTCACTCAGTCCATAGGCAAGAAGAACAGACCCGTTTATCTGCTGAACGTTCTCTGCTCTCGCCCAAATCTGGAGAAGGTTGCCGAGATACTCTTTGCCAACACCTCAACCGCCGGACTGCGCCACTATCCAGTGGACAGGATAATCATGGACAGACACATGGAAGAGACGGAGGTTTTGGGGGAAAAGGTGGCTGTGAAGGTTCTGGAATACGGGGATATAAAAAAATTCAGCCCCGAATGGGACGACTGCGTGCGTGTGTCTGAAAAACTGGGGATGCCTGCATCAAAAATCTATGAAATGGCCAAAGCCATGTATTATTGATAAAGAGTGCGGCCGCTTAAAAGAAGCTCCATAAAAGCATCGCAGGACAGCGGTCTGCTGAAGAAATATCCCTGAATGCCGTCGCAGCCGTGCTCACGGCAGAAATCAAGCTGTTCCTGCGTTTCCACTCCCTCTGCAACGACCTGAAGGTTAAGACCTTTCGCCAGATTTATGATGGCGGTGGAAATGGCTATGTCGTCCGTATCGTCGGGGATATCCTTAATGAACTGTCTGTCGACCTTAAGAACGTGTATGGGGAATTTTTTCAGATAACTGAGAGATGAATAGCCTGTGCCGAAATCATCGATGGATATCTTAACCCCCCTCTGAACCAGATGCGCCAGAGCGATTATTGTCGTCTGAATATCCTCCATCATGGTGTTCTCGGTTATTTCAAGCCCCAGAAGGCGGGGGTCTATCCCTGTTGAATCTATTATTCCGCAGACGCTGTCTATGAGGTTCTCGTCCCTGAACTGTCTTGCGGAGAGGTTTACCGCTACGTCTAAGTCTTTAAATCCGAGTTTGTGCCATTTTACGGCATCTTCGCAGGCTTTGTTAAGAACGAACCTGCCTATGGCGATAATGTGTCCGGTCTCTTCCGCAACGGGTATGAAATCCTGCGGGGAAACTATCCGTCCATCCTTGTTCCAGCGGATGAGTGCTTCCGCTCCGGTGACCCTGCCGGTGGACAGGCTTACCTTCGGCTGATACACGAGGTCGAACTCTCCCTGCTGAACGGCTCTGCGCAGTTCCCTTTCCAGACTTACACGGGTCTGCACCTTTTCGTTCATATTCTTGGTGAAGAGCTGATATCCGTTCTTGCCCGTCTCTTTAACACGGTACATGGCGAGGTCGGCGTTCTTCACCATGGTGAGAACGTCCTCTCCGTCGTCAGGATACATTGTGATTCCCAGACTTGCGTTTATGAAAAACTCATTGCCGCCCACAGATATGGGGCGTGCAAATTCGGCGAGGATGCGTCTTGCTGTTTCAACGGCGTTGGCTTCGGTCAGGATGTCCTGAAGGATGAGCATGAACTCGTCTCCGCCCAGCCTTGCCACTGTGTCCTCCTGACGGACGCACTTTTTCAGGATGTCTGCAACCTTCTGAAGCAGAATATCGCCCACATGGTGTCCCATGGTGTCGTTAACGTTCTTGAAGTTGTCAAGATCGATGAAAATTACCGCAACCCTCTGGTTGTGGCGTTTTGCGAATGCAATGGCCATCTCCAGACGGTCGTTGAAGAGCTGGCGGTTCGGAAGTCCTGTCAGGGTGTCGTGATGAGCCTGATATTTCAGCTTCTCCTCCCCCTGCTTAACCTCCGATATGTCGTGGAACACTGCCACAAAATGGGTTATGTTGCCGAATTCGTCCCTTATGGCGTTAATTGAGAGCCATTCGGGGTAGGCATCGCCGTTTTTGCGGCGGTTCCATATTTCGCCAGACCATGTCCCCTTGGTTATGAGGTTTCCCCACATTATCTTGTAGAAGTCCTCGTCGTGTTTGTCGGATTTCAGTATTCTGGGAGTCTTGCCGATGACCTCTTCCGGCTCGTAGCCCGTTATCTCCGTGAAAGCCGGATTAACCTTCTGGATGGTTCCGAAGCAGTCGGTGACCGTTATCCCCTCTATGGTATTCTCTATGACGCTGGCGGCCAGAAGAAGCTGACGCTCCTTCTCGATACGCTCGTCGATCTCGTTCATAAGCTGCATGTTGACCTTGTTCAGCTCGTCGGTTCTCTTGTCCACGAGGATCTCAAGGTGGTTGCGGTACTTTTCAAGTTCGCTTTCCGAGCGTTTGCGGTCGGTGATGTCCAGTGCGTATTCTATCATCTGAACCAGTTCACCCTTTTCGTTGAAAACCGGCTGTCCGTGTATCTCGTAATACTTGCGCTGGTTATCGCTGTCGAAGTGTATATGGACGCAGCTGAAAGGCTGTTTTGTCTTTTTAACTGTGTGCAGAGGACATTCGAAGTCCTCCATAAAGCAGGGATAGTTGCTTTTGCGCAGAAGCTCGTGGCATTTCACTCCCGTGCGGTAGCCGGATGCGCTGTTGGCTATCACAACCTCCATGGTTTTAACGTTAATAACGAAGAAGGGGTGGGAGATTGATTCGAGGATATGGTGGAGGAAGTTAAGCTGTTTCGAGAGCGCATCATGGGCAAGTTTTTTGTCGGTGACATCGGTTATTGAGCAGATGAAGCCCTTTATCCTCTCTTTTCCATCTCTGACATAGCTCCATGCAAACTCGACGTGGATAACACTGCCGTCTTTTTTGTGGTGTCTGTGGGTAAATTTTGTGGGCAGAGCCTCTGTCTGCGCCGCAAGCTGAAGATTGTTCACAACGAATCTGCCGCTCTGCTCATCCATGAGAATGGCGAGACTCCGGCCTTTCAGTTCCTCAGGTTTATAGCCGTATATCTCCTGAATGGCTTTGTTTGCTGAGAGGATGCGGCATTCGGTGTCCAGCTCGATAACCCCGCCTGGCAGGGTGGAAAGTATGGTTTCCAGACGGCTCTCGGATTCGGCGTTGGCCGATATGTCGGTGAGGTAGCCGGTTATCTGCATTGATTCATTGTATATACTGAAAAAAGCCTGAGCGGTGATTATCTTGCCTGATTTGCAGATCAGCCGGAACTCGTGCAGATAACAGCGTCCGGTGGTGCTTTCCAGTCCGGCTATAACGTCTGGCAGATCAGATTTATGGATGATATCGGTGAGAAAAAGCCCGTGTTTAAGATCGTCCTGAGTGTATCCGGTGACAGATTCGGAGCTTGAGGAAAGATAGTCAAAAGGATATCCTGCTTCCAGACGGATGCCGAAAAAAACGATATTTCCTTTGCTGAAGAGATCAATGAAGCAACTGTCCATATTTTCCATCAGAATAATCCTATTTGAATCTATCAGAAAGGCAGAGCCGCCGCAAGCCAATCACTTTGTGAATAATCCCCGAAATCGGCTGAAACAACAGCCAATTTGAACAAGCAGCAGTCGGACGAGCCTGATATCCGATTTATTGACGTTCTGCATTTCAGAGCAGAGGTTTCTGAGGTTTTCCACCATCATCCCCGCCGCCGCACCCTTCATTTTGTGGGCAACGTGGGTGATCATGTCGCTGTTTCTTTCCGCAACAGCTTTTTTGAGGTTTTCAAGTTCTTCTGTCATAACGGAAAAGAACTCGTCCATAAGCATCTGCATGGTCTCTCTGTCAAGCCCTATGATCCTTATGACCTCTTCGAAGTCATAGGACATTTCCGATTTCAGGGCTGAGGTCAGGGCATCCAGCAGGTCTCTTATTTCATCCGTGTTAAAGGGTTTCAGCAGAAAATAATCGAACATGGAGGTCTCAGGACCTTTTTCATCAGCCGAAATGCAGACCAGAAGGGGTTTTCTGTCGGGAGCTATACGGATTATCTCCGAGGCGCACTCGGGGCCTGACATAACGGGCATATTGATGTCCAGAAACACTGCGTCGAAATGGGACAATTCGAACACTGACAGTGCCTCGGAACCGTTTGGTGCAGTTTCGCACTCAACTCCGAACTTCTGAATAAGCTTCGAAAGGAGGATGCGGTTCAGGTTGTCGTCGTCTGCAATCAGTATCTTAAGAGGATCGTTCATCAGAAAAACTCAATACTGGACTGGTCGTCCTCTGAAGCCAGAATATCTTTCAGTTCAGATTCTGCCCGTCCTCTGGTGAACTCTTCGTCCGACAGGATCGCCGGAGTGAGCCTTGAGCTGAACACTTCAAACTCATCGTTGACCGTCAGGTTGAACTCGCCGAAAAGGGATATCAGTATTTCGGTGTTTCTGTCGAAATATCTGAGATATTTCTCTCCGGTGAATATCTTGCGGAACTCCGTGAGCTGTTTTTCAAGCTCGTAGGTGCTTTGCAGCATGTCGTCCCTCTCTCCGGAGAGCGAAGGGTCGCAGACAGACTTAAGATGCATTCCGGCATCTTTGAAAGTGAAGCTGAAATCCTTCTGAAGAGCCTGCCATTTGTCTATGTTGTCTTCAAGCTGGCTTATGAGCTTGTGCAGTTCCTGCTCGGTGCTCAGCATCGAGGCGACCACACTTCTGAGATCTTCATCGTTTATGCGGGCAACCTCTATGGCTGTTACCACAACGAGGTTTTTAAACGTTTTTGACTGCTTGCCCAGCAGGGTCAGTTTTGATGCGGCGTTGTTTATGGACTTCTGTGAGTTCGCCGTTTTCTTCTGCAGGTCGGAGATGGTCATGCAGATGGTCTTTGAAACGTTGTGCACGCTTATCAGTTCTTCACGCAGTATGTTGGTCTTGCTCACGATGTTCTGAAGGTCGGTGTTGAAGGTATAAAGGAAATCCTTCATAACGTCCTTAATGGTATAGAGTCTGCTCTGGAGTTCGTTTTTTACATATTCCAGCTTTGCGCCGGCTTTTTCGTATATTCCGAATATCTTTCCGGCCTCGTAGGGGTCGCTGTAGCGTGTGTGGCCGATGGCGTTGTTGATTATTTCAAGTTCCTGAGAGAATATATCGTGGAACTGTGAGTTTTCTATAAGCACGGAAACGTCGGAGCTGATGACGATATTATCGGTGTCGTCCAGCCTGAGTGTCTCTGTCGATGTGCTCATGTCGCTGTTTATTATGTTGTCCGCTATATACTTGAATTCTTCATAAACTGCGCTGAAATCTTTCGTTATTTCGTCCAGAAGGGCTTTGACCGTTGTGGAGTATTTTTTGATCTCCTTGCTTATGTGGGTGATGGTTGCGCCCTTGTCGCCCAGTGCCATTGTGCGGCATATGGTGTTATATGACAGCAGTTCAAGCTCTTCGGTTATGGAAAGGAAGGTTTTTGTGGCGTCGTTCAGCTCGCCACGCATCTTCTCCATGTTCAGATTTTCTATTTTTGAATTTATGTCGGCAGATATCCGGCGCACAAGAACGTCGGTCTCCCCGACAAAAACGTCGGATTCCCTTTGTATCTTCTCACCCACGTCGAGCATCTGTGAGAAGCTCTCGCTGCGGTGTTCGATTATTTCGTTAATGATGCCCACTATGTGATAGAAGCATTCATTGATTTCGTCTTTGAGCCTGTCGTATGTGTTACTCATATTTCCTTAATATTTCCGCCAGCAGTTCTTCGGTTACGGGTTTGAAAATGATATCGTCAAATCCCGCTCCGTCCAGATGACCCTTTTCGGCCACGTCTGCCGTCAAAGCGATGTATTTTGTCATTCTCCATTTGGTGTCTTTTCTGAGAAGGTTAAGAACATCCACTCCGGTGATGCCCGGTTCCAGTCTGAAATCCACCAAAGCCACACGAGGTTCTTTGATGGAGGCCAGTCTGTTTTTGAGCGCAGAGAAAGAATCAACAGTTTCAACCGAATGTTTCAGCTTCTCCAATAGGATCCTGCACATTTTCAGGTGCAGGGAATTATCATCAATAATAAGTATATCCATTTTTTCCCGCCGTCATAATAATTTATTGACATTAAGGACAAGAACGGCCTTGCCATCGCCGAGTATTGTTACGCCTCCGATGTAGTTAAGGTGTGCGAAGTATTCGGGAACGGGTTTGATCGCGATGTCCATTCTGTTCAGGAGTTCATCGACTATTATACCCGTTTTTCCGTTATCTGTAACAGTTATTACGATGTTGACCTCTTCGGGCAGCTCTTTTTCTTTTTCGCCCAGAAGTTTTGACAGGTGAACCAGCGGCAGAACGTTTCCTCTGTAATAGATTCCGTTGCCGAAATGCAGGTCTTTCACCTGCTTTCTGTCAACCTTTATGGTCTCCGCCACGTTCTCAATGGGGAACGCATAGTGCTCGTCGGCTGCCATGCGTACCAGAAGCGATGTGGACATGCCTATGGTGACAGGTATTTTCATGATCATGCGGGTTCCGTCGCCCACAGAGGACTGAACGTCTATGTTGCCGCCCACGCTGGTTATGGAGCTTTTAACAACGTCCATACCTACGCCCCGTCCAGAGATGTCTGTGACTGTCTCCGCTGTGGAGAATCCCGGAGCAAGGATGAACTGGATTATCTCGTTGTCGGGCATGACGGCATCTTCGGGAGCCAGACCTTTGTTTATTGCTTTTGCAAGAATCTTTTTGGGGTCAATTCCTCGTCCGTCGTCGATAACCTCTATGTAGACAAAGCTGCCTTCATTGTAGGCCTTGAGGATAAGATGTCCCTCCTCAGGCTTGGAGGCGGCCGATCTTTCCGGCGGTGTCTCTATTCCGTGGTCACAGGAGTTGCGCACCAGATGCACCAGCGGGTCGGAGAGTATGTCGGCGATCTTTTTGTCGATCTCGGTGTCCTCGCCTATTATCCGCAGGTCTATCTGCTTGTTCTGCTTGCGTGCGATATCCCTTACCACTCTTGGGAACTTGTTGAAGATCTGCTTTATGGGAACCATCCGCAGAGACATGATATCCCTCTGGAGATCCTGCGCAATGCGGGAGATAAGGTTTGAGTTGTCTTTGAAGTCTTTAAGCAGGCTCGTGGGCAGATCGAACTCACGGATGAGCTTCTGCACCATATATTCGTAGGCGTTCTTTGCGACCACCAGTTCGCCTATAGTGTTGGTGAATTTGTCTATTTTCTCCTGGTCCACCTTCATGGACTGGGAATATTTTTCTTTGGATGCGCCGTCCTTCTCCTCCTGTTCCTCTTTTGTAAGGGCGGAGGCAAGGGATATGTTGCTGGTGTCGTCCGGCGAAACCGCCTTCATTATCACCTGTTTTTTTAGTGCAATCTCAAGGTCCTGCTTGTTCAGCTTGCCCTGATCCACCAGAATCTCGCCTATCTTCTTCTGCTGAGCCTTCGCCTCTTCAATCTCTTTCGGGGTCACTTTGCCCGATTCGATCAGCAGTTCACCCAACTTTTTGGCGGGTGATTTCAGTGCGGCGATATATTTTTCGATGTTTACGAGTTCCGATGAGAAATCCGCTCCGGAGCCTGCCTTCTGGCCGAATTTCTGCGCCAGATCGTTCAGGTCGGCGAATCCGATGTATTTAGCGGCATTGGCAAGCCCTGCGGCGGCACGTTTCAGCATGCCGTGGTTATTGTTGTTTGCCTTTGCCAGAGAGATTATCTCCAGAAACTGATCCACCTGCGACAGGAAAACCTTGATGTCGCCTGTGACAGCCGGAGTTTTCTCCTCCATGGTCAGCATGGATTCCTGCAGGTTGTTCAGCTGTTTATAGGTGCGGGGCATTTCGGGTGCGTTGTTAATAAGGATGGATTTCATCAGTGCTTTAACATCTGAAATGACGTTAAGGATGAACTCCGCCGCTTTTTTATCGAAGACGATTGAACCTGAACGGACTTTGTCCAGCATGTTTTCAACGAGGTGGGCGTATTTTTCGAGGAACTTAAAGCCCACATAGCCGCAGTCACCCTTGATATTGTGGAAAACCCTGAAAATATTGTCCAGTGCGTCTTTGGAGCCTTCGCCCGTTTTTTCTATGGTTATCAGGAAGTTCTCTATGGATTCGAAATAATCCTCAATGCCGCTGGCAAGCTCGGCCAGAAGCTCATTCTGGATGCCTTCTGTGTCCACGGTGTCGGGGATGTGGTCATATTCGTCATCATCTGTAATGTTGTGTGCTGATTCCGGAATAAACGTTTCCGCCGTTTCCTCCGGCTCATCCTCAAGTGAAACTTCTGTGATGGTCATGAGTTCTGGGTCAAAAGCCAGATCGGCTATCTCCTCTTTCGCCGCATCGGAGATTATGTAAACCTTCGGGCGCAGATGGAGCTTATACGGTTCGTGGGCGCTAAGCATATCTATTGAGGAGGTATCGGTGTCTGCAAAGTAGAACTCGGATATCTCTTTCAGATTTGAGAGAAGGGTCACGGGGTCGTAGCCGTTCTCAAGCATATCGTCGGTGAAGTTGAGGTCTATTTTATATGCCCTGCCGAAACCTGGGTTGTTCTGTTTAAGAATGGACGCTACGTTTCTGTCCGCTCTGGCAAGCGGGGAAGCTTCCTCCGTTTTTTCGGCAACGGCAGGAGCTGTGGCTCCGTCGGCCGCTGCGAACATTGCCAGAATACCGGATAGGTCACGGTCGTATTCTTTTTTGTTTCTTGCATATTCTATCATCTCAAACAGCACGTCAACGCCCTTAAGCAGAAGGTCGGTGATGTCGCCGTCGATGGTCAGCTGTCCGTTTCTGAGTTTGTCCAGAAGGGATTCGAGGTGGTGTGCGAAATCCGACATATTGTCGAATCCGAATCCGCCTGCACTGCCCTTTATAGTGTGTATGTTGCGGAAAACGGCGTTGAAAAGCTCCGTATCACCTTCGGATTCGGCCTTAAGGATGCTTTCGTTCGCATTTTCGAGCAGGTCTGTCGCCTCCTCAAGGAACTCCATTCTGAATTTTTCCATATCGATGTGAGTCATATTTGGCTCCGCTTATCAGATAATGCCGAGAAGCATTTTGATGTTAAGTATCAGGTCGTCGGGTTTAACGGGTTTCGTTATATAAAGGTTTGCACCGGATTCGTAGCCCATCCGGCGGTTTTCCAGCTCTTCCTGTGTGGTTATTATGATTATTGGCGTCTCTTTGCCCGTTTTTCTGTATTCTTTTATAAAGGTTATGCCGTCCATCCGGGGCATGTTAAGGTCGCACAGCATCAGCGCATAGTTGTTCTGGACGGCTTTTTCCAGAGCATCCATGCCGTCTATTGCGCCGTCTGCCTCGAATCCCGAAGACTTCAGTATGTTTCCGTGAAAATGTCTCACCATGTCCGAGTCATCGATAACAAGTACCTTAATAGCCATAACTACCCCTTATAATATACGACACTGCTGCCCATCCGCTTCATGCTGAATGCAGTGGTTATCCTGCCAACGGATTCGCTGTGACCCAGAAAAATGTATCCGCCCTTGTTCATGGCGATGTAGTAGTGATCCACCACCTGTTTTCTGGACAGGTCGTCAAAGTATATCAGCACGTTTCGGCAGAAGATGAAATCGAAGCCACGCTTGCGTCTCATGGCCTCTTTGTCCATGAGGTTCAGGTGTTCGAAACTGACCATGTTCCGCACCTCCTTTACGGGGGTGTGGTAGCCGTCCGACCGGATGAAGTATTTTGAGTAATACTCATCGGGCATATCTTTCAGGCTTCTGTCGTCGTACCTTGCGTTCTGCGCCTTAGCCAGAACGTTCTCATCTATGTCGCTGGCCAGAATGCGCACATCCCAGCCGGAAAGATTATCGAGCATCTCCCTGACGATTATCGCCAGAGTGTAGGGTTCCTCGCCTGTGGAGCATCCCGCAGACCAGATGCGGATGCTTTTGTCGCCTGAGGCGGCCTTGCGTTCGGCTATCTCCTGCAGGCAGTGCTCGGCGAAGGTTTCCAGAGTGGAAAACTCCCTGAAAAAATATGTCTCGTTAACGGTCAGCAGGTTCATAAGAGACTGAAACTCGTCCCCGTTGTCCTTGAACTTGAGAAAACGCAGGTAATCCCGCACATTGTCAATGTTCATTTCGATAAGCCGCTTCTCAACCCGCTTGTTGATGAAGTACCTTTTCTTATCTTCAAATTTTATGCCTGACTTTTTATAAATAAACGCTGTCAGGTCGATGTAGTCATCGTTGTTGATGAACATTAAAGCTGTGCCGCTCCTATAAGATTTCCAGAAGGCCCTGCAGCATCCTCCGGAATTCACCGTCCGCCATTTTCAGTTTTTTCTCGGTCAGTCTGATAGCTCTGTCCCTGTTGGTCACAGCCAGATGCTCCAGTGCCGTAAGGCTTATGTTCTCGTTTGCATCCGACGCCAGCTCCTCATAGAGCGAGGCCTTGTCCGGGATATCAAGGTGCGACACGATCTGCAGAAAAGTCAGCCTCTCCTCCGGATATCCGTCCAGATTTCTGAGGTTGTTCAGCATAAATTTTGTATGTTCCTCGTCCAGTTTGTGTATGTCGTTTCTGGATACGATCTTCAGCACGGCGTTGGCTATCTCTCTGAAATACATAGTGTTCTTGTTGTTCAGAAACGACAGCAGAAAATCCAGATGGCGTGTTGAGCCCTTTTCGCCCACCAGTCTGAGCACGGTCGGCTTGTAGAGACTCTCCATGTTTTTTCCGCCCACCACCGAAAGCACCCTGTCAACTGTCTGTGGCTTGCCCATTATCGTCAGCGTCTCAAGACAGGAGATGCGTATCATCGGCTCAGCGGTCTGCTCGAATATGGTCATGATGTCTTCCAGAGAGTCCTCGTCGTATATTTTTCCGAGGTATTCGACTGCGGTCATCATAACGTTGGGCGCCTTGTCGTTCAGTCCGGCACGCAGTGCGGGTATTGAATATTTTGAGCTGGTGGCCACCAGACTGTCCAGTATCAGCTTTCTGACCTCACGGTTGGGATGATCCATTATAGATGTCAGATAGGGTACTGCGTCCTCGCCTTTGGAACCGAAGATCTCTATGGCGCAGTTTCTGATATAGGCATCGGAGGATTCGAAGTAACTGGCTATCTCGCCGAAATACGGCGATACATCAAGCACTTTGAACGCTTCGACAATAAGCTCTCTCACAAGTCTGCTCTGCTCGCTGTACATATGGCTGATCAGCACGGGATAGAGCGACTCGTCCTTTTCCGAAAGGACGTCCTCAACGGTGTAGATACGCTCTGTTTCGTCCGTGTTTTTCAGCTTCTCTATGAGAGTCTGCCTGTCCACTGCGTTTCTCCTTCGGGTTTCTAGCCGATTATCTTTTTGATAACGGTCAGAAGGTCATTGGGTTTGAAAGGCTTGACTATCCACGCCTTGGCACCCGCCAGTCGCCCCTCCTCCTTGATGGAGGCCTGAGATTCCGTCGTAAGCATTATCACCGGGGTGAATTTATGGGTGGGGTTCTTTTTCATCTCTTTCAGGAAGGTTATGCCGTCCATATTGGGCATGTTCACGTCTGAAACCACCAGATTGAAACGTCCGGTCTCCAGTTTTTTCAGAGCATCAACGCCGTCTCTGGCATCCACAACCTCATATCCCGCTGACTTGAGTGTAGCCGCAACCAACTGACGCATGGTTATGGCATCGTCAACAATAAGAATCCGTTTCATTAATTACCTCCGACTGCATCTTGAATAGGCAGTCCGTATATATCTGTAAGTTTGTCCAGCTGTTCGCAGGACTTCAATGTTATCTTAGAACCTTCAGCTCTGGCGGTTTTGAAAAGAGAGAGTGCAATCTGCAGAAAAACAGTGTCCATTGAGGTCACTTTCGAAAAGTCGGCCTCAAGCTCTTTTCCGCCAAAGGAAATTTCGCCGAACAGGGATAGAAATTCCTCTGCCATGAATATTTCCGATTCAGCGGGAAAGGTCACTTTTATTTTGTTTTTCAGTTCTTTAACTTCCATTCTTACCACCCCCTGCCGACTTTGCGGCATATTTCAGCGGCTATTTTGTAGCTGGGCAGAACAATGTCCGTACAGCCTCTGTTGACAGCCTCTTTGGGCATTCCGTATACCACTGCTGTCTCTTCGGATTCGGCGATGGTGTATCCGCCGGCCTTTTTTATCAGACACATGGAGGCTGCGCCGTCGTTGCCCATTCCTGTCATGAGCACACCGAGGGTTTTGCTTCCGTATACGCCGGATGCGGATTCCATCATTATATCAACGCTGGGGATGAACGCATGGTCGGGGGTTTTGCCCAGACGGAGCGTAACATCGCCGTTCATTTTTTTGTACATCGTCATGTGGTTGCCCGCCCTGCCCACATAGCATACACCGGGGGTGACAATGTCTCCGGCCTCCGCCTCCTTCACAGTGATGCGGCAGGATTCGTTCAGCCTTCTGGCATAGGATTCTGTGAACCCCACAGGCATGTGCTGAACCATGAAGATGGCGGCATTTATATCCTGCGGAATGTGGGGCAGAACCTCAAAAATGGTTTTAGGCCCCCCTGTGGATATCCCTATGCAGACCACCTTGAAATCGGCAGAGCTGAGGGAGGATTCCGGAACCTCTATCATATGCTTTTCTATCACTGCTCTGTCGGTTCTTCGGGTGAGTTTTGAGAGTCCCATTCCGGCGGCTGCCTTAACCTTTATGGCCAGCTCCCTTTTAACGGTCTCAATATCTCTGGAAACGGTTCCGCTGGGCTTTGCCACAAAGTCGAAAGCCCCCAGTTCCAACGCCTGAAAGGTGGTGTTTGCACCCTCCTGCGTCAGGGAACTGAGCATTATCACGGGGCATATCTTCTTCTCGTGGATAATCCGGAGTGCCGTCAGTCCGTCCATAACGGGCATGTTGACGTCCAGAGTTATCACGTCGGGTTTGAGTGCCTCCGCCTTTGCTATTGCGTCTTCGCCGTTTCTTGCGGTGTCGATGACCTCAATGCCGAACGATTCGTCCAGCATCTCCTTTATCTTCTTCCGCATCAGTGCGGAATCATCGACAACCAGTACCCTTACTTTTTTCATTCCTGCTTCATCTTCTCCAGTTTTGTCATTTCGGATCTGGAAAACAGGTCTTCTATGTTCAGAAGGAGTATCATTCTCTGTTTGCTTGTGATGTTCACCACGCCGCCGATAAACTCGGAACTTACAGTTGCCGAAAGAACGGGGGGAACAGGTTCGATGTCGTCCTTTTTAATTCGCAGAACCTCGTCCACCTCGTCAACAACGAAACCAACCTTCATGTTTTTAAGGTTGACTATTATCACTCGGGTGAACTCGTCACGCTCTTTTGCGTTCAGGTCGAAACGGGAGCGAAGATCAATAAGGGGGATGACCTCGCCTCTCAGGTTTATTATCCCTTCCACAAATTTGGGCGTTTTCGGAACCTTGGTTACGTTGGTGTAGCGGTTTATCTCCTGCACCTTTTCAATGAGGATTCCGTACTGCTCGTTCTCTATGCGGAAAGTTACTATCTGTTTCTCTTCATCCTTTGCGGAGGTGTTCAGGTCTGCCATCGTAAGGTTACCTCCGGACTGGTCGGCCACTCTGGAAAGTGCCTCCAACTCCGTTTTGTTCACTATATTCTTTGTTTCAAGCGCCATAACGAGTCTTTCGCCCTTATCAAGCTTTAAAACTGCGGATATCTCGCTCTCCTCGTCGGAGAACGACTTGGGCGGTTCTTCGATAAGGGATTCGTCAACACTGAGAACAGCGTTCACCTTGTCTGCGGCGAAGGCCACAAGAACGTTGTTGATGTCCACAATGATAACTCTGCTGTTCTCGTTGTGGCCGTTGTGCCTTTTGCCGAATTTGTCGTGGAGCGAAAGCAGGGGGATAACCTTGCCTCTGAGCGAAAAAATGCCCATGACATAGTCCGGCAGGCCGGGGATTGCCGTCACTTCCGGCATCCAGATTATCTCGTTTATACGGTGTATCTCCACCGCATATTCCTGAGTTGTTATGTTGAAGCTGATGAAACGCTTGACCCGCATGTTCGCCGCTGCGGCCTCTTCCGCCCGCTCAACGGTGTTTCTGCGGAATCCCTGTTTCTCTATCTGAGCCTTAAGGGCTGTAATGTCTATCACTTCATCGGTGTTCAGAATCTGAACCAGAATTACGCTGCCGCCCTGATTCACCTTCATGATCCCTTTTACGTATCTTTTATCCACCTCTGCGTTAAGCATTTCGGGGAATGCATCCAGCTGATGTACCTCGGTGGATTTCACCTCGCTGACGGATTCCACAACGAAACCGTTCAGAGTTCCCTCTTTTTCAACGACGATGACCCTCGTGTCGTCCGTGTTCTCACACGGATGGGCATAGCCCAGCCTGAGCGAAAGGTCGGTAAGAGGAATGACCTCGCCCCTCAGGTTGCTCATTCCCACCACATAGGGGGGCATTTTGGGCACACGGGTGATGTGTGGCAGACGTATTATCTGCTTAACATCGTCGATACCTATGCCGTACGTCTCCTGCCCCAGGCGGAACGATACATATATACTGTCCTGCGGACTTTCAACTGCTGATGCCATTTTTGCTCTCCTTGCCGATATGCCTTAAAAGAGCAATATCAGAACGACTGCATTTCGTCTGCGAGGGATGCAACCTCTTCTGCCGCCGCCGCTATCTCGCGCAGGCCTTTGACCTGTTCTTCTGCGGCGTTCTTGGCCTCTTCGGAGAGTGATTTCAGGTTGTCTGCGGCCTCTCTTCCCTCCTGACATGCTCCGTTGACCTGTTCGACCTTATGCTCTGCGGCGTCCACATGGTCGCAGCATCTTGTGTAGAGCTCTTTAAGGTGTTTGCGTATCTCGGCAACGTCTGTAAGGTTTTCAACCGCATACTGGGATTTTGTGATCTGGATGCGGATGAGAGAGGTAATTTCTGAAAGCTCGGTCTGGAAGTTTATGACCTGCTCATACATTTCGTCCAGAATATCTTTCATCTTGTCGGCGTTGTCTGCGGATTCGTTTGCCAGCGCACGGATGTCGGCGGCAACAACGGAGAATCCTCTGCCGTATTCGCCGGAGCGTGCGGCTTCGATGTTTCCGTTAACAGCCAGCATGTTGGTCTGAATTGCAACGCTGTTTATGGTGTCCACGATCTTCTTTATGTTGCCGAATGATTTGTTCAGAACGGTAACTTCCTCGTGGATCTCTTTAAGGTTGTTGATTGAATACACAAAGCCTTTGATGATAAGCTCTATTCCCTGTTTGAAATCTCTGAACTGGGTTTTGAACTCATTTACTGCGGGTTTGACCTTTTCGTCATAAATTCTTCTGGCTTCCTGAAGTTTACCCTCTTTCATCAGGTGCTTTATTTCGGCTGCGCCGAGGTGTACATGATTATGGGGTTCACGGATACAGTCGTAGGCCTTCTCTTCTGTGCCCTGCTCGGGTTTGTATGTCAGATACCATGCGCCGAAAGCACACTTTGTGGGGTCGAGCTGACCGTGGAACTCTGAGTTGTTGGTAAGAGCCTCTTCCAGCTGGTTGATGTAGACTATGTGGTCTAGTGCCTTTATCTCGTTCAGAGCGTTGTCAACGAGTTTGCCGTGCTCAACCATTGTGTTCCAGCTGTTCTTTATCTGGGCTATGTGGTCGTCTATCTTGTCGAACTCTTTGGTTATTCCTGTTATCTCGGTGAATATCTCCGAAGTGCCAACGTCCATCTGGCCGATGGCTTTCTGAACTTCGTCAGCAGATGCATCGAGTTCTTCTATTGTGGAGGAGAGCTCTTCCGCTGCAGCGGCAACCTCTTCCGATGATTTTGCTATGTCTGTGGACTGTTTAAGGTCGTCCGCCATCTCCGCCAGTTCCTGCGAGGCGATGGTCAGTTCGCCGAAGGCTTTTGACTGCTCCTCTGTGAACTTGCCGACTTCTTCTGCGGCGGCGGCATTCTGTTCGGATGAAGACGCCAGCCTGTTAACAAGATCCATAGTGCGGGCTGTCTCTTCGCTCACAGCCAGAGCACCCCTCTTGATCTTCTGAACCTCCTGCCCGATTTCGTCTGTGTGGCTGCCCACATATCCGCAATGCTTGCTGATGAAATCGGCTTTGAAAAGGTTGGTTCTGGAGAGAATGAGGAAGTTGTCAACCTTGCTTACCACATGCTGAACCTGAGTAAGCGACTGGTCGATAACGTTCTTTATGTTTTTGGCTGATTTTTCGGATACTTCAGCCAGTGTACGCACTTCGTCGGCAACAACGGCAAACCCCTTTCCGTGTTCCCCTGCTCTGGCAGCCTCAATTGCAGCGTTGAGTGCCAGAAGGTTCGTCTGGTCGGCAATTTTTGTAACAACCTGAACTATCTGGCCGATTGAATCCGCCTTCTCTTTCAGCTGATCGACAAGCTGGGTGGATTCCTCAACCTTTTCGGTTGCGTCCTTAACCGAGTCTTTCAGTTCGTTTGCGGCTATCACGGTTGCTTTGACCTTTTTGATAAGCTCGCCGGTGGAGCTTTCATATTCTATTGTGGTGGAGAGTACGTTTTTAGCGTCAACTTCAAGCAGTGACGTGTCGTTCTTGATCCCTTCTGCACTGCGGCTTGCCTGTGCGGAGGCGATGCTCACCTGTTCCATTGAAGAGTTAAGCTGAGTTGCCGCACTGGAGGCCTGTTCAATGGCCGATGCCATCTGTTCGGAGGCCGTGGCGAGTCTTTCCGCATTTGACTGCTGTTTGGCCAGAGTTCTTGCTCTTGCCTTTTCAACGGCAATTTTTTTGGACTCCTCTCTCGTCAGCGCAGCGGATTCGGCGTCTTTCTTCAGAATACCTGTCCTTCCGGTGAGGCTGGTGGGTTTTGCCAGCTTTTTCATACTCATACCTCCAAATGAACCTAATATATTTTTATATCAGCTATTTTATCAGAATCCACGGTAGCTTTCAGCGTGAAATCCGCTTCCCTACCAGAATTGACGTCTTTTGCGATAACAGTTACGATGCCGCTGTCGTCAATATCAAAGCATATATCTATAAGTTTTTCTTCTGTAACATTTTCTACTGAAAAGTTGAACTTTGCAAGGCTTACGAAAAATTCCGGATCATTTTCGGGACTGTCGGAAACGTTCAGGCTGGAATTTGCTGTGTCCTGCAGAACGTGGACCGTTATGTCGTTAATGTCTTCGCTGGCGGTTGTGAACCTTTGGGTGAAGGACACGGGGTAGGGTTCGTTCTTGCGCATTATTATCTCGAACATTCCGTTGTCATCCTCCAGTCCCATGTTGTGACTGGTGACATCGAAAAAGGTTCTGTCGCCCAAAAGCCCCTTGCGCATTGCGGCGTTTGTTGCCGCACCGCACACCACGGCCTCTTCGGGGTTCAGGTCTTTGCTCACGCTGGAGCCGAACAGAGACTCGACGAACGCCCGCACATTGCATATCCTGCTGGCTCCGCCAACAGGCAGAACACGGCTGATATCCTCAGGTTTTATATTGTTTTCACGCAGTAATTCCTCAGTTATCTCCCTGATTCCCTGAATGATAGGCTCAGTTATCTTCCCGAAAAGCTGTTTGTTCAGCTCCATCTTGAAATGCAGAGGCCCTTTGGGGGTAATGGTGATGTATGGGATAACCAGATTTGTTTCGTTAAGGCTGGAAAGCTCCATCTTGGCCTTTTCCGCCTGAAACAGAAGCTGCTGATAGGCTATGGGGTCGGTTTTCAGGTCTATCCCGTGGAGTTTGCGGAATTCGTCGTTCAGATAGTCCGCCACCGCCACGTCAAAATCCACCCCGCCTATGCGGGTGGAGCCGCCTGTTGCTATCACTTTCAGGCAGTCTTTATTCAGCTCTATCAGGCTTATGTCAAGTGTTCCGCCGCCAAGGTCGAACACCAGACACAGCTCGTTCTCTTTCTTGCCGATGTTGTTGTAATAGATTGCCGCCGCAGTGGGTTCGTTCAGCAGTGCCGAAACCTCAAAACCCGCCGCCTGTGCCGATGCACGGACAGCCTCTCTCTGGAGATGGTCAAAATAAGCCGGAACGGTGATAACTGCTTCCGCAGTTTCGTCTCCGGTGTAGTCCTTGTGCAGGCCTTTCAGCTTTTTGAAAAACAGGGTGGCCAGCTCAGCCGAAGTGTATTCCTGCCCGTAGATGCTGAATTTTTTATCGGAACCCATGTATCTTTTTACGTTTGAGATGGTGTTTTCGGACTCCAGCATCTGCATGCTGCGTGCGTTGTCGCCCGTAACCGCCTCTTTACTGTTTTTGAAATAGATTACAGACGGAAGAAACCGTTTCCCGCTGTCGGAAGAGATGACCTCGATGACTCCCTTCTCCTTAAATATTGCTATCATGGAGTTTGTTGTCCCGAAATCTATGCCGACCGGATATCTGCTCATTTGGACGCTCCTTTACCGATTTTGACTCTGTCCAGTATAAAATCGGCCAAAAGGTTAAAATCCATACACCCTCTGCTGTGCGGAGCGAATAAATTTATGGGGATTCTGAATTCCGGCGCCTCGGCAACCTTTATATCGTTGCGTATCCGGGGGGAGATCATGTTTTCACCGAAGTTTTCATAGATCTCTTTCATCACTCTTTTCGAATGATTGCTTCGTATGTCGTACTGATTGGGGATTATGCCGCACATGCGCAGGTCCGGGTTGAAGGCCGCATTTATGCGGTAGATTGTCTGGGTGAGCTGTGCGAGACCCTCTATTGCAAGGAAGTTCAGCAGAATGGGGATGAATACCGATTCCGCCGCCGCCAGTGCGTTCAGCGTCAGTGCCGCCACGGTGGGCGGAGTGTCTATAAGGATGCAGTCGTAATCGTTGCGGAAATCCAGAAGCACTTTTTTCAGCTGTCCTTCGGGGTTGGGCTTGTCCAGCAGGTGCTTTATGAAGGTGGATGAAAAAGCTGTGGATGCGGGCAGAACATCGTAAAGCCCGTGTTCCGATCTGAAAAGAGCGTCCTTTCCGGAGCATTTTCCCAACAGGGCATCATATATGCTCAGGTAGGAGTCGTAAGTGTTTACGCCCGACCAGAAAGAAAGGTGCGCCTGCGGGTCAAGGTCTATGGTCAGAACCCTGTATCCACGGCTCCCGAGCACGCCTGCGACATTGACAACTGTCGAGGTCTTTCCGCTACCGCCTTTTTTGTTTGCAAAAGTTATAACCGCTGACATAATTGTATACAATTATAGTATAATTTTGAAAATTATGCTACATCCATGTTTATGAAAAAAATGGCGGAGACGGTATGACAAAAGGACTTTTTCTGGACAGGGACGGGATTGTCAACATCGATAAAGGATACATCCACAAGGCGGCTGATATTGAATTTGTTGACGGGATATTTGACCTGTGCCTTCTTGCGAACTTTAAAGGATACAAGATATTCATAGTGACCAATCAGGCAGGGGTGGACAGAGGGTATTATACCGAAGAGGATGTTCAGACACTCCATGCGTGGATGAGGACGCAGTTTGAGGCCAGAGGCGTGGAGATAACGGATTTTTTCTATTGCCCCCATCACCCGAATTTCTCAGGCGACTGCGGCTGCCGCAAGCCTAATCCAGGGATGCTCCTTCTTGCCATGAATATGTACGATGTTGATGCATCAAAGTCAGTCATGGTTGGCGACAAGGTTTCGGATGTTCAGGCGGGCAGAAATGCAGGTGTGGGTCTTAATATCATCGTTTCCAGCGAATATTTTGACGGCAAGCCCGAAGAGGCTGACTATATGTTTTCAAGTGTGGAAGAGGTTTACGGATTTCTGAAAGAGAGGCTTTGAGACTCTTCGCTTACGTTTAAAGTGACGGCGTGGTTACGTCATTCTGAGGCATAGCCGAAGAATCTCACTCCGCCTGAACGACCTTGTTTCTGCCGGTCTGCTTGCCCAGATAGAGGGCGTCGTCGGCTTTTTTGATGCTCTGCTCAATTCCGATGTATTTGTCGAACTGGGACACGCCGAAAGTCATTGTAACGCAGAATTGTTCTCCGGCATAACTGAGTATTGCGTCTTTGATGGCCTCTCTCAGCTTTTCAGCCACAGAAACAGCCTGACCAAGTTCAGTCAGCGGCAGCATTATTAAAAATTCCTCGCCTCCCCAGCGGGATACGATATCCTGCTGACGAAGGTTGCTTTTCATGATGTCAGCCACGGTTCTGAGCACATAGTCTCCCGTGTCGTGGCCGAAAGTATCGTTAACCTTCTTGAAAAAGTCGATGTCGCACATTATCAGTGAAAAATAGCCCCCGTTGCGGTCGCAGCGGGAAACCTCCACAGCCATCTGGTTCATTATGCTTCTGCGGTTTGCCAGCCCTGTGAGGGAGTCGGTGAGAGCCAGTTTTTCGATGGTCTCATATGCCAGCTGAAGCTCCCTGTTCTTCTCCTCCAGCATGTCTCTGGAGAGTTTCAGGTCGAGGTGGGTGCGGATTCGCATGAGCAGTTCGGGCTCGTGGAAAGGTTTTGATATATAGTCGACCCCGCCCGCTTCAAAGCCTTCCACAGCGTCTTCGGCTTCTGTTTTCGCCGTTATGAAGATAACCGGGATATTCGCTGTTTCGGGGTTCTTTTTGAGCTGACGGCACACCTCATATCCGTCCATATCGGGCATCATAACATCCAGAAGAACCATATCCGGCTTGGTGGAATTGATAAATTCCAGCGCTTCGTAGCCGTTCATTGCGAAGGCGAGGCCGTATTTGGTATTCTCTTTCAGAATGTTGCCCAAAACTTTCAGGTTCTGGGGGTTGTCGTCAACCACCAGAAGAAGTGTCTTGTTGTACTCGGTTGCGGGGGTGTTCATTTCAGCTCTCTTTTGCTTTTTCGTGCATCAGGCTCAATAATTTTCTTATTTTGTCAATTTCCATATTATCTATACATGTTTTTAGATAACCCGACAATGAAATTATAACGCTGTTTTCCGCTTTTTGCCCTTCTAAATACATCATATCAGCCAGTTTGTGAGCAAAGTCCATGTCGACTGCCGGCACTCTGTTAGACACCATGGTTATTATTTCGGGCATTTTCTCTTTATTTGCAAAAAGTTCGCTGATCATTTCCTCCGGCGGAAGATCCGGAAGTTTTTTAGGTTTTGAATGTGCGCCTACCACTGTAGGTAGGTACTTGGCTGTGACCTGCATAAGGTGGGCAAAATCAGCAGGCTTCATAAGGAAATCGCTGAAAATTCCGCCCCTGTTGGTTTCTTCGTGCGCCGCTGTGAGGGCTATCAATGGAATGTTGGCCGTAAGCGGATTTTCTTTCAGCCTGACAGCGGTTTCAAATCCGTCCATGTCGGGCATGCGGATATCCATTACTATAAGCGAAGGGATTATCTCCTCTGCAATGAGGGTGGCGGCGTTTCCGTTCTGTGCTTCCAGAACGGTCAGCCCGCACCGTTCATACATCTCCCGAAGGATATTCCTGCTCATCTCGTCGTCGTCAACAATCAGCACTCTGGCGGGTTTGAATGTCATCGAGATAATGTCCGGCATCTCGGTGTAGGTTGATTCGGCCTCTTTTGTGCCGGGCAGGTAAAGGGTGAACTCTGACCCTTTGCCCACCTGACTGGTCACGGTTATGGTTCCGCCCATTATCTGAGCCAGTTTAAGGGATATGGAGAGTCCCAGTCCGGTTCCGCCGTAGCGGTTTATGTTGTGGTCGTCCCTTTGGCGGAAGGGTTCGAAGATGGTCTGGAAGTCGGATTCGGGGATGCCTATTCCGGTGTCGGAAACAGTTATGCGCAGATCCAGCCTGCCGTCGGCCAGAGGGGTTGCGAATGCTGTTATCTTAACAAAACCCTTTTCAGTGAATTTTACTGCATTGCCCACCAGATTCAGAAGTATCTGGCGGAGTCTTGCGCCGTCCAGAATGAGTGCCGCCGGAACGGATCTGTCCACACTGCTGGATATGCTGACCCCTTTTGTAGCGGATTTCAGGGCGAACATGCTGACTGTGTCGTTTATCAGCTGTCGAAGATTCGATGGTGCAGGGCTCACTCTGGCGGCCTTCGCCTCCAGTTTCGATATGTCGAGGATGTCGTTTATGAGGTTCAGCAGTGCCCTGCCGCTGGTTTTTATGGATTTTATGTAGGAGCGTGCCTTGATGTCCTTTACTCTGGCCTCAAGCAGTTCGCTGAAACCTATGACTGCGTTCAGCGGGGTTCGGATCTCGTGGCTCATGTTGGCGAGGAACTCGCTTTTTGCCATGTCCGCTTTCTCTGCTTTTTCTTTTGACTGTTTCAGTTCGTTCTCATATTTTTTGCGGTCGGTTATATCCCTCGCGATGGTGAAGATAAGCCCGTTGTCCCTGTCGGCTGTTGCATACCAAGAGAGCCAGACTGTTCTGCCGTCTTCCGACAGATGCCTGCTTTCATAGTCGCTTATGTCCTGTCCCTGAACAAGTCTGATGAGGAAATCCGCAGCATTGACGGCCTCGTCCTTTGAAAAAAATTCAAGGAAATATTTTTTTTCTATGGCCTGAAGTCTCTTGCCGAATGTTGTTTCAAACGCCCTGTTGACGTACCTAATCATCCCTTTGAAATCCACGATGCAGATTATATCGAGGCTGTGTTCGAATATTCTGTCCCTTTCGGCTTTGGTGCGCTCGGCTTCGGTGATGTCCACCAGCTGAGCGACGATGTACATGGGTGTGTTGTTTTCATCATAGGCCAGTGCAGCACTTACGGATGCTGTGACCACATGGCCTTTCTTATGAATATATTTATTGATGGTGTAATAGTTCGGTTTTTCGCCGGAAAGGAGCGTACTGATGAGTTTTGCGGATGCATCCGCATAGTCCGGATGCAGGAAGCTTGACGACAGTTTTCTGTCCATCTCTCCCCTGCCGTAGCCCAGCATCTTCTCCAGTGCCCTGTTAACCTGAATCACCTCTCCGGTTATGGTTGTGATGGCCATTCCGTTTGCGGATGATTCGAAAGCCGCACGGAATCTGTTTTCGCTGGCTCTGAGCTCCGCCGTGCGCTGTTCCACTTTCTTTTCCAGTTCGGCGTTCAGCCTGTTTATCTCCTCCTCTGCGTCCTTACGCTCTTTCAGCCTCCAGACGCCCTCCATGAAATGTATCAGACCTATGGATTCGTTGGTGGTGTATGGAGTTTCCTTGCCGCCCAGACACAGAATGAGGCTCACCCCTCCCTGCGCCATTAGCGGGATTATCATGGTGTTCCTGCCGTCCGTGCCTATGTAGGGTTCGTTTTCTGCCAGAACCTTTTCAAGACCTGGAATGGAATCGTTCTTAATGAAAACCGACTCCTGAAGAGAGTAGACGTTCTTTTTCTGCTGATCCAGAGAAGCCACAAGGCGAAGTCCGCCCGCCTCTCTGTCCATGATGCTTATTGCGCCCTCTTTGCTCTCTGTCTGCTCAACGGCACTGTCCAGAGCGTATTCCAGAATTTCTTCAAACTCCGCCTCATACATCTGGCCGAGTATCGCAAGGGAGCGGTTGCGCTTTTCGTTCATGCTGGCGAACATTTCCGACTGACGCTTGGCGGTGATGTCTCTGGCGGACACCACCATGCTGGTTATTGCGCCGTCTTCAACTATGGGGCTGATGCTCACCTCATATATCCCGCCGAAGAAGCGGGCCTCGGTGCGTATGTGCCGCTTGTTGGCCACAGCTTTTTCAAATTCCTGCCGGATAAGCGGAATATCTTTCAGAATATCCCAGAGGCAGGTTCCCGGTGTTGTCTGGCGTTTCGTACCTGCCAGAATGAGAAACTGGACGTTGCAGTCCAGAATATTCGCCTGTCTGTCAACAAGCAGGATCATATCCCGTGAGGCATCCAGAATCTTCCGGAGTGCCAGCTCCCGTTCTCTCAGAGCCTTCTCAATGTTCAGGATATCTGTGAGATCCTCACCTGCGGCTATGACTGTCAGAGTGTTGTTCTGCTCGGTGATATAGGATACGTTCCAGAGTATCTCCCGTTCGGTTCCGCCCTGATAGAGCGCAGGCACAACGGCTATGCGGCTCTGTTTCTCCGGGTTAACGAACAGTTCGGCGGCTCTTTCCTTCTGGCTGGCAGGAATATAATTGTCCAGAAAATTGGTTCCTATCGCCGCCTCTTCCCGGTCTCCCAGAAACGCCAGTGCTTTGGAGTTGGCTCTTATGATGGTTCCATGCTCATCCAGAACAAAGAAAAGGCTGGCGGCGGATTCCAGATATTTTTTTGCCCGTTCGGTCTCGGTTTCGGCGTTCTTCTGGGCTGTTCTGAGAGGGGTCACGTCCTTGCCAATGCAGTAAACGTTGCTGACCAGACCTTCCTGATTGTAGTGGATGCTTACGCTCCAGAGAATGTTCTTTATTCTGCCTGCCGAATCCTTCTGCCTGTTTTCGAAAGAGGCGGCGGAGACACCCTCGACACTCCATTCGTTGAGTATTCTGGCGGTTGGCTTTATGTCTTCCGGATAGGTGAAGTCCAGTATCGTGCGTGTCAGTATCTCGTCGGTGTTCTTTCCGTAGAAAACCTCGGCCGCACGGTTCACATAGTCAATCCGTCCGGTGCTGTCCATCCGGATTATAATGCTGTCGGAATGCTCTATGAAATCTTCGTAAAGGTTTTTTTCTTCCATTCGGGAGCGCAGGTCGGCTATGGGGCCTGCGGCTGAGAGTATCTCGCTGTAGGTCACGGGGGGCTGGGCAAAGAATGCCGGCATGCCGCCTGAGAGAGAGTTTTTTTTGACGGTGTCAAAGGTTTCCGATACGAACATCAGATTTGCGCCGCCGAGATGAATGTCGATGCTGTCCCTGTCGGGGAAGGAGTGTCCTTTTCTGGCATCAATGATAACAAGGTCGAATGGCTGGGTGGGTATCAGGTTAACGTTTTCAGGGGAAAAAAGGTCATAGTACGGGCGTCGGTCTGAAAAGAGGGAATCCGGTTCGGCAGAAACAACAGCCAGTCTGAACCTGTTGAAAGACATCTTATATCCCCCTTAAGCGGAGCTGTCAGTCTGTCCGTGTGGGAAGATGCAGAGTGAAGACCGCCCCGTTAAAGCTGTTTCTGGCCTCGATAACCCCACGCATCTGTTCCTGAACGATCAGCCGGGAGATATACAGCCCGATTCCGGTGCCTTTGCCCTGTCTTTTTGTGGTGAAATACGGCTCGAACACCCTGTCGATGATCTCTTCGGGTATGCCCCCGCCGTTATCCTCTATGTCGACTTTGGCGGTTTCGCCGCCGCAGCTCATCCTTATGGTTATCAGGCCGTGTTCTGCCCTGCCGCTTTCCAGTCTCTGAAGGATGGCATCCTTTGAGTTGGACAGCAGGTTTATCATTATCTGCTTGAACATTCCGCTGTCGCCGCAGACAATTATTCCCTCCGGGTTCAGGTTCTTGTCGCAGCTTTCTGCACTTTCAATTTCGAAGAAAATTCCCTGCCCGTTGTACTGGCTTTCAACCAGAGATATGACCTCCCTTACGGCTGTCACAAGGTCGAAGGAGTCCTTTTCGAAATCCGAGCGCACCAGTGCGCTGAAATCGTCTATGGTGGAGGACATATGCATCACCAGTTTGAGGCTTTTGTCCACGTTCTTTATCAGATAATCTTTTGAGATGCCGTGCTCGTCGTATTCGTCCAGCAGATCCTGAATTATCATTCCCAGTGCGTTCAGCGGCTGACGCCACTGATGGGAAACAGCTTTCATCATCTGCCCCATGGCGGCCAGCTTGCTCTGCTCGTGGAGTATGCGTTCGCTTTTGCGGCGGTTTTCAGTTTCCACAGCCACACGGCTTTCCAGAGTTTCGTTCAGTTCCTGAAGAGCCTCTTTCTGCTGGAGCAGCAGTTTTTCAATCTTCTTGCGCTCGGAGACCTCGTTTTCCAGAAGGTCGTTGGTGGCTTTCAGCTCTTTTGTGCGGTTGTAAACTTCGGCTTCCAGCTTTTCGTTGAAATTTCTCAGCTTCTGTTCCGATGCTTCGAGCCTTCTGACGCTCTCGGAGAGCATTCTGTTCGTCTCTTTATTGCGGTTGTAAAGCTCGAAACTTTCAAGCTGATGCGCCGTTTCGTTCATAACGAGGGTGACAAGGAAAAATACCGCATCGGGTATCTCCTCTTTCGGGGTGCTCAGCTGACCTATGAAAAGGCCTCTGGTGCGCGATACGGTGGACATTGCATGGAGAAGTACATGGCTTCTCAGTTCACGGCTTTTTATTACGGTGGTGTTGTTGGATTTTACGGCCATTGCAAAAGTACCGTCGGTTATGAGCCTTTCAATTTCGCCCAGAAGGAGGTCTTTGTCCTCCTGCGGAAAGAACATTGAAGGGGTGAAACTTCCGGTGTTCTCGTCCACAAGCATAAAGCCTGCGTTTTTGAACCTTGCAAGGGTGAGCATTTTGTTGAATGCGCTCTCAAGGATAAGGTTGTGGTCTTCCAGCTTGTTCAGGCTGACGTTGAAGCTTCTTGCGGAACATATCGCTTCAAGGGCTTTCAGGGTGTTGTTCTTCTCGGCCTGTAAGTGGTCAGCTTTTGCAGAAAGAAAGTCCAGATGATCTTTTTCTGTCATAAATCACCCGAAAAATGCATCTTCGATTTCTTCGATCTGCCTTTCAGACTGGGTTACGACGTTGGCAATTACAGAAGTTGAGATCCCCAGCGAATCCCAGACATCTTTTGATATTGAAGGGGCAATGAACGAACTGGTAACGGGTGAGCCGAAGGTTACCGCCATGCAGTCTGCGGCGGAAGTTATCGATGCTTCTATATGAACGTTTTTGACTCCGTGATGAAATTTTACGTTTTTGACCAGTTGGGTCGGGAATTTCCATTTTTCAAGGAGCAGTGCGCCCACATCCGAGTGGTCGAACCCGAGCACTTCATATTCTATATCCGCAAGGCTCTTGTTCAGCTTGTGGGCAAGGAAAAGAGTGTATGCGGATTCCTCCGGAAGGGTTCTGAAGATGACAAGGCGGCCTATGTCGTGGAGCAGGCCGGAGACGAACAGCCGCTCTGTGGATACCTCGTCGATATGGGTTCCGAGCAGGCGGGCGAAAACGCCGCATGCTATTGAGTGCCGCCAGAATTTTTTCATGTTGGTCAGCTCCACAGGGATGCCTTTGAAGGCCTCTATTGCGGAGATGCCCACTGCGAGTGTGCCCAGTTCCTTAGTGCCGATGATGGTTATGGCTCTTCGGATGGAATCTATTCTGGATGGGAAGCTGTAGAATGCGCTGTTGACTATTTTAAGGAGTTTTGCCGAAAGGCTCGTGTCCTTTTCAACCACGTCCGCCATGTGTGAAGCGGAGCTTGCGGGGTTCGACAGAACGTCTTTGATTTTATAGTAGATATCCGGAAACGATGCCAGCCCCACCTCTTTTTCGACGATGGATTCGGCTGTGACCGCACCTTTAACAAATCCTTTGGGAAGTCTGGCCTCCGGAACCGAAGACGGTTTGGGAAGAGCCTGCACACCCTTCTGTTCAACCAGTTTGCAGAGCATCAGGCGTTTTATCCTGTGTATCTCGTGCATGGCGGGAACGGAGAGGTCGGCATATTTAAAAATGAGCGAGAGGTATTGGTCGACAGGTTCGACAACCTCAGGGCTGAAAGCGGATTGCGCTTCCAGATTGAGCGTCTCCCTGTCCATTCCGACGACATAAGCCTCGGTGATACCCCATGAGCGGGCTATCCTGATGTGTTTCTCTTCCAGCACGGAGCCTGAACTGAGCAGAAAGCGTCCGTTAGGGCAAATCAGATCATGTTCCAGCTTCATACCGGGTTTCAGGTCATCAATATAGATTAGTCCCATAATCTGCCTTTACACCGTTATGCTATGAATTTATCATAAATATGAAGCGAATACAACCTCTGGTGTCAATTGTTATACGTAAGGGTGATAGAGAACAGTGCGCCGGTCTTGGTGTTCTGAGCCACCAGAAGGCCATCCATATGGTCTTCAATGATAATTTTAGACATATAAAGTCCTATGCCCGTGCCTTCTCCCTCGGGTTTTGTCGTAAAATAGGGGTCGAATATCCGGCTTAAAGTATCTTCGGGAATATTTCCGCCGTCATTTTCGATGTCTATCTTGAGCCTGTCGGATTTATAGGTAACTGTTATTATCAGGTTGCCCACCTTCTCGCCCGTGGACTTCCTGTGGTCGATAATGGCATCCTTCGCATTCTGGAAGATGTTCAGAAGCACCTGTTTCAGCTCGCTGGAGAAGATGTTCAGCGTGATATCGTTTATGGGAGTGTAGTCCTCGGGTATCCTGTTTTCGTATATCTGTTCCTTGTCCCCGGACTTTATCTGCACCTTGTAGTTTATCATCTGGCTGCGCATCTGGGTTGTCACCAGAGAGAGGGATTCGAGGATGACAGAGGGCACGTCAACTTTTTCGGTGGAGTTTGCCGAGTGGAAGAAGTTGCGGAAGTCGTCAATTGTCGATGACATGTGGTCGATGAGCCGCATTGCGTTTGAAGCGAAGCTGACCAGATAGTTTCTGTCCACCTCGCCGGAGTCGTGGGCGTCCTCGATGTCCTGAACATAAAGTGCAAGTGCGTTGAGCGGCTGACGCCACTGGTGGGCTATTGCGCTTATCATCTGCCCCATTGCGGCGAACTTTGCCTGTTCGAAAAGCATCTGTTCGTTCTTGCGGCGTTTCTCGGTCTCTTCCTGAACACGCTTTTCGAGGCTTTTGTTGATATCCTCCAGCATCTTTTTGCGGCTGATAAGCTCCTGCTCCATCTTCATACGGTCGGTGATGTCTCTGAAAACGTATACCGAACCGATTATCTCGCCCCTGTTGTTTGTCATTGCGGAGGAGGTTATGAAAACGGTTATCACTCCTGCATCCTTGGTGACCATGTTCGCCCTGAAGGTGCGGTTGGATTTCGGGGAAAGATCGGTGATCCTCTCTGTGAGGGATTTTCCGGTCTCATAGTCGTAAACCTGAAGCACTTCGTTTATGTTGTGTCCCAGGATAAATCTGTATTTCTGGCCGAGAATATTCTCAGCACTGCTGTTTACAAGTGTTATGCGGCCGAACTTGTCCGCCGCAACCACGCCCTCGCCGATACTGCGCAGGGTAACGTCAAGACGTTCCTTCTCGCTCTCAAGCTCGCTCTGCACACGGGTTATCTCGGTTATATCAATGCATACGCAGATAAATCCCTGAATATGTCCGTTAGAACCGAACAGAGGATAAACAGAACAGAGCACAGGGAAGTTGAGCCCGTTCTTTTTCACCATCTCCAGCTGTTTTGTGACCATGACATCTGTGCGGCGGCTCTCTTTGCACATCTCCGAAAGCTCGTTGCCCAGCTCTTTTATCAGAGCGGCGGTGGGCAGGCCGAGAAGCTCGGAAAGCTTATAGCCGAAGATTATCTGTGTTCCCACGTTTGCGTCCATTATTATGGGTTCGTCGTCCATGGAGATTATCAGGATTCCCGTTGTCGTGGTGGAGTCGAACACCGAGCGCAGATATTCCTCTTTGTCCCTCAGTTCCTTCTCTCTGCGGTCGATGGTTATCATCATTTTTTCAAAACTGTCGTAAAGGGTTCTCAGTTCTTTGAAAACGCCTTTTTCCGAATCCTTGAACTGTATGAACATTCCCTGCGATATCATCTCGCTGCGCTCTGTGAGCAGGCGCATGGGAACTATCAGCTTGGCTCTTATGAAAAACAGGATGAACACCGAGAACGCCAGCAGAACAACCACAGAAAGAATGTTCATTGTCAGAATCTGAGTGAAGTAGACGAATGCCGAGGCGGCAGTCTGTTCGTAAAGCAGGAACCAGCCGGGGGTTTTCAGGGTTTTTATGGTTCCGACCCTGTCCTCGTTCATATATTTGTATTTCAGCATCATCGGGTCGAAACTGCCGGTGTGCCTGAGCAGGGGGTGGTTTGCCAGACTGCCCGTCACAGAGCGTATTGACGATGCGATTATCTTTCCGTCCGGAGCTGTAATGCTTATTACAGTGTTCGTGTCCGGAACCGATTCGGCCAGCATTTCGCTGATGAAATCGGTACCTATGTCGCCGACTATGTAGCCTCCGTCAAAGGGAACCACCGCCCGCACCACCATGTTGTTTGAAAGGGGCGAAATGGCCGCCCTGCTCCACTTTGTGTCGGCAATTGTGCCTGTGGCTATTTCCGGAAGCGGGATGCCGATGAAATCGTTCTTGTTGTAGCTTTTATAATAGGCGGAATCGAACAGCAGTATTCTTCCCTTACTGTCGAGAATGTATATCGCTTCAAAAATCTGGAAACTTTTTATGCCGGATATCAGCATGGAGTTCATCTGCGGTTCCTCATGGCCGTATTCCTGCGTCATTTCGGCCACGGTTTCCAGAAACTTGTAAGGGTTTTCCAGTTTGGAGCTTATTCTGTCGGTGAGTGACGAGGCTATTACGTTCAGCCTGTTGCTTACGCTGTCCTCCTGGCTGGAGTATGAGTTCAGCAGGAAAATGACGACCACTGCCGCCAGCGGAAGCAGAAGAAAGAGGGAGAAAGACACCAGGAAGAGTCTGCTGAGGGATTTATTGGGTTTCACTGAGATGTTCCCAGCCGGACTATCCGGCCTGATCTTATGATATATGCGTGCAGGGGCAGATGTGCGTCGCCGTATTCGTCGATCTCTGCGCCTTTGAGTATCCGCACCTTGTCTGTGTTGCGGATTATCGCCTCTTTGAAGGTTGTGCCCTTCTCTATGCTTTTAAAACCGGAGAAGAATATCATTCCGGAGTCGTATCCGTGGACACTCATCCATGTGGGTTCGGTTGTGAACCTTTCAATGTATCTTTTGCGGAAGTCTTTGTAGGCGGGAGATCCGGAATCGATATAATAGTCGAAAATATATGCGCCTTCAATGGCCTGACCGCCAAGACGGAAAAATTCGTTGCTGGCAGCCCACGCCCTGACGGAAAGTTTTGACGGATAGCCGGCCTTCTTTATCTGCCAGATGAGGAGTGCGGAATCGAGGGAGGAGGTTATCAGATAATACATTTGCGGCGGATTATCCCTGTCGGGACTTATGAGAGCCTGCATGCTTTCGCCGGATTCGGGGTTCAGCGCCCTTATGTCGCGCACAGTGCCGCCGGCTCTGGTGAAGGATGCCGTCATGTTTTTGACGATATCAGTGGAATATGCGCTGTTGCGTGCATCGTATATAATGACCATGTCTTTTATGCTGAGTTTTTTTACGAGATATTCGGATATGCCGTCGGTCTGCTTTATGTTGTTGTGGGGGAGGAGCCGGAAGAATCTGTCGTCCTTTCCCGCCAGATCCGTTGTGCTCACTGTCGGGCTGAACATGTAGAGCTTGCTTTTGTTAAGAAGCGGGACAATTCCTTCGGCGACAGCGCTTATGCTTGGGCCTAAAACATATTTGACCTTTTTTTCGCTTAGTCGTGAAAGTGCGCTGACACCGTCGGCCGGAACACCCATATCGTCATGAATTATAAGATTAATGTCGTTTTCCATGTTCAGATCCGACATAGCCAACATAATACCCTTCAGGGCATCCTGACCAATATCCGAGTATCTGCCTGAAAGCGTACCGATGAAACCCACATCAATTTTTTCGTTTCCCCTGCTGCATCCCGCAGCGGATATAAGAACGAAAATAAGCAGGAAGACATACTTTGTGTACATTGTATCTCCGGCTTAATAATAACATAGCGTAGATTAATGTACAATATTTATCCCTTAATCCTGTCAGGCATAAACATCGAGATTATATCCGGGCGTGCCGAATCTGCGTTCTTTCCGCACGCTGTCCTGATTCTGACTTTCGATGGGTTCTGCTCTGTTGGCCTGACGGTAGGTGGCGTCATCATTATATGAGCGTATGCGCTCGCTATGATGGTATGCCTGATACATCTTCTCAGTGCTTTTCTGCCGCTGTTCTTCCAGCATTCTTGAGTAGGCTTCGTTTGATGAGGAACCGCCTATTACACGAGACATGGACGCACCTTACGGAACATCCCTGTATGAAATTGCGCATCCGTGCACTTATCGTATCGTCATATTATGGCATTACTTAAGAAAAAAGAAAGTAAAAGATTGAAAATTCTGCCGACCGCAGCGTTGATAGCAAATGACAGGAGGTCACAGATGAAATGACCAAGCCCCATGGATGGGGCTCACGCAGAGAGTATCAACGGCTTTGCCGTTCAGACGAACGGAGTGTGAGCGGAGGAAGGCTTATGCCGACCGCAGCGTTGATGAAAAAACACATGGAGGTGTTTTTTCATAATAATCTAAAAGTCGTCTTTCTCCCGCTCTGCCATCTGGCGGCGGCGTATCATTTTGTTATAGGTGGTGATTATATCCCTGCGGGTAATTATGCCCAATAGCTTCGAATGGTCGGCGGGGTCGAGAACGGGCAGAAGCTCAACGTTCTTGAAACCGATACTGTCAATGGCGTCCGCAAGTGTGGTTTCAGGTATCACAAAGGGGATATCCTTTTCGCAGACCTCGCCCGCAACAACGATATCCTCAAGTCCCTCCTCAAAAACGAACTCACGCAGTTCCTCAAACAGCAGAACCCCCGCAAAAGTTCCGTCGTCTTTCAGAACAGGGAAATTGTTGTGCTTTGTTCTGGCGATAAAATGCACTACATCGCTGAACTTCATGGTTTCGGGAATGGTTATTGGGTCGGTGCGCATTACGTTTCTGACCTTGATATCCTGAAGAACCTGAAGAAAGAACTCTCCCTTGTGCGCCGGAGAGTCGCTTCGCTGAGGAACCTGTGCCGGATAGAGCAGGGTTTTTCTGAGCAGAAGGAAGGTAAGTGTCGAAACCCACATTGAGGGAACCAGCAGGTGGTAGTTCCCCGTCATTTCGCTCACCATTATGATGGTGGAAAGGGGGGTGTTCGCAACGCCGCTGAAAAATCCGGCCATGCCCACGACTGCGTATGCTCCGGGTTCGGGAGCCACAACAGGAAGCACCATGTTTATGCTTACGCCGACCATGCCGCCCACACAGGCGCCGATGACCATCGACGGGCCGAACGATCCGGCCGAGCCGCCAGAGCCTATCGTGAATGCGGTTGCGAATATTTTTGCGAAAATGAACAGCACAAGGAACATTAACCCAAGATTGTTCGACATTGCGTGGTCTATCTGTGCGTAGCCGCCTGAAAGAACCTCCGGAATAAGTATGGCGATACATCCGGTTATGAATCCGCCTATCATTGGTTTCAGATAGGGTCTTATGTTGAGTTTTTTGAAATAGCCGCTTACCCGCTGGTAGATATTTACGAACAGCCAGCCGAAGAATGCACATGCGAAGCCGAGCACGGTATAACCCAGAAGCTCTGCAGGGTTTCTGAACGAGAAATTGTGCGCCGCAAACAGCGGCTCCCACCCGAAAACACTGCAGAATACGGAATATGCGATGATGGATGTTATGGCTGAGGGCAGAAGTGCTTCGTATTCCATATCAGAGGATGAATACAGAACCTCAGCGGCGAATATCGCACCTGCCAGCGGCGAACGGAATATGGCTCCCACGCCTGCGCCCATGCCGGCGGCGGTGAGTATCCTTTTTTCCCTGTCGGTGAGGCTGAGTGTGTTGCCCAGAAACGATGCGAACCCCGCACCGATATGGGATATCGGACCCTCTCGTCCGCCTGAACCGCCCGTTCCAATGGTTATTGCGCTGGTGAATATTTTTACAATGGGAACCTGCCAGCGGATGTTGCCTTTTTTCTGGTGGATGGCATCTATTGCGGTGTTCGTGCCCGCACCCTGTGCTTCGGGAGCGAAACGGTATACTATATAGCCGCTCACCAGACCGCCCAAAGCGGGGATTATGAGGAGCAGCCAGCGGTTGAACTCTTTTCCTGAGTGCCCGAAAAGCGAAGGTTCGCCGGATGTTTCACCAACAGGCCAGCCGACTATTGAATCGAGAAAGTAAAATTCGCATGCCTGAATCATGAAGAAGAGGGCGATCGATGCCAGTCCGGCAAAAATGCCCACGAGAGAACCTAGAATGAACCATCTGCCCACTACAGGCAGTGTGAGTTTTTTAAATTTAAAACGTTTCATTATGATATATCTTACCAGCCGGAACCGTTACAGTAAACACCGCAGGCGGTTAAGTCAAGGTTTCATGAAAATAAAAAAGCCCTTTTTATCTGTGTAGGAGACTACACGGCCGTTTTCGGTCTCCATGCGGTATTTCTGCTTATAGTCTTCCGGAAGCGACAGGAATTCGCTTTCGATACGCTCCCTGAGCTGTGCAGACGGGTTCAGTCTGTCCGCCCATTCAGAGAAATTGTGCCGTTTGTGGAAGAGTGCAAAATCCTTTACCTCAAAACCCTCGCATTCCGCCATGGCGATAATATGGTCTGCGGTGTGGCTTTTTCTGTGGGTTTCGTCACGAACCAGTTCCAGACGGTTCATGTGCTCATCGCCTTCGTCCACAACGGAATCGATCAGAACGAATATTCCGCCCTCTTTGAGCACACGGAAGACCTCTCCCATGAACATGCAGGGGCTTCTGAAATGGTGCATCGCTATGCGGCATCCGGCAAAATCGAAGGAGGCTTCCGCAAAGGGGAGAAACTCTGCCGCAGAAACGGCTGAAATGTCCAGCCCGAAGGCATCTCCTGCGGTTTTTAGCATGTTGAGGCTCATATCGCAGACGATTTTTGTGTCGGCGTTTACCGCCTGTGCGAAGTGTCCCGCTGCGCAGGCGATGTCCAGAGCACGCTCAAACCTTGTGCCGCCGAATTTTCCGGCAAAATATTCAAGATCGGAACCTGTCCGGTGGTCGCTGCTGTTCAGATAGTTGCGGGAACTGCTGTCGAAGCTCATTTACACCCTGCTCAGGAAATCTTTTATCAGCCCTGTCTGCACCTCGAATTCCAGCAGAAAGGCATCGTGGCCGTAGTCGGAGGTGATGTTTATCCAGTCGGTCTCTTTGCCCTGCTTCTTCATTATAGCAACTATCTCTTCAGCCTGATAGGGCGGGAAGAGAAAATCCGATGTGAAAGTGAGGAAAAGGGACTTTGCCGTTATGGCCGACAGCGCCTCATCAAGGTTGCCCCTGCCGTATGACAGGTCGAAGATGTCCATGGCTTTCAGCACATAAAGATATGTGTTGGCATCGAACACCTCGGTGAACTTGTAGCCGTTGTAGCGCAGGTAGTTCTCAACTTCGAACATGCCTTTGAAGTCGTAGATACCCTCAAAATTGGCGTATCTCCTGCCGAATTTATTGTGGAATGCCTGATCTGACAGATAGGTTATGTGCCCTGCCATTCTTGCGATGGCAAGCCCGTCCACAGGTATCTCCTCGTCGTAGTAGTCGCCGCCGTTCCAGCGGGGATCCTTCATTATGGCGAATTTCGCTATGGCGTTGAACGCAATGGACATGGGCGTTATGTGTGCCGAAGTCGCTATGGGCAGAATGCTTCTGGTGCTGTCGGGGAAGGTTGCTCCCCACTCAAGAGCCTGCATGCCCCCCATTGAACCCCCTGCAATGCAGAAGAGTTTTTCTATTCCGAGGTAATCGATAAGGCGTTTTTGCAGTCGAACCATGTCTCTGATGGTGACCACAGGAAATTTAAGCCCGTATCTCTTGCCCGTTGACGGGTCTATGGAGGAGGGGCCTGTGGTGCCGAAACAGGAGCCTAAGAAGTTGGAGCAGATAACAAAATATTTATCGGTGTCGAAAGCCTTTCCGGGGCCTATCATGGCATCCCACCAGCCGGGCTTCTGTTCGTCCTCACGGTTGAACCCTGCCGCATGCGCCGAACCCGTCAGGGCATGGCACACGAGTATGGCATTGTCCTTCGCTCCGTTCAGCTGGCCATAGGTCTCATAGGCAACCGTTACAGAGGATACGACCCTGCCGCTTTCGAAAAAGAAATCGTCTCTGAATGTGACGTATTGGGTTTTAACAACCCCTACCGAAGCCTTGTCTGTCATTTAACCGCCTTCATGGCCTGATCGAAATCCTCGATTATGTCGTCAATGTTCTCAATGCCGACGGCCACTCTGATAAGTTCATCCGGAATGCCGCCCTTGGTGCGCTGCTCCTGAGAGAGCTGGCGGTGGGTGGTGCTCGCCGGATGGGTGACGATTGTTCTGGCATCGCCAAGGTTCGTTGCGTGTATGGCGAGCTTAACGTTCTCTATAAAGTTTCTGCCCGCTTCCAGTCCGCCCTTAAGGCCGAACGAAAGCATTGCTCCGGAACCTTTGGGCAGATATTTTTTAACGGCCTGATAGTTTCTGTTGTCTGCGAGGTCGGGGTAGTTGACCCATGCCACCTTGTCGTTGCTGAGCAGCCAGCCAGCCAGCCTTTTTGCGTTTTCGCAGTGGCGGGGCATGCGCAGGTGGAGGGTTTCAAGTCCGTTGAGTATCATGAAAGCGTTGGTGGGCGAGAGGCATCCGCCAACGTCACGCAGTATCTGTGCTCTCATTTTCACCGCAAGAGCCATGTTGCCGAATTTTTCGGCATATACCGTGCCGTGGTAGCTGGGATCCGGCTCTGTGAAGGAGGGGAATCTGCCGCTGGCGAACCAGTCGAAAGTTCCGCCGTCAACAACTATTCCGCCCATGGCCGCCCCGTGGCCGCCTATGAACTTGGTCATTGAGTGCAGAACTATGTCCGCTCCGTGCTCAAGGGGACGGAAAAGATAGGGCGTCGTATAGGTGTTATCCACAATAAGGGGTATCTTATGTTTTTTTGCGACTTCGGATATCTTTTCAATGTCCGGGATATCACAGCCTGGGTTGCTGACGGATTCGATGTATATGGCTTTTGTTCTTGCATCCACAGCCGAGTCGAATGCGCCGATGTTGTCCTGATCCACCATGCGTATCTCTATTCCGAGTTTGCGGAAGGTCTGGGAGAACAGGTTATACGTACCGCCGTAGAGCTTGCTTGAGGCTATTATGTTGTCGCCGTGCTCGGCAAGGGTGGTTATGACCATGTATGTGGCAAACTGTCCGGCAGAGGTGGCAACCGCCGCCGAGCCGCCTTCGAGCATCGCTATCCTGTTTTCCAGAACCTCAACTGTTGGGTTTGAAAGCCTTGAGTAAATGTGTCCTGCAACGTTCAGATCGAAAAGATCCGCCGCATGCTGTGTGTCTTTGAACTGATAGGCGTTTGAGTGATAGATAGGCACCTGGGTTGCGCCCGTTTTCTCATCGGGTCTGTAGCCCCCGTGGATGGCGATGGTTTCGAATCTGTGTTTGCTCATGTTTTTCCTCGTATAACAAAAAAAGCCTCTTATCCGGAGAGGAAAGAGGCTTATGCTTGTATACATATAGGCTTATCTTTCCTAAATCGGCAGGATTTAGCACCAAGACATCGGCTTATTATGCCGACCGGCTGCTGTAGCTTCACAGGGCCTTTTCCCTCCGCTACTCTGGATAAGTGAAACTACGTTATACTTAAAAACAGGATTTGTCAAAGGTTTTTGTTCTGGCCGACCCTTGCTGTGAGCACAGCCAGCAGAAGCATTGTGAGCATGACCACTTCGGAATCGCCGAAGTTGTTTTCGGTCAGCCCCTCCAGAAGAAAGACAAGAAGAACGAAGATGGCGGCTTTTGCAGGGGGATATTCCTTTGACCGCCTTATGGTATATCTGAACAGACTGACTATGAATCCTGTCAGCAGTGCCAGACCCAGAAGTCCGTTGCTGTAGGCATAGTGCAGGTATGAGTTGTGGGCGTGAGCCTTGCTCAGAACTAGTTCGGTTACGTTTTTATCGACGTATTCCTTAAAGGTTCCGCTGCCGAATCCGAAGACAGGTCTTTCGGAAATAGCTTTTACGGCGGCTTTCCAGAGAACAATTCTTGTTCCTACGGATGATGCGGATGTGGTTCCGACCTGCCGTTCTCTGTCTGTCATCAGTTTTTTGCGGAAATCGGGTGATGATGCTGTGAAGAGTGCAAAACCGACCACAAGAACCGATATGACGGCAACTGCTTTGAGCCTGTACAGATATATAGAGAGCAGGAACACCGTGAGAAGCGTTGAAAGAATGGGGCCTCTGCTGCCTGAAAATATAAGAGCGATGAGCGAAAGCACTGCGGCGGCGTATATCAGATACCTGAGTTTCAGGTCTTTAAACTTAACGAAAAAGGACAGTCCCAGAGCCGCTATGAAGACCACTGCGGCAGCGTTGCCGTAGGTCAGGGCGTGGGTGTAGTATCCTATCGCTCTTTCCATGCCTGTAATGGTGACGTCATATATTCCTGAGAATGCGTTCAGGATGCTTCCTGCAAAAAAAGCCGCAAGAACCCTGTTCAGGTTCTTTCCGTCGAAAAGTATCATGCATGCGAAAAGATAAAGGTAGGTCCATGTGGATGTTACTGCGCTGAGGGAAACCGAAGGATTGATTCCTGCAAAGGCGGATGTCAGCTGAGAGGCTGCCATGAGAATGAAAAACTTTGCCGGCCAGTCGTTCAGGACGGTAAAATCTTTTGTCTTATATAGCTTTACAGCTGAAAACACTATCAGAAGTGCCAGAAACAGCTGGGCAACCGAAATGGAAACGTTCACGGAGAACGCTCCCAGTGCTATCAAAATGGTCTCAAACAAGCAAAAACCCCTTATTTCTTTTTCAGCACAGCGGCAAAGAAGCCGTCAGCATCGCATTTGTATGGAAGAGACATAAAATAATTTCCGTGTTTGAACCTGTCGTCACAAACGGGGGGCACAAGACTGAACTCTGGGTTTGCTTTGAGAAACCCTTCGATAACGTCTGTGGTCTCCTCCTGCTCCAGTGAGCAGACGGAATATATCATTGTACTACCTTTTCCCGTAAATTGCGCCGCTTTTTCAAGCATTTCTTTCTGTCTGCGGGAGCAGTCGGCTATGTCCCTGTTCTTTCTCAGCCAGCGAACTTCGGGGTGACGCTTTATTGTGCCCAGAGCCGTGCAGGGAGCATCCAGAAGCACAAGGTCAAATTCGGCCTCGGTCTGAAGTTCCAGAATATCGGCACAGACGCAGTCTACGTTTTTGTAGTCAGCGGTAACGGCTTTCAGCTGTTCATAGCGTTTTCTGTTCTTTTCAACGGCGAAAACCCTTGAATCGGGGTAGGTGTGGGAGAGGACAAATGTTTTTCCTCCGGGAGCGGCACAGCAGTCCAGAATTGACATGGGGTCAATGTTGCCCGCCAGCCTTGCAACGCTGTAGGAGGCCAGATCCATTATATAGCCGTCGGCTTCGCCTTCGGCCTTTTCAATGTTCATGGTTGCGGGGTCGACACTGTAAAATGACGGCTTGGTGTTCAAATCCGACAGGAACAGATCGACCTCCGCTCCCAGACGTTTTTCCCATTTTATTACAAACCATTCAGGAAAATCCTGTCTGATATTGTAATCTTTCATAAGTTCGGCCTTGCGCCTTGCCAGATTTCGGAGCACTGCGTTAACAAAGCTTCGCTTGCTCTGGGGCACAAGGGACACGCTCTCGTTCACGGCGGCATACTCGGGTATGTCGTTCATGAAGAGAATCTGGCATGCGCCCAGAGCCAGAGCCGCACGGGCATCCGCCTCCGGCGCATGAGAATATAGCTTGCCCAGCGACTTCTCTATGAAGCCGAGGTGTCTGAACGTCTCAAAATATATCTTGCGGTAAAGCCTTTTTTCCGCCGAGTCCTGAAAATAGTCCTCTTTCAGGCTGCCCTGATAATAGGCTTTCAGGATATCAAAAAGGCGGAAACGGAACTTATCCGCCATTAACGCTGTCCTCTTGCCTGCTCACGCAGTCTCTTAACACGCTCCTCAACAGGGGGGTGTGTTGAAAACAGGCTCATCATTTTGCCTGCGGAGAAGGGGTTCATGATCATCATGTGGGCTGTTGCGGGTCTGGCCTCTTCCATAGGTCTGTATTCCACACCTTTGGATATTTTCTCCAGAGCCGAAGCCAGCGAAAGAGGTCTTCCGCAGAGATGTCCGCCCTCTTCGTCCGCTCTGTATTCCCTTGAGCGTGAGATTGCCATCTGAATGAGCATAGCCGCAAGGGGAGCAAGGATGGACACGACTATCATTCCCACCATACCCAGAGGGTTCTGGTTCTCTTCATCGTTGTTGTTCATTCCGCCCAGAATTGCAGACCAGCGTGCCATATCCGCAAGCATCATAACCGCACCTGCGATTGTCGCCGCAACGGTTCCGATGAGGATGTCACGTCCGTTTATGTGTGCAAGCTCGTGGGCGATAACGCCTTCAAGCTCATCTTCCGTAAGCAGACCCATTATTGCAGTTGTAACGGCTACCACTCCGTGCTTGGGGTTTCTGCCTGTTGCGAATGCGTTGGGTGTTGCGCTCTGCATAACGCAGATCTTGGGCATGGGTATCCCCGCTCTTGCGGAGAGGTTGCGCACCATGCGGTACAGGGCGGGATATTCCGCCTCGGACACTTCTTTCGCTCCGTACATCTTAAGGATGATGGAACTGCTGAACCAGTAAGAGAAGATGTTCATGGCGAAAGCCATACCGAATGCGATGTACATACCGGTTCGCCCGCCAATGAGCCCTCCGATAAACACGAAGAAGACCATCAGCGCAGTCATGAGCAGAACAGTCTTAAGGGTGTTCATATTGCCTCCTTGAAATTATATATAGATTTTATTTCTTCCTCTATCAGTCGGGTATCTATCCTTGTGCTGGTGCACTCGCCGTTGGGTCTTTCGTTGCAGAAACCCAGAACGGGCAGCGGATAGGTATCCTGAATGCCGCTGAGAAGGTCACGCTCGCATGCCACCGCCAGAATAAGGTCGGGGCGGGTGTCCTTCACGATTTTCCGTGCCACCGTTCCTCCGGTGGCTATGTTGATTGAAATATTATACCTGTCAGCAATATTGACAAGGTCTTTTACATCACATCCTCCGCATCCTGTGCATCGTGATATATCTTTTGTCAGTTTCAGGTCACAGCCGTAGAGCTGGATACAGTGGGGCAGAAGGATAAGGAGCTTTCGCACCTGTCTGCGCTTTATTATCCCACGCACCATGTCGTTGTTGATGTTGACAAAAGCACGCACAAGCCTGTCTCTGTCCATTCCGGCGGTCTTAGCCACACGGAGCATAAAGGGCAGGGTCAGCCTTGTTGCTACTCTGCGCAGCCCTTTCACCATGTTCAGGTCTTTTCCGGTCAGCGCCGTGTAGGCGAAGATGACCGAAAACAGCGTCACAGAGGACGCAAAGACCAGAAACAGCCCGGTTATGATGTTTGCCGCCACAGGCGATATCGTCGCCGCACCGATCATCATCAAAAACCAGACCATAAGGCCTGCACAAAATATCACGCTTCCGCAGAGGAAGAACAGAGCCATAAAGATAGCCCTGTCTTTGGAGATAAGTTTACTCAAATTTTTCGCCGCCTGTCAGTTTGGCTCCTGCCAGAAAGCTGACAGCGGGCATCCTCTTTTTCCCCTCGGGCTGAAGTTCGGTTATCATAAGGGCGTCTTTTGCGCATTTAACGCAAAAACTTTTTTTAGTGACATCGAATATCGTTCCGGGTTCAATATTATTTTCTATGTTGACAATTTCAGCGGCAAAAAGTTTGAACATCTTGCCGTCCATAAATGTATATGCCGCAGGCCAGGGCACAAAACCCCTGATCATGCACTCGATTTCCTTTGCTGTTTTTTCCGCCCATTTTATATGCCCGTCCTCTTTTTTCATCATGGGCGCATAGGTCATGTCGGCGTCGTTCTGCTTAACGGGTATTATGCTGTCGAACTCTTTAAGGGTCTTTATCAGAAGCTGTGCGCCTGTTTCGGCAAGTTCTTCGGCTATCATCACAGCATCCTTTTTGCCGATAGGAGTCTTCTCAACCAGAAGAATGTCTCCCGTGTCAAGTCCCGCATCCATAAGCATTGTGGCGACTCCCGTTTCGTCCTCGCCTCTTATCACCGCCCAGTTTACGGGGGCTGCGCCTCTGTATTTGGGAAGCAGTGAGAAATGCACGTTCACCGGAGCTTTTTTGGGAACGTCCAGAACCTCCTGAGGAAGTATCTTTCCGTATGCCGCAACCACTATGAAATCGGGGGCTATGGATCTGAGTTTCTCCAGAACCTCCGGATTGTTCCTGAGACTTTTGGGCTGAATTACCTCGATCCCCAGAGAGTCCGCATATTCCTTAACGGGCGGGGACTGCATCTGGTTGCCTCTGCCTTTGGGCTTGTCGGTCTGGGTTATGACCAGAGCAACATCTATATTATTTTCCACCAGTGCTTTAAGTGTCGGTACGGCCATCTCCGGCGTACCCATGAAAACCGTCTTCATATCCTCTCCACAACTTTATAATATGCACAGTTTATATTATAGCGGGAGAAAATCAAGGCGTTTGAATTGAGTCGAGAGTTTCCTGATAGACATCAATGTTTTTTCCGCCTATGGCAACCGCTCTGCGTGCGGCATATAGAGCCAGTCGGCTCAGTCCGGTCTCGTTCAGGACGTGTGCAAGGTTGTTCCAGCCGTCGCCGTCATCGGGATATTTTTCTGTTATACGGCGGAAGATGTCGATGGATTCGGTTTTTCTGCCTGAAATGTAAAGTGCTGTGGCATAAGAGAACATTACAGGTTTGCTGTCGTACAGTTCATAGGCGTATGAAAGGGTGGCTATTGCTCCCGAAGCATCGGAGAGCGCATAGGCCGAGGCCGCTTCGGACAGACGTACGGGGTCTATGCCGTCAGGCACTTCGCCGGGTTTCAGCAGAACGAATCCCCAGTAGCCTGCCCTTGACCATATCTTGTCAAAAACTGCCGTTTTAAGCCTTTCGTCCGGAGTGTCGCCGGAGTGCATTGTGATGTATCCGCCGTGGATTCCTGTCACAACCGCATAGTGCCAGATGGGGTACATGTCCAGTCCCAGATTAAGAAACACAAGAACGGGTCTGCCTGTACGCAGAAATCCGTAGAGGTCGTGGGGGCTGTCTATTGTGTAGGGTATTCTGCCGCTTCGGCGTGCGCCTGTGAGCATATCCTCTTTGAATGAGCCTTTTTTGGAGGGGGTGAATACTTTTTCAGCTATTTCGTCGGGGTTCGATTTAATCCCGCTGTATTCCAGCATCATTGCCAGCGAAGCGGGGCCGCAGAAATAATCCTGCTGATCATAGAACGGAACGGACAGGGCGACAGAGGGATTATCCGCCGTCACCCCGTCCCATTTTGAAGAAACCTTTGCCGCACAGCCTGCGGTGAGAACCCACACACAGAACAGCAGCGTCAGGCTTTTTTTCATCTTAATGACCTTGTGAACTTGAATACCTTGGTGAATCCGAGTATGTCGGTTATCAGAAGCAGAACGAACACGAACAGAACCGCACCGATAAGCATCCCTGCCGAACCGCCTGCGGGTGCGTTCTCCATCTGGTCGGCAAAAGCCACCGCTTCGGAGTCGGAAAGACCTGCCGCTCTTGCCTTGGCCTCGTCAGGGGATATGCCCATAGCCGTCAGGCTCTTCTGCACGTCCTCACGGGCAAGGAAGGTGTTGATCTGCTCTTTTGCCTCTGCTGCTTTTGCGGTGTCGATAACCGTCTGCGGGCTGATCATTGCTGCATGGGCAGCGGTCTGCACGGGACCTGCCAGAAACATCATACTGAATATCAGAAGCAGACATACGGCTGTCCTCTGTTTTCTCATAAATTCCATGGTCAACTCCTTATCTGTTGATATCAGTGATTATAGGACGGGGTGTGATATTTTTCCAGTTGTAAACTATTATTGACAGTGAATTTTCACTAAAAGATGGCTGCGAGGATATCTACGAACATGTCAGCAAAGAGCATTATAAGGTCTTCAATGACGGAAAGAACTCCGCCCGCAGCGGGCACATTGTCTATTGATGCCGCAAGCTTTTCAGCCTCCTGCGGTGAGAGGGCGGCGGCTCTTGCCTGAGCCTCTGCGGCGGATATTCCGAGTTTTTCAAGACTCGCTTTTACATCCTGCCGTGCGATAAAGCTGTTTATTTTTTCTCCGCTTGCGTCCGGCTGAACCAGAGCGGCGTTTGCCTGAAAGGCGGTCAGCAGAATACAGAACGCAATAGCCTGCGCAGTTTTCATGATCCTCTCCTCATATCTTCATTTAACCATACATAAATGCTTTTCCGGTGATGAGAATATGGTTTAAGTGTGTTCAGTTTATAAATTTTATACTGATGAGTTTTTAAATCTAAACTTCATGAGTTGTGATATAATGGTTTACAAACATATGATCCTTCGGAGTTTCAGATGGGCAAGCTGCGGTCAATGACCGGATTTATTCCAATATCTGTTTTCATATTCGTAACAGCTCTTGCCATCATTCTCTATGAATCCTCTTTGTTTTCTCTTCAAAAAGGCATGCAGAGCACATTCCGCATGTACACCAAAGAAACTGCAAACGCCATAACGGTCCGGATGGGAACCTATGAGCAGGTTCTGCGGGGTGTTGAAGGTTTTCTCTCGGCAAATAAAGATACGATAACCAGAGAAATGTGGAAGGAATACGCTTCCACTCTGGAGCTTTCCAACCTTTATCCGGGGGTTCAGGCCATCGGGTTTGCAAAAATTGTGAAACAGAGCGAGCTTGAGAGCCATATAAACGATGTGCGCAGATCCGGAGTGTTTTATTACAGGGTGCATCCCGAACAGAAGAAGGATTATTATGTTCCGGTGATGATGATGTATCCGGAGGACAGGATAAACCTGAAGGTCATGGGATATGACCTCTCCAGCGAGCCTGTACGCTCAGGTATGCTTAAAGAGGCTGGAGAGTCCGGCAAAACAGCTCTTACAGGTAAAATGGTGCTGAAGCAGGAGGCGGATATGAAAAATCCTCCCTCCGGAGTGCTGATGGCCATGCCTGTTTACAGACACGGGGAGCTTTACGGATACGTTGCGGCTCCTTTCAGAATGAACGATCTTATGCGGGGCATCTTCGGCACTTATGTGCAGGGGCTCTCCCTTAAAATATACGATACCGAGGTTTCCCCTGCAAACCTTATGTACTCCACAGGCGACAGCGGTGAAGAGACCATAATGTCCGCTGTTCTGCCCGTTGCCATGTACGGCAGAACATGGCAGCTTAAGTTTGATGCGGGTGAGGTTTTCTTCAGCCAGTTCGACAGGAGCAAGCCGCTTCAGGTTCTTGTGGGCGGAGTCCTTACGGGTTTTCTGCTGGCGATGCTCAGCTATATCCTGCTTAAAACCAGAAGCCGTGCATATGAGATGGCGGAGCAGATGGCGCAGAGGTTTTATGAGAGTGAGGAACGCTACCGCAGAACCTTTGAACAGGCCGCAGTGGGTATAGTGATGACTTCGCTGGACGGCAGGTTCATGAAGCCCAACTCCTGTTTCTGCCGCATAACCGGATACACCGTTGCCGAACTTCTGAAAAAGACAATGCTGGATATAACCTATGTCAAAGATCTGAAAGATAACGAAGGTTGCGGGACAGATCTTATCGCAGGAAGAACCGACACCTATGTCACCGAACGGCGGCTGGTTCGCAAGGACGGCAGTATTATCTGGGCGGTGATAACCGCATCGGTTCTTAAAGACAACGAGGGCGCACCGAAGAACATAATCATGGTTGTTGAAGACATATCCCGCAAAAAGAACACCGAAGATGCGCTTATAAACCTTAACACCAGACTGACGGCCATCATCGAAAACTCGCTGGTGGGCATAATTCAGGTGAGGGAGCGGAGGTTTCAGTGGGCAAACAACGCCTTTCTGGAGATTTTCGGATACAGGTCTGAAGACATCATAGGCAAATCCACCATGGCAATTCATCCCGACGAAAAGCATTATGAGGATTTCGGCAGATTCGTTGACTCTGAACTTGTGTTTTCAAAGAACGGCTACGCCAGCGTCAGAACAGAGATGCGCAAGTGCGACGGCAGTCTTGTCTGGGTGGAGATGGCCGGAAAGCGGATAAAGGATGAGGACGGCGAACCCTGTTCCGTTTGGGTGGTTATGGACGTCACCGAGAGGAAACTGGCCGAGGACAGGCTTCTGGAGCTTAACAACACTCTGGAATCGAAGGTTGCCGAGGAAACCCACCGCAGGATAGAGCAGGAGAGGCTTTTCATGCAGCAGGGCAGGCTGGCGGCCATGGGCGAGATGATAGGCGCAATAGCCCACCAGTGGCGGCAGCCGCTGAACGTCATGGCTCTCATGGTGCAGAATATTCAGGAGGAATACGAACTGGATATGCTGGACAGGGACATAATGAAGGAATTTGCGGATATAAGCATGAAACAGATATTGTTTATGTCCAACACCATAGACGATTTCAGGAATTTCTTCAGGACGGATAAGGAGCGGGTGGAGTTTTCAGCCGTTCAGCAGATATCTGCGGTTATTGATCTTGTGAACCAGCAGTTCACTGCGCATAACATAAAAGTCAGGATAGTCAGGCATGCGGACGCAATTCTTTATGGGGTTGCAAACGAGTTCGCACAGGTGATACTGAATCTGCTGTCCAACAGCAAGGACGCATTTCTGCTGAACCACAGGAGCGATCCCGAGATAAAAATCGAAATTTCATGCAGTGAGGGGGTTTTCAGAATAACTGTTGCCGACAATGCCGGGGGTATAGCCGACGACATATCTGATAAGATTTTCGATCCCTACTTTACCACCAAAGGACCTGAAAAGGGCACTGGGATAGGGCTTTACATGAGCAAGCTGATAATCAACGATCATTATAACGGAGTACTTTCGTTCAGAAACTGCGAAGAGGGGGCAGAGTTCATAATAGAACTGCCTGTGGTCTCCTGTTGTAAAATATAAATGAACGTCTGCGTATTATTAGTAAACTACACCGTATAGTTTAAAATTGCTTGCGGAAAGACATTTTACAATTTATTGTAAAATGAAACCTACGTCAGTATAATTTCGATGTACGGGAGGAGCGGGTGGAAAAAACACTGAGTCAGCGGAAGAAGAGGGCTATTGTTCAGGCTGCTGCGGAGCTGTTTCTGGACAAAGGCTACGGCAGCGTAAGCATGGACAACATAGCAGAGCTTGCCAATGTTTCAAAGCGCACCGTCTATAATCACTTCCCTTCAAAAGAACTGCTTTTCTCAGAAATTGTGCTTGAGGTTCGTAACGACTTCGGTTTTCCCGAGCTGGAATATATGCCGGGCGGAAACGTTTCCGCAGACCTTCAGGACTATGCGAAAAAAATACTGGCAATGATCCGCAACGAAAGATTTCTCAAACTATTAAGGCTTGTGATGGGCGAATCGGGGCGTTTTCCCGAACTGCGCATCGCCTATTCCGATCAGGGCATGAAATCCATTCTGGACACGGTCAGCGACTATCTGGAAGCTGTGGGCAGACCTGTGGACGACAGGCTCCTTGCCTCTCAGCAGTATGTGGGCATGATAAAAGAATGCCTTTTCTGGCCTGTGCTTCTGGGGCTTATCCCGATGCCGACCCCCGAAAAGGACGAATATGTAATAAAAGACTGTGTAGAGAAGTTTATAAAACTCTACGATCTGGCCTGAAACATCCGCCTGTAGATTATCAGAGCGGTTCCTATCCCCAGAATCATCCCTGCCAGAGTGTCACTCAGAAAATGGTTCAGGGTTGAAAGCCTTGTCACTGCCATCAGAATAACGAATATTACCGCCGGAATCGTCAGTTTTCTCCAGTGGAGTGCTGTCATTGCGCCCAGAGCAGCCGCAACAGTTGTGTGGCCGGATGGGAAGGACGTTTTATAATATCTGGTGTGCAGAAATTCAAAACCGTAGGTGTCGAAGTCGTAAAGCATTACGGGGCGGTTGCGTCCGAAAAAGAATTTGAGCAGGTTTGAGGCCATTCCGGATATGATTATAGCCAGAAAGAACGAAAGGGCTATTCTGGCCACCAGCGGGTTTCTTTTTCTGAAAATAACCCAGACAGCCAGCGAAACGGGAAGATATATGTCGGATTTGCCCAGCTCGGTGATCTCCGTGCTGAAACGGAAGAATACTTTGTTTTCGTGGGATTTGAAAAACTCAGCTACGGGAATGTCGAGAAACATCAGTGAAACCCCGCAGGCAAGAAGCAGAAAAATAAGAAGCCGGTATGATGCCGATACGGTCATTTAGTCCCTTTTAGGCTTTATTGACGGCAGGTCGATGGTTATACAGGCTCCGTCTTCTGTGTTGTTAACCCGTATGTCTCCGTCCATCTTGCGAATTATCAGCTTAACCATATACATGCCGATCCCTGTGCCCTTGTCCCCTTTGGTGGTGAAATAGGGATCGAATATGTGGTCTATAATGTCCTTGGGGATGCCGCCGCCGTTGTCGTATATTCTGACGCTTATCATGGAGTCGTCCCCGTCTATGACGATTCTGACCTGTCCGCTGAAATCCCTCTGAACGTTCACTCTGTTCTGAATAGCATCCTTTGCGTTGCTCAGAATGTTGATTATGCAGTGGCGGAACTCGTTTGCAACCCCGTAAACAGCCTCTCTTGCAGAGAGCTTGTTTTCAACCTCGATCTGTGTTCCCCTTACTGCGAACAGCGGAAGGAGCAGGCGTACGGTATTGTTGACCGTGCTGATGAGGTCGAATGGTCTGGGGTCTTTGTCGTGGCTGAAGAAATTTCGGAAATCGTCTATTGTCTCCGCCATGAACCTGACCTGCTCCAGTGAGGTGTCGGTCATGCGGATTATCTCCTCAAAGTCGCCTTTTCCGGTCTCAATGCTGTCCTTAATGTTGTCCAGCACCAGATTAAGCACGTTCAGGGGCTGTTTCCACTGGTGACCGATAACGCCTATCATCTCTCCCATGGCCGCCATTTTCGACTGCTGGATGAGCAGCTGTTCCTGATCTTTCTGTTCGGAGAGGATTGATATCCTGTCGGTTATGTCGGTGAAGGCATAAACGCTGTATGTGGTTTTTTCGTCTGCGCTGTAGCGGGTAACGTTCATATAGGCATATTTCTGACTGCCGTCCTTTGCGGTCAGGATTATCTCTGATGTGTTTTCTGCGGCGTTGCGGACGTATTTTTCATAGTCGCTTTTGTGAGAGATTATGTTGAGGCAGTCCAAACCTCTGCCCAGAATTTCCTGTTCGGCATATCCTGTCAGCCTTGCGAACTCCCTGTTGACACGCATTATGACACCTTCGGAATCGAGGATAAGGAAGCCGATGTCCGCTATGTCGAAAAGTGAGGCCAGAAGCCTCTCTTTATCCTTTATCTGCTTTTCAAGCTCTCTGATATCGGTCAGGTCCTGCATTGTGACCAGAAGGCGTTTCCCCTCCCTTTCACTGCCCAGCACCTTGCCGTATATGTCCACAGGCTTTTTTCTGCCGCTTTTGCTGATTATTTCGGAGAACACGGAAAAGCTGTCCATCTTGTTTTCCATGGTTTTCTGGCAGAGTTTTTTTATCCCCTCTGCATGATTGCCGTGGAAGAATCTGTGGATATCTTCAACAGAGTTTGGTTTGAAGTCAGGATCCCCCAGAATGTTCTTCATCCCCTGACTGACCTTTATGGTTCCGTCGGTGCAGAAATATTCGAAACTTCCGGAGCGTGCGACCTCCTGAGCCAGCTGGAGCTGGTCACGGCTGCGTGTCAGCTCGAAGTTCAGCTTTTTCAGTTCGATGTTCTTCTCGTCATATCGCCTGCTGAGTTCGTTGTTTATATCCTGAAGGAGTTTTTCCTTGTTTTTGAGTCTTGTTATGTCGGTCATGGAGACTATTATGTAGTTCTCCCTTTCAGGCATTCTGCGTGCGCTGAAGATAAAGGTGCGCTCCTTGCCGTTGGTGTCGGTGACCGTTATGCGGTTGGTGATGTCCGATTCCAGGCTTTTGGTTATAAAGCTGTAGAAGCTGGTCTCTTTTGTGGTCAGATAGCTGTCGTGGGTGATGAAATCCATCAGGTCGGCGGCACCTGAGTTGATCCGCTCGTCAATATCGTATCCGAAAAGCTCCATAAAGCTGTAGTTCCAGTTGATGAGCCGCTTTTCGCTCATGACGAATATTATGTTCGTCTGAAAATCCATTGTGTTCTGGAGAAGAAGGTGCTGTTCCGCCAGATTTGCCGCACTTATCTCCAGATTTGTTCTGGTCTCAAAGAGTGAGGTCTGATCGTATATCATGCAGAGTGCCTGTCTGTTCGCTTTGTCGTAAATGGTTATTACTGCGTTCTGGAGCATGAACGGAAACAGGCTGCCCGTAAGCTTCCGGCTCGGTATCTTTATGAGGTATTTTTCAGCCTCTGCGTTTATGAATGCGGGTGTGTTCAGCAGAAACACCTGTTTCAGCTTTCGTTTCAGCATTCCGGAGTTTATATCGGGAAAATAATCGGTGATGGGTGAGCCTTCGATATCGGCCCGTTTGATTCCTGTCTGCACCTCCAGCCAGTGGTTGAAGTAGTGCACGTTCAGATTCTCATCCAGAACCATTGCTCCGTTCAGGATATGGTCGAGGTAATTGAGTGATGCCATGCCGTGGTTATCCGGAGTAACTTTCGATGAAATAGTCGAGAGCCTGCTTGAACTTGCCGAAGGATTCCTCTTTCAGCAGAATGTACATATTGCCCTTTATCTCCGTTGTGTCCACATCGATTATTATTTTTATGACTATTACCTGTGTGAACTCCTGATTTTTATTCATCTCCGCAATCCGTGCGGGTTCGTATATGCGTATCTCAGGCGGCTGAAAGTATATTTCGGTGTTTGTGAGGTCGGCTATGCGCCCCAGAAGTGCGGAGGATATTATGTTGGTTATCTCAAGAGAGCAGCTTTTAACATCGTCCGGTTCTTCCGGATTCAGTGTTTCGTCCAGCTTTGAGTAACACTCGGTGAGAGCCTTTGCGGAGCGGGTGCTCATCAGCATAACCGATTCGCCTTCGAGATAGTTCAGAAAAACCTGCGAAACAATGAAATAGCCTCTGTCCGGATCCATGGATTTGTAGGCCACGTTTGCAAATTCGTCGATGCTGACGATCTCCATTTCGGGGACATACATTGTTGAATGCATTCCTATGGAGTCGGAGATCAGCGATGTGGCCATTCCGTATGCAATGTTGAAAAGCTCAATCATCGCCTCGGTCTGAATTTCGGATAGATGATTCATTTTAATATGCCTCTGTGTTTGTCAGCACATGACTGTTGTCAGAGCCTGGGCTATCTTCTCGGCGTTTATGGGCTTGTTCACCATATAGTCGGCTCCCAGTGCCATGACGTTTTCTCTGGTTTTCTGCTGAATATCGGCAGAGACCACGATTATCTTCGATGTCCTGTCAAAGGAGCGTATCTCTTCCAGAATCTCTTCTCCTCTGACATCGGGCATTGTGAGGTCGAGAAACACAAGGTCTGGCTGGTGCTGTCTGAAAAGGGACACAGCCTGCTTCCCGTCTCCCGTATCCGTAACCTCCCAGCCTTCCAGCTGTTCATTTATAAGTTTTATGAGTGCCCTTCTGGCAAATCCCGAATCGTCTACTACGAGTATCTTCACACTTAAGCTCCGGTATAAATTTCATTCAAATATATCAAAAAAACTTCCTTATGTCATTTTAATAAATATCTTTTTATCGCAGGTGTGAATAATCACCCTTCGGGGCGGAGAATGGTATGGATATTAACATGTATGAACAGTATCATTGTCAAATAAGGAGGCATGTATGAGAACAATCGCTCTGACGCTCGTCATGGCCTTTTCTCTGGCAATATTCTACGGTTGCGCCGGACACGGAACAGGAAAGGCGACCGCTCCCGGCCAGATAAAAAAGGACACGGGCTACAATTACAAATCAGGAAAACAGAAATAAAAAAGAGCCGGAAGGCTCTTTTTTTATGACCTTTCGTGCAGAATCTGAGAAATCGTGCTATTCTTAATAATAATTATCTCATAAAAGCGAATATCACCTCTTGAATATTAATAAAAATTATCATAAGATAACTAATGCTATTTGGTTTCACAGGAGGTAGTAAAAATGAGTAAGAAAGAGGATAAGCATCTCACCACAGCGGCGGGAGTTCCCGTTGCGGACAACCAGAACGTGGCGACAGCCGGAAAAAGAGGCCCGATGCTCCTTCAGGACATATGGTTTCTTGAAAAACTCGCCCATTTCGACAGAGAGGTCATCCCCGAAAGAAGGATGCACGCAAAAGGCTCCGGAGCCTTCGGAACCTTCACCGTAACCCATGACATAACCGGATATACAAAAGCTAAGATATTCTCCGAAATAGGAAAAAAGACCGATCTGTTTGTGCGTTTCTCAACTGTGGCAGGTGAAAGGGGAGCGGCGGACGCCGAGAGGGATATCAGAGGCTTTGCCATAAAGTTTTATACCGAAGAGGGAAACTGGGACCTTGTGGGAAACAACACTCCGGTGTTCTTCCTGCGTGATCCGCTGAAGTTTCCCGACCTCAACCATGCGGTAAAGCGCGACCCCAGAACAAACATGCGCAGTGCCCAGAACAACTGGGACTTCTGGACATCACTCCCCGAAGCTCTCCATCAGGTTACAATAACTATGAGCGACAGAGGAATCCCTAGATCATACAGACACATGCACGGATTCGGAAGCCATACGTTCAGCTTTATCAACGCAGAGAACAAGCGCACATGGGTAAAATTCCACTTAGTGACCCAGCAGGGCATTCAGAATCTTACGGATGAAGAGGCGGAAAAGGTCATCGGCAAGTGCCGTGAGAGCCACCAGAGAAACCTGCTTGAGAGCATAGACAAGGGCGATTTCCCCAGATGGAAAATGTTCGTTCAGCTTATGACCGAGGAGCAGGCGGCAAAACTGCCTTACAACCCCTTCGACCTCACAAAGGTATGGTTCAAAAAGGACGCTCCCCTCATAGAGGTAGGTGTTCTGGAGCTTAACAAGAACCCCGAAAACTATTTCGCCGACGTTGAGCAGGCGGCGTTCAACCCTGCAAACATCGTTCCAGGCATCAGCTTCTCGCCCGACAGAATGCTTCAGGGCAGGCTGTTCTCATACGGAGATACCCAGAGATACAGACTCGGTGTCAACCACCACTCCATCCCCGTTAACGCTCCCCGCTGTCCTTTCCACAGCTACCACAGGGACGGCCAGATGCGTGTTGACGGAAATAAAGGCTCGACCCTTGCCTATGAGCCGAACAGCTACGGCGAGTGGAAGGACCAGTGGCAGTTGAAAGAGCCGCCTCTGGCTCTGGACGGCCCCGCATATCAGTACGATTTCCGTGAGGATGACGACGATTACTACACTCAGCCCGGTCTCCTCTTCCGTCTGATGTCACCCGCTCAGCAGAAGGTTCTTTGCGAGAACACCGCAAGAGCCATGGGCGACGCTCCTGAGATGATAAAGATCCGCCACATAGGCAACTGTCTGAAGGCTGATCCGGCATACGGCAAGGGAGTTGCGGATGCCATGGGCATTTCCCTTGATAAAGTGAAGTAAGGTTACTATCTTATAGACTTCAGGGGGCGGAGCTTCCGTCCCCTTTTATTATTTATGTTTTCGGGAGAGTCGTTTGAAAAAGAATTTGTTTATGGCGCTGGGGGTGTTTTTCACTCTGCTGGCCGTCATAGGAATAATTGTACCTGTTCTGCCCACCACACCTTTTCTGCTTGTAGCCTCGTTCTGTTTTGTCCGCAGTTCTGAAAAGATGAACAACTGGCTTATAAATCATAGAATATTCGGTGCATACATCGGAACCTACATGAAATATCGTGCTGTGCGCAAGGATATGAAGATAAGGGCGGTTCTTTTGCTCTGGGGATCACTTCTGCTTTCAGCTCTTCTGGTGCGCAACCTCCACGTTATCTTTGTTCTGCTTGTTGTGGGCATGGGGGTGACAGCCTATATTCTGTCGCTTAAAACCATGACAGCGGAGATGGAGAGGGAAGCGGCCCTGTTGACATCCGGCACGGGCAGTGTAGAATAGACAGGTGGAGGCGGATATGTCTGATAATAAAGTGCGCTGCAGCTGGTGTGAGGGAAAGGATTTTTATGAGAAGTATCATGACGAGGAGTGGGGCGTGCCCGTTCGGGACGACAGAACCCATTTCGAGTTCCTTATCCTCGAAGGTGCGCAGGCGGGCTTAAGCTGGGAGACCATCCTGAAAAAAAGGGAAGGCTACCGCAAGGCGTTTAAGAATTTCGACCCGAAACTGGTGGCCGAAATGACGGACGAAGAGCTTGAAGCACTGATACTTAACCCCGAGATAATCCGCAACAGACTTAAAATATTCGCCGCAAGGAAGAATGCCCGTGTTTTTCTGAAGATTCAGGAAGAGTTCGGCAGTTTCGATGCCTACGTCTGGCGTTTTGTAGGCGGCAAACCCATCATAAATAAACTCGGATCAATGTCCGATGCGGTGGCCACTTCACCGGAGTCGGACGCCCTTTCCAAAGATCTGAAAAAACGGGGAATGACATTTGTCGGTTCCACCATAATCTATGCCCATATGCAGGCAACAGGACTGGTGAATGACCATTTCACCGACTGCTTCAGGCACGCAGAACTTTCATAAATAACTTATCTCTTTAACGCATATTTTACATCTGCTATGTAGGCTATGTCTGTTTGACATAGCAGGTGCCCTGTGCTAAGATAAACCCTTGTGAATATTATATTTATACAATTTTTGTCGGAATATTCACTCTTATGAGCGCAGGATTATTTTTTCCGGTTGCGGGATACTGATTATTCTATTTACACAGGACAAATAATGCAAAAAGCAGCAGAAGCCGGCAATATCGCTGTCTCTGCGGAGAGGTTTTATGAGTTTGAAGTTAAAAATCATTCTGACGGCACTGGCAGTGTTCCTTGCCATCGTCTCGACCCTTGTTCTAAGGTCATATTTTTACACCCAGTCGGCGGCTGTTGAAAATATCGAAATCCAGCAGATAAACCGCAGTGATGAGGTTGCGGCTCTTATGGGGCTTTGGGCCGAGTCGAAAAAAGCGGCCATCACAGCAGAAGCCAAAAGGCTGAAAGCAAAGGGCGACGCTTTTAATGCCGAACCCGAAAAGAACATAGAGGACTATGCGCTTGTGGCAGAGGCCAACGCATTCGACCTGGTATATTTCGGAAGCGAGCAGGACGGCAGTTTCTGGATGTCCAAGCAGTCACAGCTTCCGGAAGGTTATGACCCCAGGGTCAGACCATGGTATCAGATGGGAAAATCCAAGACCGGAACACAGTTCACCGAACCCTATGTTGACATGATAACAGGCGGACTGGTGGTCTCGATCATCGAAGGGATAAGCATAAACGGAGATTTTGCGGGTGTCCTCGGTTCGGATGTTCCGCTTAAATCTATAATAGATAAAGTAATGAACGTCGGCTCCGGCGACAAGGGAAGACCCTTTGTAACCGACAGCGCAGGAAAAATACTGATACACGACGACAGCGGCCTTGTTCTTAAAAAGAGCATAGGGGAGCTTGATCCCAGCCTTTCAAACCTTATGAATGAGGTTGAAAAGAACGACAGCGGTGTTTTCCACTATTCACTGGAAGGTAAAAACATGCTGCTGGCATATTCAAAAGTTCCCGAGCTTGGCTGGGTCTCTTTTGTGACCGCCGATGAAGCGTCTGTGCTTGCTCCGGCAAAAAAGGAGGCGTTCAATCTTACGTTCCTTTCACTTATTCCCGTTTTATTCGGCATAGCTTTGTTCTGGTATCTTGTGTCCAGACAGCTTAAGCCCATCGACACCCTCATTCAGCGACTGAGAGACATTGCAGAGGGCGAAGCCGATCTTACGAAAACTCTGGACGACTCACGAACAGACGAACTGGGCGATGTTGCCAGACTTTTCAACAGGTTCATAGGCCGTGTTAAAGACATTATGGAGTCAGTTTCGGATCTGTCCCACAATATGACAAAATCAATATCCGAGCTTTCAACTACCGTCAGCGATATATCCAGAGGAATGCACAACCAGACGGACGAGACAAACAGCCTCGCAACCGCCGTTGAAGAGATGAACCAGACCATCAGCCAGATAGCCGAAAGCGCAAACGAGACTTCGGTTCAGGCGAACGCTACAATAAAAAGTGCCGAAGGCAGCAAGATGTCTGTCACCGACACGGTGTCAAAAATGCAGCAGATAGCGGAAAACGTCCGTGAATCCGCAGAGGTAATCACCAGACTGGGTGAATCTTCGGCTCAGATCGGCGACATCATAAACGTTATCAACGATATTGCAGACCAGACAAACCTGCTGGCGCTTAATGCGGCCATCGAGGCGGCAAGAGCCGGAGAAGCGGGAAGGGGATTTGCGGTTGTTGCAGACGAGGTTCGTAAGCTTGCGGAACGCACTCAGTCGGCCACAAAAGAGATATCCGACATGATATCAATGCTCCAGACCGAATCCAAGAATGCTGTTGTAAAGGTTGAGAGCGGGGTTGGGCAGGTTGAGGCCGGAACCAGATCGGCAGATTCAGCTGAAAAGTCAATAAGCCTGATCGTTGAGCAGACAACAGTGGCAACTGACATGGTAAACCAGATAGCCTCCGCTGCAGAAGAGCAGGCGGCAACAACAACAGAGATAGCCAAGAACGTTGAGAAGATAAACAATATCGCAGAAGTGAACAACAGGGAGCTTGCTGAGATAACGGATTTTGCAAGGCAGATTCATACCGATGCCGAGGATCTGCTTAGAACCATCAATCAGTTCCGAATCAGATAAACTATCATTGCCGCTCAGAGCCGAAGTGTTCCGGGCGGCAATTTTTTATTGTGATCTATTGAAGTCCTTCAGGGCAAAGCTCAGTGCCAGAAGATCGGCACAGCCGCCCATCGTAAGGTTTATAGATCTGTAATATTCGTTTCTGGCCGCAAGCCATTTTTCAGCGGGTTCGCCCTCTTCTATCAGCTTTTTCAGCTCAGCTCCGTCTCTCCGTACGATTTTGAGTCCTTCCATGCCGCATCTGTGTATCGATGTGGAATCGTCCGCACGCTCCATTATGCATGCAAGGGCATAGTGGGGATTATCGGGTCTCCGGTTCAGTGCGGGGATGCCGGCTTCAAAAACAGACGGCAGCCCTTCCAGACACTCAAGCTTTATGCCGCCCGTGTGAAAGTTGCGTCTGACAGAAGAACCGTTGGATTCGGGCAGAGGGTTTGAGAAAAATTCCTCAGAAAGCTCGGAGATACCTGTCCGAATATCCTCAAAGACTATATGGGACAGCAGAACCAGTCCGCTTAAGAATATAAAACCCTTGTGGGTGTTGCTCTGGCATTTCTGCATCATCCGCTTTTCGGCGGCCATGCCAACGGCACGAAGTTCGCTTATGCTTCCGCCGTCATACAGACAGAGAGCCAGCTCCTCGTAATATCTTGGCAGAAGCATTACGGAAAGCTCCATCAGCTCGTATGACAGATCGGGATGGGAACCGTTGTCAAGCCTGTCAACCAGACCGGGCTTCGGCGTCAGCTCCAGTTCCCTCAGGGCTCCCATTGTCAGAGATTCAGCAAGATTCCTGAAATCCCGTGAGAAGGCGGTGCGTTTCTGCAATGATGTCAGGGTATGCATGTCTTTGCGTCCTTATGCAGTCGGCGGCAGGTTCGTTGCAGAGCAGGCATCTGCGGGGCGGTATGCCCATTGATGCTCTGTCGGCGGCCTGTCCGTCGGTATTGTAAATGTCTATGTCCAGCAGTCTGTTCCGTTCGTGTTTGGTTTCGAGAGCCACGGCGGCTGATTTTGCACTCTTTGCGTCCAGCGGTGAATGCATGAAAACGATATAGCCCGCCGCATCGCCGTATGCGCCTATGGTCAGAGCATCAGCATCTTTTGCCATGCATTCTTCGGCACAAGCTATGAGCCTGCGCATGGCGGGAGTGTCCTTCTCTTCGCCCGCCGCATTGCAGACGATGGTTATGACGCACCCGTCCCGATATGAGCCCGTAAGACGGGACAGGGTCTCCCATCGCTGCTCACGGGCATTCAGTATGCTATTCCTTAACTCTTCTGACCGCATCTATGATGCTTCCGTCTCTGTATTCTATGAGAGCCGCTATCTCGTCAGTGAACTGAACGGGGCGGGGTACGCCTGTGATATCGGTTATCTCCTTTTTGATGTCATGAATGTCCTTAACGGGGAGTTTTGCCTTCAGAAGCTCCTTTTTAAGCTCCGGATGCTTGTCGTTGACGGCAATGCCCCTTTCGGTGACGATTATGTCTATATTTTCGCCAGGGGTGGTGACTGTTATCACGTTGTCCATGATGATGGGCAGGCGACCCCTTATGGATGGTGCAACGATGATCGCAAGTTTTGCTCCTGCGGCCGTGTCTGTGTGTCCGCCTGTGTTGTGGAGGAGATAACCGTTGGATTCGGTGTTGACGTTTACGTTGAAGTTAACGTCTATCTCAGTGGCTCCAAGGATAACAACGTCGAGCATGTTCACTATTGCGCCCATGTTGAAGGGGTTGGCGTACAGGTCTGCGCTTATCTCCTGATGGTTCATGCTCTCGCCGATTGATTTGACGGCGTTCAGGTCGAAGCACTGAACGTCCATCAGTGTCTGAAAAAGCCCTTCATTCAGCATATCGACGAAATATCCCGTGATGCCGCCTGAACCGAACGAACCTTTTATTTTCTTTTCGAGCATCTTTTTACGGACGTTTTCGGCCACGGCAAGGGATGTTCCCCCTGCGCCTGTCTGGAAAGAGAATCCGTCTTTGAGCAGTCCGGAGGCTTCAATTACCTCCGCAGTGTTCCTTGCTATCATAAGCCCTATGGGGTCTTTGGTCACTTTTGTTGTGGTGGAGACTATCTTTGTCGGGTCTCCGAGGGATTCCACGGCAACAACGTAGTCCACACAGGTCTGGGAGATTGCAATGGGGCTTACAGGGTGCTGAACGAGGTTGTCGGTTACGGCTATAACCTTGTCGGCATAGCGTGCGTCCACATGGGAATAGCCGAGGCTTCCGCATGCGGATTTGCCGTAGTAGCCGTTCATATTGCCGTATTCGTCGCAGCAGGGGGCTGCTATGAATGCAACGTCGACCTTTACCTCCCCTGTCATCATTGAGCGGGCACGTCCGCCGTGGCTTCGCACAATTATGGGGATGTCCAGTTCGCCTTTTGTCGCCAGTTCGCCTATGAGTCCGTTAACGCCGCACTCAAGGCTGGTTATGACCCCTTTCCTGATGTAGGGGATTATCTCCGCATGAACGGGATGTATTGAGCTTGAGGCAATGGTTATGTTGCCGATGCCTAGTTCATCCAGAATCTTTACCACTGCGTTCAGCAGAAGGTCGCCGTTGCGCAGGTGGTGGTGGGTGGATATCGTCATTCCGTCTTTGAGTCCGGAGGCTATGATTGCCTCACGCAGTGAACCCACGAGCTTTTTGTCGCCTGGGCGGAATGTCTTGATGGGGCGTGCGTATTCTCTGCCTGCCGGAGTGATGGCGTTCGGAGAGGTGTAGGGTATCCGCTTTTTGCCGTTGTAAACTTCGGGGATGAAGCGTCCCAGACTATTTTGCACCATGTATCACCTCGTCGCTTATCTCTATATCCACCATGCCCAGAGCCGCCGCTGTGCGTATCACCCTTGCGGCACGCTTAACAATGGGAGCATCTATCATTTTGCCACGCAGTGAGATAACGCCTGTTCCCATCTCACGTGCCTGTTTTATGGCTTCGATGATTTCCAGCGCACTGTCTATCTCATCTTTGCTGGGTGCGAAGACCTTGTGAACAATGTCTATCTGTCTGGGGTTTACCAGTGATTTTCCGGTGAAGCCCAGACCTTTTATCAGCTTGACCTCACGGGTGAAGTTCTCTTCGTCGGAAACGTCGGCGAATATCGTGTCAATTGCCTGAATGCCTGCGGCTTTTGCCGCCCATGCCACACGGTTTCGTGCCTGAAACAGCTCTTCGCCTGTTTTGGTACGTTCAATGCCCATGCTGGTGGTGTAGTCCTCTGCGCCGAACGCAAGGGCAATTACCCTTGATGAGCATCTGGCGGTTTTAATACAGTTGATGACGCCCTGAGCACTTTCTATTGAAGGGATTATCTTGAATCGGCCTATCTCAAGCCCCAGATTTTCCTCGCACTCTGTCAGAAAGGTGTCGAGCCTCTCAACAATCTCCGGAGTGTCGGCCTTGGGCAGACGAACTCCGTCGGGAAGAGCGGGGAGAACCGTCAGCAGGTCGTCATAGCCCCATTCGGTGTCCAGCGGGTTTATGCGGAAAAAGACCTCTTTGTTCCGGTCTTTGTATGATTCTATGAAGGATTTAACCAGTATTCTCGCCGCATCCTTTTCGTTCAGCGGCACTGCGTCTTCAAGGTCGATGAAAACCGCATCGCAGTTGAATATGGGAATGTTCTGGAGCATGGAGGGCATGTTGCCCGGCACATACAGCAGAGAGCGTCTTATCGACAGTGTTTCTTCCATGTCAGTCCTCTATGAAGATGGTGGGAGTTCCGGCGGATTTTGAAACGTGGCGTTCGATGCCGTCCGCAGAAAGCTCGGTTATCATTATTTCGCAGGATGCGAACACTCTGGCGTTGAAAAGGTGACCGCCCAGAACCTCGCCGGATGATTTTGACATCTGGATGTGGAGGTGGCAGTCGGGCTCGCCGTTCTCATCGGGAAAGATGTTTCCGTTCAGCCCCAGAAGCTCCATGGGATAGGCTATCTGGTGAACGGTCATTCTGGGCACTGTTATGGGCAGTGTCGCTCCGGTTTTGATGCCTCTGAACTTGACATCGGTTACTGAGCCGACAGCGGATACTATCACGCTGTACTGAACGTCCAGCTCTTTAACAGCTTCAACCAGTTTGTCGGCGATGAGTTCGCCGGGCAGAATCTTGATTATGAAACTGCGGGCAGTTTTTGCCTCTTTATACCATAAACCCTGCATCCTATGCCTCCTGCGAGCGCAGAACAGCAGCCTGCACCCTTGCATCGATGGCATAGTCCAGTGCGCCTCTGTCTTTAATGCGGATTATTCCGGCGGTGACGTTCATCCGGTTAAGCACTTCCTCAACCTTGGCCTGAATCAGGTGTCCGTACTGCTTTGCCACGGTGGAATCGATCTGGATATCCAGTGTGTCCGCAGGTTCTGTGAAAACCATCAGGTCGCTGGACTGCATTGTCCCTGCCTGTGCCTTCTTTTCTATCTTCATGTTTTGCACCTATGAACTGAGCACGGGGGTTGCGTTCTTACTGATGAGCACTCCCGTGTTCTCGGTCAGATATTTATATGTCGCTTCGGGAACCATCTCCCTTAATTTATCATATTCTCCGGCAAGAAGCATGCGGCGAACAGCGGATGCGCTGATTATGTGTCCGCCTGCGGTCTTGCGCTCTATTTCGGTGAACTCTATTCCGTACTGAGGCAGAATCTCACGCATGGCCTCGTTATACATGGCAGTCAGACGGCATACAGGCTCCTGTCCGGCAAAGCGTCTGGTTATGCCGAATACGGGGGCTATCTGTTCGCAGAAGATCGACAGGTCGAGTCTAAGCTGTTCGCTGGTAACTTTTTCGCTGTCTTTCAGAAAGTATGACGGAAAGGTTATGCGGCTCACCGCATAAGGTCCTGTGGGGATCACATGTACGTTCGCCAGATCCTCCACCCCTTTTTTCACCAGATTCAGCCTTGCGCTGAAAGGAATGAGGGAAGAGTCCTCCTCCACAACGAACAGATATACGTTGTCGGAGCAGGCGGATGCGGTTTCCACAAGGTAGCGGTGGCCGTTTGTGAAAGGGTTGCAGTTCATCACCAGCCCGCTGTTCTTTCCTGGCCTGACTTCGCTTTTCCACTTTTTCAGATAATCCTTTATGCTGTGTCCGTATTCCAGAACGGCGACCGAATCTGTCTGTGCCAAAGGGCTGAAGTTGAGGTATCTGAAGCTCTGAACGTAAACCGGTTTTGTGAATACAAAGGTATGCTCGTAGCCCGCACGGAATGCGTCTGTGATGAGTGCGTTTATGATCTCTGCGAATACACCGGTATCCCTGTGGTCGGGATGAACGGCGACCATTTTCAGAATGTTTTTGGATCTTGCTCCGGTTGCAATGAGACTGTCATGCTCATACACCCCCAGGAACACATCAAAATCAGGGTCAAAATCGAGACCCGAATCTGTTAAAAGATTTCTGGCTTCCTGAATCCGGTTGTCCGTCAGCAGGTAACTAACCATTTATCACCAGATAATTGCGGCGGCAAAAAAATAATAATATGCCGAATCCTGCATTATTTCATAAAACAAAGCGTAACTTTGTTTTATGCCCTCCAATATATGCACAATCGAAGCTAATGCTAGCACTGTTTGGTTTTTGCTTCAACGATGAAATTCCTGTTTTGCATATTTTAATGTTATCATGAACTTTTTATAAATTCCCCCTGTCAGTTTCCTGATGCCGCAGGGGATCGATGCGTATCATTTTGTTTGACACAGAGAGAATGTGTGTATAATGATAAACCTCAAAGGCTGAACAGATTCAGATTTATTCGGAGAGTTATGATGAACAAGAAGCTGTTTCCAATATTTGTTGTTTTTGTGCTGGTTCTCATAGGCATCAGCACCTGGCCCTATGTTGTGGAATCCAGAATGCCCGTAAACCAGTTCATCTCGAAAGAGAAGAAATCAGGCATGGTTCCGATAGTGCAGTTTGTGACTGACGACATGCAGGTTAAGATAGCCGAAACCGCCGCTGCGCAGTTCAACGAGAAAGCACCCACAAAAGTTATCGTAGGGGCGTTTAAGATCGGCGAAAACCAGAAGTCGGCCGAGCAGTACGGAATGAAGGTTCCCGGATATGTTATTTTCGATGCCGACGGCAAGGTTGCCGTTCAGGAGTTCGGAGTTATATCTCAGGAAAAACTGACAGAGATCATTTCGGGCGTTCACACCCATTAATTAATATTTCAGCGGGCAGGGGCTTCACTCTGCCCGTCCGGCTTTCAAAGCGTTATTTCATCCGTTTCTTTATTAAAATAATTCTTGACCATTCTGTATTTGTTCATTAAAAGTATTTCAGAAGCGTTATATAAATAAAAACATATCGAACTCTTTAAGGCAGCTTGACAAACAGGAACCTCTTGGGTAATCGTTGGATCTGGGAGCTTGCCATGCTCTGTATGGGGTACGGGGTATGGAAAGCTCCCCCTTTCATTTTCTTATTTTCAAAACTGATAGTAATAAATTTTCGCTTTTGTGTTAAAATAGTCAAAATGGATATACAAGAGCGATAATCATGAAAAAATATACTTTTACTTTCAGCATCCTTACACTTTTTGCCGCACTGACCCTTCTGCTGTCTGTTTTTCTCATGGGCAACTTCTTTATAAGAGGCATGAAACAGGCCTACAGGATAACGGAAAACAAGATATCCGAAGCAAACCGTACAATCAGCAACACCCTTACTGAAACCATCAGTCAGCATCAACAAGTATTTCCATTCTGCTGTATATCAACTCCGACAACAGTATAATCGAATCTGCCGACATGTATCTAAGGGTCATGTGGGAACAGCTCAACTCCGGAAAGCATATCTCCAGCATATTTCTGGCGGATGAAACCGGAAACTTTCTTCAGGCAAGGTGCAGTCCGAAACTGGCCGTCAGGGTTATCGACAGAACGGCTGAGAAACCTACGGACACCTATTATTTTAAAGATACGGGCTATGGAACTGTAGGGGAGGAGATTTCTCCTGCAATGTATGACCCCAGAATAAGAAGCTGGTACAAAAATGCCCGTGCCCACGAAATAAGCTGGTCGGAGCCATATATTTTCGCATCCACGGGTAAGCCCGGCATAACCCTTTCAACAGCGGTTTTCGACAGCTCCGGCAGAAGGATACGCACTGTGGCCGCCGACTATTCTACAGAATCCCTTTCCGCCATGCTTAAATCAAAATCGGGAGTTATAAAGGGTGATCTGGTGATGTTTGCGGAGGACGGAAACGTTATTGCCGCTTCTTTCGACCTCAGGGGCGAGACGGTTCCGACCTTGGAAGGTCTTACAAATCCCGCTTATAAAGGCATACTGGATAATGCCCGAACAGGAAAAATGAACGGAAGCCTGAAAGGTTCGGACGATACTTATGAGTACTTCATTGAGAAACTTCCGGAATACACCGGGCAGAAATGGTATCTTGCATCGTTCGTAAAGCGAAGCGTAATACTGAATGAAATACGGCAGACGATGCTGACAACCCTTCTGATATCAGTGCTTATAATCGGCATAACATATTTCCCTGTTCTTTATGTTCTGAAAAGACTGTTCATAAACCCCATTGAAAAGCTGAAAGGTATGACCGATGAGGTTTGCAGAAAGAACTACGACAAAGTTAAGAGGATAGACACGGTTGTGGAGGAGTTCCACGGGCTTTCGGATTCCATGGTCAACATGTCTGCATCCATAAGCCGTTATGAGGCGGAACTGAAAGAGCTGATGGACTCATTTATAAAGATCATAGCAGGAGCCATCGACGCCAAATCCAAATATACTGCCGGACACTGCCTGCGTGTGCCTGAACTTGCCATAATGATTGCCGAAACTTTACAGAAAAGAGATGATGAGGCGTTCAAAGATTTCCGTCTGGAGACCGATGCCCAGTGGAGAGAGTTTTCCATTGCGGCGTGGATGCATGACTGCGGAAAGGTCACCACTCCCGAATACGTTGTGGACAAGGCCACAAAACTTGAGGCCATCCATAATCGCATCCACGAGATACGCACCCGTTTCGAGGTTCTGCACAGGGATGCGCAGATAGATTATTATGAAAAACTGCAAAAGGATCCGGAAAAAGAGGCAGAACTGAAAGCAGAGCTTGAAAAAGCCTGGGCACAGCTTCAGGACGATTTTGCATTCATAGCCAAATGCAATGTCGGCGGCGAGTTTATGGACGATGCGGACATTGAGCGGCTTCGAAATATTGCTGAAAAGACGTGGATAAGGAATTTTGACGACAGACAGGGATTGAGCATTGCGGAGAATCAGAGGCTCGGCGGCCGTCCCCCTGTTCCTGTTCCGGCCGTTGAAAAACTGCTGGCGGACAAACCCGAACATCTCATCGAGCGTGAGTATTTCATCGACGAGCAGGAATACAGAGAGTTCGGATTTCAGACCCTGGTTCCCAGATATGCCTTTAACTACGGCGAGGTATACAACCTTTCAGTGAAGAGGGGAACGCTCACCGAAGAGGAGAGGTATAAGATAAACGAACATATCATCATGACCATAAAAATGCTCTCCGCACTGCCTCTGCCCGAGAACATGAAGCATGTGCCTGAGTATGCTGGCGGCCACCACGAGACCATGGACGGCAAAGGATATCCCCGCAGACTATATAAAAGTGAGATATCCATCCCCGCCAGAATAATTGCCATAGCCGATATATTCGAGGCTCTGACGGCGGCTGACAGACCGTATAAAAAACCCAAGACACTGTCGGAATCACTCAGAATAATGGAGTTTATGAAAAAGGACGGCCATATAGACGGCGATATCTTTGATGTGTTTGTTCAGGAAAAGCTGTATATGAAGTATGCCGAGAAGTTTCTGGATAAAAGCCAGATTGACGAAATCAAACCGGCAGGCTAATATCCTTCAACAAATTACTTAAAAGGATTAACTATGAAAGCTGTTCTTGTTCTAATTTTTGCACTTACATCGGTTTTTGCCTTTGCGGCATCTCCCGCCGGTCTCTGGAAGACCATAGACGACAAAACGGGCAAAGAGAAATCTCTGGTACGCATAACGGAGAACGGAGGCGTTCTCAGCGGTGCTATAGAAAAACTGCTCGATCCTAATGCCAAAAAGGATATGGTCTGTGACGAATGTACGGACGACAGAAAGGGCAAACCCGTTGTCGGACTGAACATTATCCGGGGACTGAAACAGGACGGCGAGAAATGGGAAGGGGGAACCATCCTCGACCCTAAAAGCGGAAAAATATATAAAGCTACAATAAAGGTCATTGAGGGCGGAAAAAAACTGGAACTCAGAGGCTACATAGGCCCCTTCTTCCGCACTCAGGTTTGGCTTAGGGCCGACTGAGAGCTTTCATGCAGTTTTCTGTCGGTGTCGAATATGCGCTCCACTGCCTCTGCTACATAGGGCAGGAGAGGCCTGTGGGCGTTAAAGAACTTGCTGCGTTTCAGGGGATTTCCGAAACCTATCTTTCGAAAATGCTCACAAAACTCCGTAAGGCGGGGGTGGTTCGGTCTGTGTCCGGCGTAAACGGCGGCTATGAGCTGACCCGTCCGGCGGACGAGATAACCTTCTGGGATGTTGTTCAGGCAATAGAGGGCAGTTCGCCCCTGTTCCAGTGCGCAGAGGTGCGCCAGAACAATATAATAGTTGATAAGAATAACCTGCCGGATGCCTACTGCAAGGAACCCTGCCTCATAAAAGTCGTTATGCTGGAGGCGGAGGACAGAATGCGGGATTATCTGCGGAGCAAAACCATCGGCTGGCTGATGGGCGAGGTCAGGAAGAAGGTTGATCCGAAGCAGTTGAAGGATGCCGAAGAATTCTTTAAAAAATAATGCTGCCTAGAACTCTTCGGTTCTAAGCAGCATTTTATGTTTCATTTAAAAACTATACCGTCTGTTTCACAAGTTCAGGTTTAATTTCAAGAACCCTCGTAAGGAAAGGATATTTTTCTTTCATCATCTCATATTCAGCACCTTCGGCGAACAGTCTGGCCGTGCCTTCAAGTCTGAATCCTGTGCCCATTGCAAAAAGCCCCTGAACGTTCTTGCTGCCGAGGGTAACTTTTACTCTGCTGTTCACCGCAAGGTCGGCCTCTGTGCTGGTCATGCCTGCGGCGGGGATAAGAATGCGGCTGTCATCGGTTATGGTCAGATATGAGTTCCATGTGTTTACAATGTGGGGTTCGCCGCTGCCCCATGTAACGATTGATACCACGCCTTCGTTTTTAACTACTTCCAGAAATGTCTCGCTGAACATATTTTTCTCCTTAAAAGATATCGCAGATAGATGTTATCTGCGATTAAGATAGTATTAAAATATAAACAGGTCAACAGATAAAATGGTGCTATGTCTTTATTCGTCGGCGTAAGCCTGACTACGACGGTGACTGAGCCTTTTTTGCCACTCTCTGGTTAAAACGCTCAACGTTTATGGTGAACCTGTCGTGGCTTCCCTTGCCGATAAGCTCTTTTTCGTCGTATGCTTCCACATACCATGATGTCTTCTGGCCATCCACAGCCGTACAGCGGACTTTTGCCCGCACCTTCATCCCCACTGGGGTTGCGGCGCAGTGGGAAACATTGACATGCACGCCCACGCTGTGCTCGCCTTCATCCAGATGGGGTGCAAGAGCGTCCATGCATGCCCACTCCATGAAACCCACCATAAAGCCTGTGGCAAAGACCTCCGGCATAGTCCTGAAAAGCTCCGATTCCGGGTATAACTTAGGTACGGTCTTGTTTTCATTGACGGTGAACTCTATCTCGTGCTCAAGTTCGGCTTTAATGCTGTCTTTCATGGTTTTCCCTCCGTTAGATTGATTTAACTAATATCGGCCGTGTGTAAACGATTTGCAAGTATCAGAGGATATGTGAGGTTAAATCTTGAGATATATTTCGAAATTACTATAATTTGTCTGGCCGGGGTACGGGCTTTAGGCGCTCTGCGATGGTCTGAAATCGGAGATTTCGTCCAGTTAGCGTTGGGTTGACAATCGTGGAATTATGTACCGAAAGCCCGCTCGGGCACCCCGTTAAAACATGCCGCAGGGACATTGTTGAAAATGAATATCATTATCCGCTTGTGATATCAAGAGGAAAAATCTATTCTGCGGATATTTTTTCTGCCGTTGCTGCGGAGATGAACACCCGTAGACCCTCTGCGGTGCATATCACCATGTCCGGATAGTCGTCCAGATGGACTGATTTTCCTGTTTCGATTCCTTCGAGGTTCAGAACCGTTCCTTTCGATATACCGTTAACAGCCATTACTTCGCTGTATGTATCCTGACTTATCAGTTCTTTAACGGTGAAATCCCTGTTCTTTGATGCGAACGAGAACTGGCGGTTTTCTCCCAGAATGCATGCCGCATGAGCTTCGGACAGTCTGCATCTTGTCTTGTGACCCACCAGTGTGATGTATTCCATATGCGGAAGTTTTTTTATGACCTGAACAGAGTCTCCGTTCTTTATGCCAAGTTTCGTCATATCTTTTGAGTAGTTTCGGGGAACAACAACGGTGAACTCCGTGTTCAGCTCCTGTTCGTAGATGCTCCTCTTCTCGCCGGAGGGCGAACTGTAAAAAAGATGCCTCGCCATTGAGCCGCTGAGAGCAATGGTGGTTTCACCAATAGCCAGTTTCAGTGTGGCAAGCTCTATCTCGCCTCTGCCAACCTTGGAAACCAGACTTCCGGCAAAAATACCGTATGCGCCCAGCTTTCTGGCAAGTTCAGGTTCTTTGACCGATGTTATCCTGTAAAATCCGCCGCTTTTTGCTTCGGAAAGTTTCATTTTTGTCTCCCGCTCTGGGACAGGCTCAGAGCATAAAGCAGAGTGCCGAGTGTGGTTCCGTTGTGCAGAACAGCCGACTGGAGGGGGCTGATGCGTCCCATGACAGACAGCAGAACCGTCATTGTGTTTATACCTATATTTGCAACGGAAACCCGTTTGATAACCTTCATTGTTTTTGCCGCCGTGATGCGTGCGGTGACTATGCCCCTCAGGTCGTTGCGCAGAAGGATAACGTCCGAAGTCTCTCTCGCAAGGTCAGCCCCTTCGGGCATGCTTATGCCGACGTGTGCCGAAAGCAAAGCCGGAGCATCGTTCACTCCGTCGCCCACAAAGGCAATTTTGTGCCCTTCGGACTTGAGCCTGTTAACAACGCTCAGCTTGTCCTCGGGTTTCATTTCGTAGTAGACCTCTTTTATTCCCAGTTCTCCCGCAACGTGCATGGCGGTGTCCCTGTGGTCGCCCGTCAGCATAACGACCCTGCTGACCCCTCTCTTTTTCAGTTCTTTTATGACCTCTGCGGATTCTGCTCGGGGAACGTCCTTCAGGGCTATTATACCCGCCAGAACCCCGTCACATGCCACATAAAGAATGCTTCTGCCGGTTTTGCGCAGTGCATCCGCCGTTTCGTCTGCGGCGCAGCAGTCGATGTTCTCGTCGTCATGTATGAAATGGCGGCTGCCCGCCAGAATGTGCCTTTTGCCGACGTAGGCCGAAACCCCGTGTGCGATGATGAAGTCCACCTCCCCTGTCTCTTCCAGCGGTATGTTCCTCCGCTCCGCCTCTTTGACCACTGCGGAGGCTATGGGGTGGCTGTAATGCTCTTCGGCACTGGCGGCGGTTCTGAGAATCTCCCGTTCGTCCATGTCCGAAAAGCTGATAATATCTGAAACCTCAAGGGAGCCTTTTGTCAGAGTTCCGGTTTTATCGAAAATGATGGTGTCTATCTCCGCCATGTTTTCCAATGACTGCGCACCCTTTATGAAGATGCCCTCGGATGCGGCGCAGTACATGCTGGATTTGATTGCTGTTGGTGTCACCAGTTTCAGGGCGCATGAGTAGTCCACTGACAGAACCGAGGATGCCCTGCGGAAATCACGGGTGAGAAGCAGTGTAGCAAGGCCTATTCCGAATGTGACGGGAACCATGCGGTCTGCTATTTTGAAGGCCCGAACCTCGGTGTTGGATTTATTCTTAAGTGAGTTGTTGATGAATTTTGCAATTCTGGCGGTGGTGGTCTCTGCGCCCACCTTTCGGGCTTCTATGACCAGTCTGCCTTCGGCGACCACAGTTCCTGCGAAAACTTCGCTGTCGGGACCTGCGGTAACGGGCAGGCTCTCTCCGGTAACGGATGCCTGATTGATAAGGCCTTCGCCGCCTCTGACAATTCCGTCAACAGGGATCATCTCCCCTGCGCCGACAATCACCAGGCTGCCCACCAGAACTTCGCCCATGGCGACCTTTTTCTCTGTTTTGCCGTCCAGAATCCAGACGTATTCCACCTCGGGCTTTATAAGGCTTTTGAGCATCCTGTCGGATTTGTACTGGGTGGACGCTTCAAGATAATGCCCCAGATTAAGCAGGAAAGTTATTGAACCCGCAGTGAAATAATCCTTTCGAAGAAGAAGCATGGATATGACGGTGGCATCCAGAACCTCTACCTTGAGGCCTTCGTTCACCAGAGTGTCTATACCTTTCATAAGGACGGGAGCCGCTCCGGCAAATGTGAGCGGAGTGCGGAACCACTGAGGCAGAAACATCTTCGACAGCCACATGGAACCCGCCCAGTAAACGTTTATAAGGTCGGGTGAGTCCTGAATCTCCTCCTCCGCCTGAAAAACCGCATGGGAGAAGGTCTGAAGGGTTTTCAGCAGAACCTCGGTGATGTCTTTGTCCCTGTCGTGGCAGACCACGAGGGTGTTCGCCCGTTGGTTGACCCGAACGGATATCACCCCGCTGATGCATTCCAGTGTGGATTCCAGCAGGGTACAGTCCAGGGCGGGGTTGCCGAGCACCCCCGCCTTAAGACGTATCCTTCCATCGGTTTTGTGGGCTATGCCGACTTTTTCAAGTCCCGTTGAATAGGTTTTAAATCTTGTCATTCTCAGCTTCTTTTTTTATAAAGTGCCGTATGGTAAGCCGCCAGACCGATCAGGGCGAAACCCGCCGCCGTGTGTACTGTTCTGGCCGTCTTTCCCTTCTGAAACCCCGACACCACCAGAATACCCAGTGAAGCCGCCATGGCATATTTGGTGTATCTGCGCTTTATCTGCAAGGGTGACAGTTTTTTCTCTTCGGGCATGTTATTCGCCGCCCATTTCCGCCTGAACGTCACGGATCTGCTCTTTCAGCTCCTCCACTCCGCCCTGAAGTCCACCCCAGAGCTTAACCACACCCTTGACCAGTGCTTTTTTCACTGCGGGGTTGGTGAGGATGAGTGCGACGCCTGCGCCGATGACAAAGCCTTTAACGTATGAAGGCTCACGGAAGTTGAACCACTCTTTAACGTGGCTTGCGGCTGAGTGCTGGGGTGCATAAGGCTGCTGATAGTAGCCCTGCTGAGGCTGCTGGGGTGCGTAATACTGCTGCTGTGCGGGGTCGAAAGGCTGTTGTGTGCTCATGATAGATCTCCTTGTTCAGTTGTACATTCTTCTTTTGTGCATTCGCTTACTTTTGAATCCCAAAGATATTTCATTCCTGCGGAAACCACTGTGAAAGCCGCCAGAGAGGCGAAAAGTCCCAGACCGAGTGTTCCGGCCACAGCCGCTCCCGCTGCCGTGGCAAGTCCTGTTCCTGCCGCTTCCTTCACTGTGTTTTCAGCCGCTTTTTCTTTCGTCACTTTTCCGTCTTTAAAGTCTCTGTACTGTTTTGCGGCAGAGACTGCGCCGCCTATGACCGCTCCCGCAACTGCGCCTGCGGCCGCTGTTTTCACCAGAACATGCCTGCTCATATCTCTTCCTCCGTCTCTTCGGTAAACATTCCCGTCGCCTTGCCCAGAATATCTGTCAGTGCCGAACGGATAGATTCACTGCTTAAAAGCATTGCCACTCCTGCGCCCACCACAAGCCCCTTCATAAAGTCGCTTCCTGTGGCATTCACCATCCTGCTCACCTCCGAAAGCTGGGGGTTGTTCTCGATCATCTGCCCGAACATGCCGAAAAGCCCGTTCATGGGGTCTTCCTGCCCCTGTCCGTGGCATTCGTCATGGTGCGGCGGCTGCTGCTGATGATGATGAAACTGCGGGGGATAGGGCTGATATCCGTACTGAGGCGGATACGGCGGATAGCCGTATGGCGGGTACGGAGGCATCTGGGGCGGGTAGGGTGCATAGCCGTACATGGGCTGAAATCCCTGCGGGGGATACATATAGGGGTTATAGTATCCGTTGGCATAGGGGTTTGTTTCCGGCTGTGCTCCCGCTGTGTTTTCTGTTTCCTGTCCGGGTGTTGTTTCGTTTATCTCGTTTTCTTCCACAATACCCTCCTTTATGTTTTTAGTTTGTATGCTGTTTAAAATCCGGTTGAGATTCTGCACCCTGCGGGCTCAGAATGACGACTAACGTCACCCTGAACGGAGCGAAGGGCCTCATTTTATAAACTCTTCGTATTTTTTAAGTATTGCCAGACTCTCCCCATCTGATGCTCCCAGCAGAACAGCCATATCCTGCGGCTTTATCACCGCCGGGTCATAGCGCAGAACAACGGAGCGGGCGAGCATGTTCACCCTTTTGTCCAGAACTCCGGGGATGGATGCGCTTATCTCCTCCAGCCTCTTGCTGACGGGATCTTTCAGAATGGCGGGGTCGACCTTTAGCCGTATACGCCCTTCCACATGGTGCACCACAGAAACGTACTTTTTGACCGCCAGAAGTTCCTCAATCATTTTTGTCCTCTCCGTTATAGGTTATGAGTCTGGATGAATTTGCCATTATCCCGCCTGTGTGGACAATGTGCAGAAGTCCCGCCATTAAGGGGTTCAGCATGCCCACCGCACCGAGCACGGCTCCTGCGGCGTTTGTTGATGTGGCGATGGTAAAGTTCTGATTTATTATTGTTTTGGTTTTTTTGCTCAGCTGTCGCAGGAAGACTATTTTGTTCAGATCGTCATCCACAAGGGCAATATCCGCCGCTTCCACTGCAACATCAGATCCGGCCGCACCCATTGCGATGCCAAGGTCGGACTGGGCAAGAGCCAGTACGTCGTTTATTCCGTCGCCTATCATTGCGACCTTGTGGTCCTTCTGGATCTGGCGGATGATGTCCGCCTTGTCCTGCGGCAGAACGGAGTAGTGACATTCGTCAAAACCCAGACGCTGTGCCAGAGGTTCTGCGGACTGTCGTTCGTCCCCTGTTACCATTATCAGGTTTTTCACACCGTCTTTGCGCAGAGTTTCGATCATCTCCGCAACTCCCTCTTTGTCTTTGGTCTGCACAGAGAGGATTCCCAGAAGTCTGTTTCCTTCTGCAACGTAAAGAACGCTTTTGCCCTCGTTCGCCCAGAGTTCGGCCTTTTTTGCAACGGTTCCGGTTTTGATTGAAAACCTGTCCATGAGCTTTCTGTTGCCCACGCACACAGTGCCTTCCGCAGTGTCGGCCGCAACACCCATGCCCAGAATGGTTTCGCATACGGCGTGGTCGGGTTTTTCCAGACAGTAGGACTCCGCCTTTTTGCGGATGGCCGCCGCCATGGGGTGGCGGTTGTGCAGTTCTGCGGCGTATGCACGCATCAGCACATCCTGCTCCGAGAAGCCTTTAAGGGCATGAACGTCTATAACTTCGGGCATGTCAGTTGTGATGGTGCCCGTTTTGTCGAAGCAGAATGATTCCTGTTCTCCCGCATCCTCAAGATATCTGCCGCCTTTGATAAGCACGCCCTTTGATGCGGCGTTGCCTATGGATGCGCTCACTGCGGACGATGCCGCCAGAGCCGTTGCACAGGGACAGGTCATGACCAGCATCACCGAAAGGGTTCTGGACAGGTTACGGGTGAGAAGCCATGTTCCCGCCGTCATGATGAGGCCGATGTTAACCAGTTTTTTTGCCAGTCTGTCCGCCTCAAGCTCGATTGGGGCTTTGTTTTCCAGCGATGTCTCCACCGCCGCCAGAATGCGTGAAAGGTATGTGCTGTCGCCCACCCTGTCCGCACGGATGTATATCAGCCCGTCCTGAACGTAGGTTCCGGCGTAGACTGTGTCTGATTTAACTTTATGGATGAGTTCCTGTCTGCCGTTTATGGGAGCCTCGTTAACCATGGCCTCTCCACGGATAATCTCACCGTCGACAGATATCTTTTCGCCTGTGCGGACTATCACTGTTGACTGAGGCTCAATGCGCTCAACGGGAACTTCAATCTCACGCCCGTTGACGAGGATGAAGGCTGTTTTTGCGGTGACATCCAGAATGCTCTTGATAGAGGTTCGGGATTTTTCGGTGATATGCTCCTGCATAAGCTCTGCGCCGCTGTTGACCCAGAGAATTTCAAGGGCGGTCATGGTTTCTCCGCCCAGCAGTGCCGCACCGATACCCGCTCCCAGAAACGAATCCAGACCTATCTTTTTATCTTTTATGCTTTTTGAGACCGCAGAATAGACAAGGGGAGCGGCGAAGAACGCCGTAAACATCCACATGGGGCTGAAAAGTGCCTGAGAAAACGCACGTCCGAGGAACCGCTTTGATATGAAAGATGCGCCCGCTGCAACTGACAGGGCAGTAAATTCAGATTTTCTGGAGAGCAGTGCCAGGCTGTCCTTTGCATCGTCGCATGCGCAGTCGGCCTTTGCAGACTGTGAGACTGTCAGGGGTGCGGGCTTGATGCTCACCACCAGATTGACAATGTCCGAAACCGACAGAGAGTCGCTTTTGTATTCCACAATAAGGCTGGCGCACTTGCGGTTGCACCGGACAGATTTTATTCCGTTTTTTGATGATAGAACGCTGACTATGGACGAACAGAGGTTTTGCTCTGACCGCAGTACAGGATATTTTAATCTGACCCTTTCGGGGGATGATGAGACAATCTTTAACACACTAACCGTCCTGCGCGTCCCATGCCCGAAGGAACGCAGATTCGTCAATGTGTCAACCCTAACGCTTATTTAATGTTAAGCACCGCAGATGTGAAAAGTCAACGCTTTTTCTGGATTGAAATTGAATATCAGTAATAACTTAGAAAGAAAAAAGGCGGCCTGATAGGTTCAGACCGCCTTGTAAAGGATAGGATTATTTTTTTAAAGTTGCAAAATAGTCTTTCGTTTCAGAGATAACAACGGAGGACAGACCCAGAAGACCTATAAGGTTTGGCAGAGCCATAAGTCCGTTGAAAATATCTGACAGCAGCCACACAATGTCCAGTTTCGCCATTGCGCCGACACCGATGAAAAGGATGAAAATGTATCTGTAGGGCTTGATTGATTTAACGCCGAACAGGTATTCCATGGCTTTTTCACCATAGTAGCACCAGCCGAGGATGGTTGAGTATGCGAACAGCGCAAGGCTGATTGCCACGATAACCGGACCTGCGGAGAAACCGAGAGAGAATGCGTGGTTTGTGAGAGCCGCACCGTTTTTGCCTACGTCCCATGCGCCTGTGCAGATGAGCACCAGACCTGTCATTGTGCACACAACGAGTGTGTCGATGAAAGTCTGCGTCATTGATACCAGAGCCTGAGCAACGGGGTGTTTTGTGCGCGCCGCTGCCGCTGCGATGGGTGAGCTTCCCAGACCGGATTCGTTGGAGAAAACGCCTCTGGCAACACCCATGCGGATGGCAAGCATAACGCTTGCACCTGCGAAACCGCCCGAAGCGGCTGAGGGAGAAAATGCCTTTTCAAAAATGAGGGCGAATGCTCCGGGGATGTTCTCTGCGAATATTACAAGGATGATAATTGAGCTGACGATATAGAAAATGATCATCACGGGAACCAGAACGCTTGTGACCCTTCCTATTGCCTTGATCCCGCCGAGGATAACAAGTGCGCTGAAAATCATCAGAATGATACCCGTTACATAGGTGGGTACGCTGAAGGTGTGGTTAAGTGCGTCTGCAACCGAGTTTGCCTGAACCATGTTCCCGATTCCGAATGAAGCAACCACAGCGAACACCGCAAAGAGTGCGCCCAGTTTTTTCCAGCCGAGACCGTTTGAAATGTAATACATAGGGCCGCCGCTCATGTTGCCGTTTTCGTCAACCTCACGGTATTTAACTGCGAGAACTGCCTCTGCATATTTTGTGGCCATTCCCACAAGACCTGTGACCCACATCCAGAACATTGCGCCGGGACCGCCGATTGCAATTGCGGTTGCCACGCCTGCGATGTTTCCTGTTCCCACTGTTGCGGACATAGCCGTCATCAGTGCCTGAAAGTGTGAGATATCGCCGGGTTCGTCGTCGGCCTCTTTGCGTTTGACGAGAGCCAGCCAGAGTGCGTAGAAAAGTTTTGTAAACTGAAGAAATTTAAGACTGAAGGTGAGGTAGATACCTGTTCCCACCAGAAGCACAAGGAGCGGAACACCCCAGACGAAGCCCCCGATGGCATTTAATATGTTCTCAAACTGTTCCAAAATAAATCCTCCTGTATTTGGCTGCATTGAACTTAGCATTAATTATTGAAAATCTCAATAGATTATGGGGTGTGAATATGATTGATGAATAGGTCTTTATTCGTGTTGCTGTATGGTGAAAATAAATTCGGTTAAGTTTTGCTAAATGCTGTTTTCCCTTATGGGCAGGTTTATCAGTGCGGCGAATGACGCAAGTGCAATGTCAAGATACCACATCCAGAGGTAGTTCCCGTCGTGAGCCATGAACAGCCCGCCAAGCCACGCTCCCAGGAACCCGCCTATCTGATGGGAGAGAAGGGTCAGGCCGAAAAGAGTGGCCAGATATTTCGTTCCGAAGAGTTTGCCAACCAGTCCCGCTGTGGGAGGAACGGTTGCAAGCCATGTGAATCCGAGAAAGGCGGCGAAAACATAGAATGTCAGCGGTGTTTTGGGAGAGACCAGATAGACAGCTATCATAAGTGCACGGCTGGCATAGAGAGCGGCAAGAATATATTTCATCTTCATTCTGGATCCGAGATGTCCCGCAAAAAGGCTTCCGGCTATGTTAGCAAGTCCGATTATTGATATGGACATGGCCGAAACAGCCGCCGAATGTCCGCAGAGTGCCACCTCGCCTGGCAGATGGGTGACAAGGAAGGCGATGTGGAATCCGCATGTGAAAAAGCCAAGATGCAGGCATATGTAGCTGTGGTTTCTTGTGGAATCCATTATCTGCCGCCAGAGTCCCGTTTCCGGTTCCGCCGCTGCGGCAGGTGCCGGTTTTCCCCGCAGTTTCAGAGCCATAGGTATGGTGAGAAGTGCTGTTGAGGCCAGAGAGACCATGGAAACTATAATGCCGAATCCGCTGATGAGAGCCTGAGCCAAGGGGGCGAAGATGAACTGGCCGAATGAGCCTCCGGCGTTTATGAATCCCCCTGCAAAAGCCCGTTTTTCAAGCGGAAGCTGTCTGAGTGTTGCTCCTATGAGAATGGAGAAACTGCCTGCGCCGGCTCCTGCCGCCGTCAGTATTCCCAGTGTGAGAACCAGTCCCCAGCCGGATTTTGCGAAAGGGGCAAAGGCGAGACCCGCAAAGAGAAGAAGTGCACCCAGAACTATCACACCGAAAGAACCCCTTTTGTCCGCAACAGCGCCGAAGATGGGCTGTGAGAGTCCCCACATGAACTGACCAACCGCCAGCGCAAAGCTGATTGAGACTATGTCCAGACCCGATCTGTCGCTGATTGGGGCTACAAAAAGCCCCAGAGACTGGCGTGCGCCCATGGTGATTGCCAGAATGCCTGCCGAAGCCAGCATTACAGGCCAGATTGAAACTGCGGGTTTGGACTGCAAGGGATACTCCTGAAAGTTGATTCGTGTATATACACTTGGCAGGCGGCGGTGTCAATTTTTATGTGCGTGATTCGTATGCTATCATTGCCTTTTTGCGTTCAGTTCCCCAACGGTATCCTGTAACTGCTCCCGTCTCCCTGAGCACCCTGTGGCAGGGGATAAGATAGCCTATGGTGTTGCGCCCCAGAGCGGAGCCGACCGCACGGGATGCGGAGGGATTCCCTATCAGATGGGCAACGTCGGAGTAGCTTATCAGCGTGCCTTCCGGCAGGATAAGTATTGCGTTCCAGACCCTGAGCTGAAAATTTGTGCCCTTCATGAAAACTTTTATGGTGTCGCCTTTGGAAGGATGAAAAATCCTGTCAGCTGTTGCCTGAGCCAGATTATTATCCGGTGAAAATTCCGCATTGACCCAGTTGGCTTTCAGAATCGACAGCTCCCGCTCCGGTGATGTTTCATGCAGGAAAGAGAGCCAGCAGATACCTCTTGGTGTGATTCCCAGAAGCGACGTTCCGAATGGTGTTTCCGCAAGCCCGTAGGTGATGGAAAGCCCTTTGCCCATTGTTCCGTATTCGCCGGGGGTGACGGCTTCCGATGTCACAAAAAGATCGTGCAGTCTGGATGGACTGCTTAAGCCCGATTCCAGTGCGGCTTCCAGCACCGGACGGGATGAATCAAGCAGTTTCTTTGCGTTTTGCAGTGTGAGGCATTGGAGAAATTTCTTCGGGCTGATCCCTGCCCAGTCTGAAAAAAGTCTCTGAAAATGAAAAGGGCTTAAAGAGAGATGCGCCGCTATTTCGTCCAGGGAAGGCTGTTCGTCCCTGTGGGCATCAATGTATCTTATAGCCCTTTCAATTCTGTCATAATCGCCTGTTTTCATACGGATAACATACAGTCTGAATCCTCAGTTTTCCACCCGATTCTTGCTATATTCCTGAGTAAATCTCAAGTATCCGCTCCGCCGGAAGCTCGCCCTCCTTTTCCGAAACCGATTTGAAAATTCCAAGTATCTCGGAGGCTCTTTCCTCGGAGATCTCTATACCGGATGCGGAGAGTATTTCGACCAGAGCCGAACGCCCCGATTGGCTTGTGAAACCCAGTCTGTCGTTATGCTCTATGCCGATCTCGCTGAAATTCATGGGTCTGTATGCTCCCTTTGCCATGCTTTTTGTCTTTGCCGCACCGTCCTGATGTATGCCGCTACGGTGCATGGTGACCTCTTTTCCGAAAAGGGGTGCTTTCGGGTGGATTGGGGTGTCCGAAAGTTCTGCTATGCGGGTGGCTGTCTTTGCAAACAGCTTCATATTCAGCCCTGTGCCGGTTCCGCAGTTGTTCAGTACGGCGGCAATTTCGAACAGGTTGGCGTTGCCCGCTCTTTCCCCTATTCCGTTGAGACATGTTTCAATCTGCACCGCACCCGCAAAATAGGACTCAACCGATGTTGCAGTCGCCATGCCGAGGTCGTTGTGGCAGTGGACTGATGCCATAACACGCTTCGGGAGTCTGCCGACAACCCGCTCGACCATGTCAGTGAAGAGCTTCGGGCGATATCTTTCCACTGTGTTGGGCATGTTGATTATATCTGCCCCTGCTTCACAGCACCTGAGAAAAGTTTCTGTAACAAAGTCTATATTCTCCATGCAGTCCCCGAAGTGTTCGGCTGTGAACTGTACCTCGCCTCTTTCTCCCAGAAGCGACCTCGCATATGAGACTGCGCTGACTGCAAGCTCCCGAACTTTAAGAGGAGGCATCCGGAGCACGTTCTCCATTGTGAAAGGGCTCAGAGCCAGAACTATATGTATTCTGGGATTTGCCGCACAGGCTATGCTTTCGTGTGTGGTTTTAATATCGTTCTGCACCGCACGGGTGAGTGCGCCTACCACCGCCTGACTGTCTGCTGATTCCGCCAGTGTTCTGCATGTGTCAAAATCCATTTGTGATGCCGAAGGGAAGCCTGTCTCTATGCGTGAAACACCTAGTTCTCTCAGCAGACCGAACACCTCCAGTTTTTCTTGAAGACTCCATGGTTTCGCAAGGGACTGGTTGCCGTCTCTGAGGGTCGTGTCGTGGAAAACAGGTGTTTTATGTGTCATTTTATTCCTCCGTGGAGCATTATAGACTTGCGGCGGAATAAAAATCTAACGATAATATGACTATGAATACCGATAAACTGACAAGTTTTGCCCCTGTTGAAACTGGGTATATAATCGACAGCCGAAGACCTGCGATAGCATATGAAGCTGAGGTGGTTAATCCTGTCTGTGCCGATGCCCACAGCCACCCCAGAGCGCAGCTTATCTATGCCAGTTCAGGCGTAATGAGGGTGCGCACAGAGGACGGCATGTGGGTTGTGCCGCCAATGCAGGCTGTATGGATTCCTCCGTATGTGGAGCATCAGGTGGATTTCCCGGGGTGTGTGCTCCTTAGAAATCTTTTCTTTGACCCTTCATGTGCAGACAATCTCCCTGAAAAATGTTTTGTTCTGACCGTTACTCCTCTTCTTCGGGAATTGATAGCAAAATTCTGTAAAACGTCTGAACCGGAAAGGCATGAGAGGCTTTCTGCCGTGATAATCGATGAGATCAACTCTGCCGATGAGGAGCCGTTGTGTCTTCCTGCGGCTTCGAGTCCTTCTCTGGTGAAGATCATGGAGCATCTGGAAGCAGACCCTGCCTGCCGTATGACCGTTGACGAGTGGGCGGCAAAGGCCAACACCAGCGGGCGGAATTTTGCCAGAATTTTCCTTAAAGAGACAGGAATGACATTCGGGGCATGGCGGTTACGGCTGAAGATAATAAAGGCCATACAGATGGCCGACAGCGGCAGATCTGTGACTGAGACTGCGCTTGATCTGGGGTATCAGAGTATCAGTGCGTTTATAGAATCGTTTCGCAAAGAGACCGGATATACTCCTTCAAGGTATCTCAGATCTAATGGCTGCTGATAAAATCCGTTATCTGTCTGTGCCATTCGTCTGGGTCGCACTCGCCCACGGGTGACTGAACGCCGAAAAGCAGATCGGGAAGATAACGTGGTTTTTTGCCGCCGTTTGCAACAGCTTTAACGCAGGAGACGCAGTATACCGCAACATCCTCGGCGGGCATTTCGTCGGCACGTTCTTTCATTTTTTCTATGACCTGCTCTTTGGGGAGCACACCGTAAAAGCTGTCGCCGCAGCATTTGCCGTTCGTTTTTGTGCGTTCGGGTTCCACAGGTCCGATATTCATTTTTTTAAGCAGAGAGCGGACGGTTTCGTGCATTGCTGAGTATTGCCTTGTGGGGCATGCGTCCAGAACGGCCATTTTCATTCCGCCGTAGTCGGGGAATATGAAATCCGGGTCACGGTCTATAAGATCCCACAGGGTAATGGCGGATACCCCTTCGTAAAGTGTGTCGTATCTTTTTACGCATCCTGAACAGACGCAGACTATCTTCGTTTCTTCACCGAACTCCGGCTTGTGGTGACAGCAGGTGGTGTGGATATCCTCTATGTTGTATCTGCGGAAAAGATAGGCCGATATCTTCTCGCCCAGTTCGGGGTTAAGGATGAAGAGTGCACAGCCCGGTGCGAATACTGTTTTCATATGCTTTTCTCCTGCTTTATTTTCAGACAGATTACAGCTTATCCGCTCATGTTTCCACCCGATTCTTGCGGAAAAAAGAATGATGCGAAAAGTCCCGTGGGATATAGTGCGGCGGTGCCTTACGGTTCCAGTTTTCTGTTGACATCGGCTGTCTTTCTGATAGTTAAGATGTTCTGATATGGAAGGTGCAGAGATGAATACCGAGCCTGAGATCAAAAAAGACCCGGCAGAAACTTCTGAAGACCTGCCCATTGGGCACAAGGACGACGACTACAACGGAAAGCTTATGTTCATGCTTCTTGTGGTGGTAATACTTGCCGTCCTTATATACGTCATCTGAGTCTGTTCTTCAGCTGCTTGTGCAGTGCCTGTCTTGTTATGCCCAGAATTTTTGCTGCGGCGCTGATGTTCCCTTTGACAGAATCTATTGCCGAAGCGATCAGCATCGCCTCCATCTCTCTGAGTGTGGGGAAATTCCCTGCGTATGAGAACTGCCCGTTAAAATATTCCCTCGCTGCCGTTCTCGGGTCTATGTCGTGTCTGCGCATGAAAGCGTTCAGCTCTTTGCGGGTGACGTTTTCTCCGCCTGTGATCATGGCCAGATCGTTTATGATCGCCTGAAGCTGCCGGACGTTTCCGGGAAAGCTGTAGCTCTCCAGAACCTCCTCCATTCCTTCGGGAAGCTGTTCGGTTTCGGCATATCCTGCCTCTTTCAGAGCCTTATTGTAAAACCTGAGGGCGAGAATGCCTATATCGTCCCTGCGTTCTCTGAGGGGAGGTATGCTCACACAGTGGGTGGAAAGCCTGTACAGCAGATCCTGACGGAAACTTCCCGCCTTCACCTTGTGCTTAAGGTTGACGCTGGTCGCCGCTATTATCCTGACATCCGCCAGAACGTTCCTGTCGGTTCCCAGAGGCATGTAAACCTTTTCCTGAAGCAGCCGCAGGAGTTTTATCTGTGCCGATTCGTTCAGATCGCCTATCTCATCCAGAAAAAGCGTTCCCTTCTCCGCTTCGGCCACCAGCCCCTTTCTGGCTTTGTCAGCCCCTGTGAAGGCTCCTTTGGCGTGTCCGAAGAGGGTGTCGGTGAACATAGTGTCGTCAAGTCCGGAGATGTTCACTGCAACATACGAACCGCTCCGTCCGCTTGCCTTGTGAACCGCTTCGGCGAAAAGCTCTTTGCCCACACCCGTTTCACCGGTTATGAGCACCGGAAAACTGCTTTTTGATACGGAAGCAAGATATTGAAGTATATTCTTCATCTTTTCATCACGGGTGATGATGTTTCTGAAGGCGCTGCTTTCGCTTTTCAACCCTGTGTAAAGTCCGAAATCCGTTGACTGGATCTGGTAAGCATTCAGGGCGCTGTGGTATGCGGTTTTAAATCTTGTGAAGTCTACGGGTTTCATAATAAAACTGACCGCCCCCTTGCGTATGCATCTGACCGTAATGTCCGAGTCGCTGTTCTCTGCAAGCATAACAACGGAAGCGGCCGGATATTTGTGCCGGACAACGTCAAGGATATCCTCACCGCTGTAGTACGGCATTTTTGTGTCCACCATAATGATCTTCGGTCTGAACCTGTCCAGTGACCGCATAAAATCTCTGGTGTCGTTCAGAACCGTATAGGCCGAAACACCAATGAGATTCAGATACTCCCTGTACTGGTCGGTCAGTGCTTTTTCATCATCAATTATAATTACTTGTGTGTTCATATCTGAGTATGGCGAAGATCTGTCCGGGTGATCTCCGCATCGTTCCCCTTTTATAAAAAACTATGTCCACTTTAATTTAAGCCGTTATCGTAAATCACCGGAAAACAGACCCTTTTTGAGCAGTCTGCAAATGTCCTGTTGTGTCTGCTGCCGGGAGCATGTTTCGGCAAAGCAATTATGGATACCTCAGGGCAATAATTACTTTATTATCCTCCTTTTCAAGCCCTGAGATACAGCTTTTTATGCTTTTTTACATCTAAAATTGTTTAACTTTAGATGTATAGCATGGCAACGGACAATATCCGCAGCGATAAAACGGTTTCGTGGATTCCCGCATATGAACCAAACCTTATGCCAATAACTCAGCATACATGTAATTTTTCTGTAAAAACTGATGTTGAGATTGTTCGCATAATGTCACTTTTGCGTAATATAATTATTTTATATCAGTTATATACACGCTCTAAAAACAATGTTCTAGTGTGCAAATTTTTTAGCATATAATTTCATCGGGACGATATTGGCTCTGTTTTTTCGCCTTATCACAGCAGTTTAAAATCTGCCGTTCTGTTCTTTTGTCATGAATTGCTCAAGCTGATGCATAAGTGCGCAAAACGCACAGAAATTCACTTAACTGCAATAGTTTAGTGTTTGAGGGTTTTTAGCTGGATGATTTGCCGGAAAATCGGCGGATGATACTCACTTGAGTATCGAACTTATGGCGGTGATGCAAATCATTATACTAAAAACCTTGTATATATTGTGCTCCGGAATGTTTTCAAACCATTTTCTGGTCAGTCTGCCGGAGCCGGTCTGCTGCTTGTATATTATATTACCTGCCGGGCTCTTCGTCCATATTAATTTCGATATAGACTATAATTACACTCCGGAAAAAATGTGTAAGTGTAAATTATATTTACAGACACATTAAAACCCATGACTGGCATGCCTTCTGAGTCAGATGTCAATATATCTTTACAGTACCCTTCTTCTGGAACCCCGATAACCGTATGGTGATTCTGTGTAATTTTCTGGCATTAGACTTGCCAGTAGCACAGAATGAAAAAGCGGGTCTTATTTGTCGGGGATGAGGAGATTTTCCGCATTGCCCTGAGAATAGCTCTTAAAAGGAAGAAGATAGACCTTGTTGCCGAAGCCGACAGGTCGCTTAAAAACTTAATACCTGCACTTGACGTTAATGACTTTTACGATCTTCTAATTATAGACATATCTATGCCTGAAATGTCGGGTATAGACGTACTTGAATATTTGACTCAGGAAAAAAAAGATATTCCGGTGATAGCCATCACAGACCACATGCACCACGATCTAAGATTTTTCTGCTCCGGAATCCGGAGCATAAGAATAATTCAGAAGCCTTTTGACCAGAACGAACTTATTGGCGAAGTACTGAAACTGCTCGACTAAATGCAAGACAAGGAGCCGGTTAAATGATTTTATTCAGCAGAACGAAACTTACAGTTCTCATTATTCTTATAATATCTCAGGCCGCAGTGATCTGCTTTCCCTCGCTGACCCTCAGATTTATCTTTAGTACGATAATTTTTGCACTAACCGCCCTGTCTCTGAGGGCGCTTGTCTCGGACGGAATGAAGAATCTGCGGGCGGATATCGAGGGTAATCTGCACTCTCAACTGGAAAGGATAAATACCGGTCTCGTGCCAGTCAGCGGTGTTGTCCGTGACTATTCGGCCATTCTTACTGTTTTTCAGGAACAGCTTAAAAGGGTCATTGCCGACAGCGAAGAGGCCAACAACATCATTTCGGACAATTTCAGCGGAATAATCGACAAGGCCATGGCTCAGTCAGATGATGCCGGCCGTGCTCTGGAGAGCTTTACTGTGGGACAGACCGGAGCCTCCAGCGGAAACTTTGTTGAAACAAACCGCAGTACTCTGGTCAACGTTATCAATGAGCTGGAACAAACTGGCGACTATTCCAGACAGACAAACGAACAGCTTGCTCAGGTGATAAGCGAGATTCAGGGGATAAAGGTCATTGTTTCAAACGTTGAATATATCGCCGACCAGACAAATCTTCTGGCTCTGAATGCCGCAATAGAGGCGGCAAGGGCGGGTGAACACGGCAGAGGTTTTGCCGTTGTTGCCGACGAAATACGCAAACTTTCGGAAAAATCAAACCAGTTCGCAATGGAGATCCGCCGTGCGGTGGACGACATTGCCGGAAAGATAAACACCATACACGATAAATCCGTGGATGATTTCAAAAACATTCAGCATGTCTCTGCAAGATCTCACAACGACGTTGATTCGGCACTTAACTGTCTGGACAGAGCCATTGAGGAGTCCAACAGGATAATGGACGGACTTCGCCAAAGCTCCATGGGGCTTGCGGAGGATATCAACAGAATGGTGGTTTCAATGCAGTATCAGGACATAAACAGGCAGAGGCTGGAGCACGTCATAGACCCTATGGAGATAATGAAAGAGGATCTCAGCCGTATCTCCATGGGACTTAAGGACGTTTCGAACATGGACTTCAGCAGGGAGCTTAAGGACCTGAACGAGCATGTGAAGCTTATTTATACAATGGAATCCGAAAGACACGTCATGCAGAACAATAGTGCCGGCAGGGCGAGTGTTAAGGATGCTTCCGCAAGAACGGACAATGTGGAACTATTCTGAAATTAAGGGGGATTGAAGTGAACATAGAGGAAAAAGTGACGGACGGAAGGGTCGTTATACGGGTTTCAGGCGCACTTACCGTCGGCAATGTGGTGGAGCTGCACTCGAAGCTTAGAGAGCTTCTGAACACTGCAGATGCGGTTGAGATGGAAATAGGCGAAACCCGAGATGCTGATCTGACATTTTTACAGCTTCTCTGTTCGGCGCACAGAGCTTTCGTAGCCAGAAATAAGCGGTTCACCGTTACTGGACTTAAAAACGATCTACTCAGTCGTGAGAACTTTTCCGGATTCACAAGGGAACGAGGCTGCACAAGAGACAAATGGAGTGACTGCGCACTGATGAAGGAGAAGACCAATGTCTAAAACAATTCTTACTGTAGATGATTCGGCAAGTATACGTCAGATGGTCAAGTTCACCCTCACCAAAGAGGGCTATGCAGTTGTGGAGGCGTCGGACGGAAAGGATGCGCTGGCAAAGATCGCAGGGAAGAAGATCGACATGGTCGTAACGGATCTTAACATGCCGAACATGGACGGAATAACACTGATAAAAGAACTGAGGGCTAAGCCCGAGTTCCGTTTTACTCCCATAATAATGCTCACGACAGAATCACAGGACAGTAAGAAGAGCGAGGGCAAAGCCGCAGGTGCCACCGGATGGATCGTTAAACCTTTTCAGCCGGAACAGCTGGTGTCGGTAACGAAAAAAGTATTGGGGTGACATATGTCCGCAGACATGCATCAGCAGGTCTTTATTAACGAGGCAACCGAACTGCTGCAGGAGTTGGAGCAATCCCTTCTGGAACTGGAGGACGATCCGTGCGATCAGGAACTGATAGCCCGGGTTTTCCGTGCCATGCACACCATAAAAGGCTCAGGGGCAATGTTCGGATTCGAGCATATCGCTTCTCTGGTGCATAGCATAGAGACCGTTTACGACATGGTGCGAAACGAAGCAATCTGTATTTCCAGAGAGATGCTGGACTACTCGCTGAAGTCATGCGATGTCATCAGGGAGATGCTCACCGATACGAACATGAAGGCGGATTCGCCTCTGGCTCTGGAAATTGCTGCATTTTTCGGAAAGGCCGCAAATGTTATAAAACAGGAACCGAAAGCCGCTGCGGCTGGACCCGTTTTAAAAACAAAGGGCAGCATGGCGACCTACAGAATCACTTTCAAACCCAACAAGAACATTCTTCTGCAGGGTAGCAATCCCACTCTGCTGATAAACGAGCTGAAGGAGATGGGCAAGGCATCTGTTGTGGTATACACGTCCGATGTTCCCGATCTGGAAGAGCTTGAACCTGACTTTTGTTATATTTCATGGGATGTTATCCTGACCACGGATAAGTCCGAGGATGATATCCGTGACGTTTTTATATTTGTGATGGATGAATGCGACCTGACGGTAACTCTGGCAGACGACCTTTCGGGAGAGGATGCTCCCGAGAAGCGTATCGGCGAGATACTTATGCAGAGGGGATATCTCAGTCAACAGCAGCTGAACGAGGTGCTGAATGAGAAGAAATTCCTCGGTCAGCTTATGGTGGAGAAGGGAATAGTCTCTCCGGAAGAGCTGGATTCGGCTCTGGTGGAGCAGGCACACATAAAAAACGTTCGTGCCCAGAAGAGTGCCGCAGCAGAAGCTGCCTCTTCAATCCGTGTTCCTTCTGAAAGGCTCGATGCGCTGGTAGATCTGGTGGGCGAACTGGTGACTGTTCAGGCAAGACTCAGTCAGGTAGCGGGCAGCCGCAACGATGCGGATATGCTGAAGGTTGCGGAAGAGGTTGAGCGTCTGGTCTGGGATCTGCGTGACAACACAATGAGCATCCGCATGCTTGAGATAGGCTCCACATTCAGCCGCTTCAAAAGGCTGGTGCGTGACCTCTCGCAGGAGCTGGGCAAAGAGATCGAGCTTGTGACCTTCGGCGGCGAAACCGAGATAGACAAGACCGTAATAGAGAAACTCGGCGATCCGCTGGTGCATCTTATCCGCAACAGCATCGACCACGGAATAGAGCTTCCTGCTGACAGGGTGGCGGCGGGCAAGCCTGCCAAAGGGCATATTACCCTTCAGGCGAGCCACTCCGGCGACAGCGTTCTCATAGAGATAGTGGACGACGGGCGCGGGATCAACAAACAGGCTGTTCTGAACAAGGCAAAGTCCAAAGGACTGATAGCCGAGAATGCCGAACTCTCAGACAAAGAGATATTCGAACTGATATTTGCATCGGGATTTTCCACTGCTGAAGCTGTATCCAGCGTTTCCGGCCGTGGCGTCGGCATGGATGTTGTCCGCAGAAACATAGAGGCTCTGCGGGGAACCATAGATATCAACAGCGTTCAGGGAGTGGGAACATCAATCTCATTGAAACTGCCGCTCACTCTGGCAATCATAGACGGTCTTCTGGTCAGCATCGGAAACCAGTTCTTCATCATACCACTTTCAATAGTTAACGAGTGTATCGAGTTTCGTCCGGCTGACAACAAAAGCCAGTCCGGAAGACGCATCATCATGGTGCGCAACGAACTGATCCCTTATGTGCCGCTTCGCAGCTTCTTCCACATGACAGGAGAGGAACCGGAGATTCAGCAGATAGTTATCATAAGTGTTGACGGACGAAGGGTTGGCTTTGTGGTGGATAGTGTTGTGGGAGACCACCAGACGGTTATCAAATCTCTCGGCAAAATGTTTAAGGAAATTGACTGCATATCGGGTGCGTCGGTGCTTGGCGACGGCTCGGTTGCGCTCATTATAGATATTTTAAAAATATACGGCGACATAGGTTAAAAAGAGGAGGCTTTATGTTTAAGAATCTCAAGATCGGAATGAAGCTGCTGATCGGATTCGGGCTTGTGATAGCCCTTCTGCTGATCGTGGGAATAGTATCCTATAACGGCATGAACGTGGTTCTGAAAGGAGCGAAATACTCCGATGCTCTGGCTACAATGACCATCCAGTTCAAAGATGCCAGACAGCAGGAAAAGAACTTCGTCATCAGAGGGGACAATGCTTCTGTCGAAGCTGTTTCGGCTGCAATAGCTGAACTCAGCAAAACAGTTGAGGCCACCAAAGAGTTCACAAACGAAACTCAGGATGCGAAACTTACTGAAATAATGAAGGCTGTGGAAGAATACCACACAATCTTTGAAAGCTATGTAACTCTGCACAAGGAAAAGCAGAGAGCCTTCGACGAAATGGCTGCCGAGGGAGCTAATATCAGCAACAAACTTATGCAGATGACATCGACTCAGGTTTTTGGTGATTTTGCACTGGTCAGGGTCAAGTTCAGAGACCTTTATTTTACAGGAAATCTTGACCTTATCGCAGATATTGACAAAGGTATCGCCAGTGTCAAATCCGGTGCGGCATCCATTCCGGAGATAGTTACCGAGCTCGATTCATACAGACAGAATATAGAAACAGTAATTAAAACAGTCAAAGCACAGAATGATACCGACAAGGCAATGATTGAGGCAGGAAGAGAGGCTCAGAGACTGGCATCGGAAGAGAACGACGCCAGTACGGGAGCAATGCTTTCTGCGTTTCAGTCAGCAATCACGGTCATGATAATCATCATCATAGTTGCAGTGATTGTGGGCATTATAGCGGCAATGGTTATAACCAAAGGTATCACAGGCCCCGTTACGAAAGGTGTTGAGTATGCGAAAGAGCTTGCAAACGGCAACCTTGATGCGAAGCTCGATATCGACCAGAGAGACGAGGTCGGTCAGCTTGCCACAGCGCTTAAAGCTATGGTTGAAAAACTTAGAAGCATCATAACCGACGTCCGCACATCATCCGACAACGTTGCCGCAGGAGCCAGAGAGCTTTCCAGCGCAGCTCAGGATATGTCGCAGGGCGCAACGGAACAGGCCGCCAGCGCAGAAGAGGCATCAGCCTCTATGGAAGAGATGGCGTCCAACATAAACCAGAACGCAGACAACGCTCTTCAGACAGAGAAAATAGCTCTGAAATCATCAACCGATGCGAAGGAAGGCGGAGATGCGGTTCAGAAAACAGTGAAAGCGATGAAAGAGATAGCGGACAAGATATCAATCATCGAAGAGATAGCCCGTCAGACCAACCTCCTCGCTCTTAACGCTGCAATAGAGGCAGCCAGAGCAGGCGAACACGGCAAAGGTTTTGCAGTGGTTGCTTCCGAGGTTCGCAAGCTTGCAGAGCGCAGCCAGGAAGCGGCAAGAGAGATCAGCGACCTTTCATCCACCAGTGTGGATATTGCTGAAAAGGCCGGACAGCTTCTTAACCAGATTCTGCCCGACATTCAGAAGACGGCGGAACTTGTTCAGGAGATAACCGCAGGCAGCAGCGAAATGCGCACAGGCGGCGAGCAGATAAACTCTGCCATACAGCAGCTTGACCAGGTGATCCAGCGCAACGCAGGGGCATCAGAAGAGATGGCAGCCACGGCTGAGGAACTCTCCAGCCAGTCCGATGCACTTCAGCAGGCGATCTCATTCTTTAAAATGAGAAGCGACGGCGGTTCGTCCGACAGATATTCAGGGGCAAAGAAGACGGCAAAAAAGCCCTCTCCTGTGAAGCATTTTGAAAAACCGGTATTCCTTCATAACGAAGGCAAATCTGTTAAAAAGGATGGCGAAGGGATAGACCTTGATCTTCGTGACATCAGAAAAGACCACGACTCCGACTTCGAAAGTTTTTAAGGGCGGTGTCTGATGGAAGAGAAAATAAACGGAAAGGGCGGCGCCAGCAGTCAGGTGCTGACCTTTAAACTGGCAGACGAGGTTTACGGGGTGGACATTATGTCCGTTAGGGAGGTTCTTGACTTCTCCAGCGTGACAAAGGTTCCCCACACGCCCGACTTTATGGTGGGTGTTATAAATCTTCGGGGCAACGTTGTCCCTGTGGTGGATCTTAAGAAAAAGTTCAGACTGGGCGACACAGTGAGAACGGTCAACACCTGCATCATCATTGTTGAGGTGGAGGTTGACGGCGATTCCACAGTGCTGGGCGCACTGGCGGATTCGGTTCAGGAGGTGGTTGAGTTTGAACACGAGACCATCGAGGATGCACCGAAAATAGGTACACAGCTGAACACTGCATTCATAGCGGGTATGGCGAAGCGGGAGACCGGATTTGTCATAATCCTGAATGTGAACGCCGTGTTTTCTATGAACGAGATAGGCTCATATACAGTGGCTGCGACAGAAACGGCGGTTGAAAGTTAAAAAACCTATGGACTCTGAAGCCTCAAACGACAGTATTTACTGTCAGAAACTTACAAACGCTGAATTTGCGCAGATTCAGGACTACATTCAGAAAAACTGCGGAATAAGACTCCCCGTCACCAAAAAAAACATGGTGGAGGGGAGGCTCCGCAGGAGACTGAAAACACTGGGGATGGGGTCATATTCTGAATATCTTTCTATGGTTTTCGAGGGTGAAGACCACTTGGCAGAGCAGGAGAAGCTCAGCCTCATCGATGTGATAACCACAAATAAGACGGACTTTTTCCGTGAACCTAAGCATTTCAGCTATATGAACGATGTCCTTCTGCCTCAGCTGGAGGCCGAAGGAGCCGGAACCAAGCGATGTCTGAACGTATGGAGTTCAGCCTGTTCCACAGGCGAGGAACCTTACACCATTGCCATGGTTCTGGCGGAATATTTCGGAGTGGACGGAGATTTTCGTGTGTTTGCAAGCGATATAAGCTATTCGGTGCTGGAAAGGGCTATCAACGGGGTTTATACAGAGGAGAAGGCGCAGGATATTCCGCTGAGCCTTAAAAAGAAATATCTTATGCGCTCCAAAAGCAGGAACGGTCTGGTGCGCTTTAAGCCTGAGATAAGGGAGAAGGTTACATTCGGCAGACTGAACCTCATGGATAACAATTATAACCTTCCGGTTATAATGGATATGACTTTCTGCCGGAATGTAATAATATACTTCGACACGGAAACACAACAGAACATAATAAACAAGATTTGCCGGTACATTATGCCGGGCGGTAATTTATTTTTGGGACACTCTGAATCCGTGCATGGCATGAACCTCCCGTTGGAGGTGATCGTGCCCACAATATTCAGAAGGAAATAAGAATTGGATGTTCAATGAAATTGAAAGTTATTATCTGAAACCGGGGGAGATATTCTATTCGGAGGAACCCGCAATGGTGCGAACCGTGCTCGGTTCCTGCGTCAGTATCACAATGTTCGTTCCTCGATTTAAAATAGGAATAATCAGCCACTGCATGTTGCCCAGCTCGCAGGACGCAATACACAGAGGCGAAGACGCCATGAAGTATGTCGACTGCGCACTTCTTTACATGAATAAGAAGATAATCAACAGCGGGGCGGAAAAGAGGGAGACCGAGGTAAAACTGTTCGGCGGCAGTAATATGTTCACCATTGCCGATGCCGATTCGGGGGTGGGAATAAAAAATGTCAATTCCGCCATAAACCTGATAAAAAAGCTCGGCTATGGGATCGTATCCAGCGACACAGGCGGCAATTTCACCCGCAAACTGTTCTTCTCATTTGACACGGGAAAGGTCTATCTGCGGAAAATATCGAAAATTCAGGGGATGTAGGAACTATCTGGCAGTGAGACTGCCTTCGCCTCTGGGAACCAGTTTTGTGGGTCTGCCTATCAGCGGGTTTTTGGTCAGTATGTTCTTAATCTCCCGCAAGGCCACCATTTTGGTGTTTGTGGATGCATCCCATACACTGACCGTATCTGTGGTTTCGTCGAAGCTGATGAACACTGCCACATGATCGATGCGGCCGTCGGAGTTCATATCGAAGAACAGAAAATCACCCGTTTCATAGCTTAAAAGCTCCCTTGTGTCTGCCATGGCGGAAAGGGATGTTGCGCTGTAGGTGAACATGTCGTGGGCAGTCACATCATGCACCACGTTCTCATCCTTGCGGAATCCTTTATAGCCCAGACTGCCGTATGCCCAGATGATGAGTCCGGAGCAGTCAAGCCCCGTATCGGGGTTCTCCCCTCCCCAGACGTAGCGGACACCCTCCGCAGCCTTTATCTGTTCAATCAGCGACATCTTCTCCTCATGGGTCAGCTCACGCAGTTCGTAGTCGTCGAATCTGCCGTAAACGTTGCGCTCGGCCCACGAAAGGATCGGCTTTTGCGTCTCCTCAGATGGTCTCGCTGCGGCAGCCGGCTCAGAGGGCTGAATATTTCTGTAGCATCCGCTGAGCGAGAAAATAAAGAATACAGTTATTATTAAGGATGCTATTATATTAACGTTCATTGCGCCTCCTTATGTGAATTTTTGAATTGTTTTATGCGGTATATTTTTGATATTATAGAAAACGTAATTTCCCCGTACTATTATAATTTATAAAACAATAAACATGGCGGTTGCAATAAATATGTTGAAAATTAAGAGAAAAAAAGATGGTGGCACGGATAATAAGAAAGCAAGAAAAGAAAAAGAGAAGGAGAATGAATCTATAAAAATATCAGCGTTTTTTAACTCGTGGTTCTATCTCTCAGTAATTATATTGCTTCTAACAATAATTTTATCGAGCTTCTCCAATAGATTTTCACACAGTTATTCTTATATTATAAATATTTTGATCGACTTATTCAAAAATATTGGATTAGCGATATTTGTTGCGAATATTTTTACTTTTATAATGGGGACAGAACAATTTCTGAATTATATTAGAAAGAGATTAGTAGATATTGTTCTTTCTAAAGATTTTGTAGCAAAATTAAGTAAAAGTGAGCAACATAACCTGCTGCATCTGACACTTAAACCTCCAAAAGATTTATCGTTGGTTTATTCAAGAATTAACGATTACTTTGATAATTATATAAATAGTTCCCTTAATTTGTTTGAAAATAGTTATCGAGGTCATTTGCATATCAATGCCGTTGCATCATTTGATGAGTCAAAAAAAAGAGTACGAATAGAAAGCGAATATGACTTTATAGTTTACAAAGTTAATGAGAAGTTTGAACCGATTAATATATATTTTGAAGATGAAGAATCTGAGTTGATAGTAACTAAAGTTGATTCAATTGAGCTTAAAACATCTGATGCTGAAACTCCCTCAGACGTTAAAGCTAGGGGTGTAAAAAGAGGGTATTCCCTCAAAGTTCCAGACGAATTAAATGACCGTCAACACTTAAACGTTTACAGAAAGATTGTTGAATATGGGGATAATCATTGGCAGTTATTTGTTTTTAAATCTATTCAACCTTATGATGGTATGCTAATAAATCTACGTTGTGAAGATGGATTATGTATTAAAAAACATCTAGTTTATGGCAGGCAGAATGATTTTATAATAGAGCCATTTAACAGAGGTGTTAGAATTAAGCATATTGACTGGGTGGTTCCTGGATTTGGGGTAAGTGTTACGGTGGTTAAAGGAAGCCATGAGCATTGCGAGGAGTGCAGGTGTATTGATTGTGAGAGCCATTAATTTTATGAAAATTAGAGAATTTGAGATAAGAAAATATGGTTTTGCACTTTTTACAAATTACTTTCATATTGAGACAATGAAAAGCTAACCTCTGTTATTGTAATGGATTGTATTTGCTTGGAGGCAGAGCCTGTATTGTATATACTTGTGTGGTATCATATTTATACGGAGGTGTCGGCCATGAAACTGAGAGAGATTAAAGAGATTGTCGCAGGCAGACCGTCCATAGACGGAGCCGGAGTGCATCTGATGCGGGTGCTCAGCAGGCGCAACGTGGTGAGTTTCGACCCGTTCCTGATGCTGGATGCCTTCGATTCAACAGACCCGAACGACTATGTTCTGGGTTTTCCGATGCACCCCCACAGAGGGATAGAGACTGTCACATATCTTATAGAGGGCAGGATAGAGCATCAGGACAGCATGGGCAACAAGGGAGAGATAGTTTCGGGCTCCTGCCAGTGGATGACAGCGGGCAGAGGGATTCTGCATCAGGAGATGCCCAAGGCCGCTCCCAGAATGCTTGGGCTTCAGCTCTGGGTGAACCTTGCCGCCGATAAGAAGATGACGGAACCTGCATACAGAGACATAACCCCCGACCTTGTGACAAAGGTTGAGGACGAAACGGCGCACGTTGCCATCGTTGCCGGAGAATACAAAGGGCACAGGGGCGGCACAAGGGGCGAGTATATTCCTGTGACCTTTCTGGATGTAACCGTTAAGCCGGGGCAGACATGGGAATATGATACTAAAGAGGATGAAAATCTGTTTGTTTATACAATGCTCGGAAGCTGTGTATTCGGCAGTGCAGACGAACCTGCACAGCCTAAAAGAGCTGTCCTTTTCACCGAAGGGGACTATTTCAGAGCGTCTTCCGAAAATGGCGGCAGGTTCATTCTGGTTTCCGGAAAACCCCTGCGGGAACCTGTTGCGTGGGGCGGGCCAATAGTAATGAACACCGAAGAGGAGCTTCAGCAGGCTTTTGCCGAGCTTGAGGACGGAACTTTCATAAGATAAAAAAAGCCGCAGTGTAAAAAACTGCGGCTTATGTTTTCAGAGTTTTTTAACGAATTCCGACTTCAGCTTCATTGCGCCGATTCCGTCTATCTTACAGTCGATGTTGTGGTCGCCGTCCACAAGGCGGATGTTCTTGACCTTCGTTCCGACCTTTACCACCAGTGACGAACCCTTAACTTTCAGGTCTTTTATGACAGTGATGCTGTCGCCGTCGGCTAGCAGGTTTCCGTTTGCATCTTTAACTACAAGACCTTCGGAGCTTTCGGTCTGCTCGGTCTCTCCGCTCCACTCGTGTGAGCATTCGGGGCAGATGAAAAGCCCTCTGTCTTCATATGTATATTCTGACGAGCATTGCGGGCATTTAGGCAGTGATGACATGTAACCTTCCTTATTTTTTTGAGGCATAGTACCAGAGCGGTGGAAGATAAGCAACTTTTAGAGGTCAGCGGCTGATGGTAATTGTGTCCGCAATTCGTATGCGGTGTTTTTCAACCTCACCTGCGTTCAGCTCTATTATGTATGATACAGGAATGTCGGGGCCTATCTTTTCAAGGCTGAGAGGCACTGTTTTTTCCCTGATATAGACTATTCGGCCTTTCATGTCGGCAAATATCATATCCAGCGGTATCAGGGTGTTCTTCATCCACATTTTCACAGTTTCCGGCTCATTGTAGATGAAAATCATTCCGTCGGAGCTGTCCAGTTTTGTGCGGTGCATCAGGCCGTTCAGCTTCTCCTCTTCAGAAAATGCCGCCTCCAGATGAAAAATCCTGTCCACGCCGGACACGGATACTTTCATTATTTCCGAGGCCAAAGCTGAGGAGCACAGAAGAAGCAAAACCATAGAAATGATCATTCTCATTCTGCATTGTAGCATAATATGGGCGGGAAAATGTACTGATTCCGTTGCTTTTTATTTCACACAGGGATATTATCAGGTATATGCAAATATGAATATGCAGCTTTCAGTTCAGTAAGTTCGTGGCGGCTGATCCATGGCTGTCTATCAGAAATAACTGTGAGGATTTATTATGATTCGTTTAATGTCTATCAAACTCAAGATCATTCTTATCACTACGCTTGTGTCATTTGTCATTATGGCTGTGACATATCTGTTCATGCACAGTACAGCAACCGGCATTGAGCAGAACATTTTCACCTCTTCGGCAGAAAAGATGAAAAGTGTCTATCAGGAGAAGCTAAATACAAAGCTTCAGGTGGGCATAACAAACGTGATCTCCTTTGCGGATGATCCGGTGATAGCTGACGCTCTGGCCGAGGGGGACAGACAGCCCATCATAGACAGGGTCAGCGGCATTGCGGAGCACTTTAAGAAAGAGACGAATTTCAGGAACATAAAGATACACGTCCACACGGCGGACTACAAATCCTTCGTCAGATCCTGGGCTCCTGATGAATACGGAGAGGATCTGAGCAAGACCAGACCGTCTGTTGTTATGGTCAAATCCGGCGGAAAGCTTGTTTCCGGTTTCGAGGTGGGTTATGCGGGGTTCGCACTGCGAGCCATATCGCCTATTACCAAAGACGGTAAGTATATCGGCGCAATAGAGTTCATTCAGGGTATCAACTCCGTTGTGAAGGAGATGCAGGAATCGAAGATGGATATGATCCTGCTGATGAACAGGGACCTGACATCGCTTGCAAAAAGTCTGGAATCGGCTCCTGCGGCAGGCAGATATGTTGTCGCTCAGAACGATTTCAACAGCGACCTGTTAAAGGCAGCGGCGGATAATCCTGAAATTTTCGACAGCAGCGCACCGTATCATATTGTGGGCGACTATTTCATGACCCTGATTCCCGTGAACGATCTGAGCGGAAAGAGTGCCGGAGTTGTTCTTATTTCCGAAAATATTGAGGCTGTACATGAATCTGTGGAGCAGTCTGAAAAAATGATAAATATCGCCATGTTTGCCGTTTTTGCGACAATAGTCGTTATAAACGTGGTCATAGTTCTGCTGCTTATGGTGTTTTTCAGGCCGGTGAACACTATTTCGGCAAAAATGAGAGAGTTCGCACAGCAGAACGACTCGGATATGTCGAAGCGTATCGAGCTGGAAACAGTGCCCGAAGGAACGAAGGTGGGTTCCGAAACCTATGTGCTTTCGCAGAACTTCAACAGCTATCTGGACAAGGTTGAGGCCGAGATGCTCGAAAGCCTGCGCAACATAAGCGATGCCCTTCAGACAGTGGTTCCCATGACAGAGAACATAATGCAGGTGACAAACGCAGTTGAGCAGACGGAAGATCTGGCCAGACAGGTGGCCACCGCCAGCGAGGAGATGAGCGCAACCATAAACGATATCTCTTCGAACGTTTCGGACTCAGCTGAAAAAGCGGGAATGTGCGTCGGGCTTGCGGACGAAGGCCATTTTGCAGTGGAGAGCGTCTGTGAGGCGGCAAAAAGCATAGATGTCAATGTCGGCGCCCTTGTCGAGGAGGTCAACAGCCTCAGAGACAAGACCGAGCAGATAAAACTTGTGATAAGCGTTATTTCCGACATCTCGGATCAGACCAACCTTCTTGCCCTTAACGCCGCCATAGAGGCCGCCAGAGCGGGTGATGCCGGACGGGGTTTTGCAGTTGTTGCGGATGAGGTTCGAAAACTTTCGGAAAAGACAAGAACCTCTCTGGACGAGATAAGCGCCACCGTCCATAACATTCTGCAGAGTGTTGAGAGTGCGGACAGCAAATCGAAGAGCGTAAACGAGTCCATAGCCCTTCAGAGCAGGGAAACAGAGAGAACCAAGGCGAAATTCGAAGAGATTGCCATGTCCATCAAAGACCTGAACAGTCTGATAATCAACATATCCTCGGCTGTTGAGGAGCAGTCGGTGGTTACAGGGCAGATAGCCCAGAACGTTGCCATGACCGCAGAACATACCGACAAGGTTTCCAAAAACATGGAAAAACTCTACGACGGTATATCCGAGATGCAGCATGCGGTTGTCAGCCTCAGCGACAAGGCGAAGAGTACCAAGATGAGCAGAAAGACCCAGATATTCCTTCTGGCAAAGATAGCTCACGTCATGTTCGTTTCAAGGATTCTGAACCATGTTACAGGGCGGATAGTTCTTACAGGCCTGGACGACCACAGAAGCTGTGCCTTCGGAAAGATGTACTACAGCAGCGAGTGTGCCTCCTGCTCCGGCGATCCGGATTTCAAAGCGCTTGAACCCGTCCATATCAGGGTGCATGAACTGGGCAAAAAACTGATAAGCGAATACAACTCAGGCGACAGAGCTTCGCTGGAGAAGGATTTCAAAGAGCTGATATCCTGTGTCAGAACTCTTCTGGCGGCTCTGGACAGACTTGCGGCCAAGCATTAAGACATAAAAGGCGGAATAAGCCTGAGAAAGGGCTTATTCTGCCTTTACATTTTCTGCACAAACTATATGTTTTTTTTATGGATTTAGTAAGGTATTGCTGTGGAGAGTTTTTCCGGTGCGTGTGTTAGTCTCTCTCCGCCCGCTTCACCTAAGCTTCACCGTCATGTAGTGATTATTATGGATAGAGTCATAAATAATGCCTGTTTTTGTTTAAATGCTGGGGGAATACTTAATTAGATGGATATAGTAAGTAAATCGCTCAGAATAAGGATCGTACTCGTATTTTCGGGATTCAGTATACTTATAGGTATAGCTCTTTTTGCCGGAATCTTTATATCTACCAAATACACAGAGAAATATGCACTTAAAAAGAGGATGGAGTCTGAGACCGAGCGGTATCTCGAATCGCTGACAACCTCCCCTGTTTCCCCCGTTGCTTTCAGCACCGAGGTGCCTGTGCCCGAATCGCCCTACATGACAACCTATCTGGGTGAGGATCTCATGCCTGAGTGGGCTGTTAAGACTCTTTCCGGACTCGATGAGGGGAACTATGAAAAAGAGAACGACAAGCAGAACTATTATGTGGCCATAAGGGACCTTGCCGACGGCCAGAGATTTTATCTGCTTTTCAACGTAACAACCCTCATCGGCGACCACCGGATGATGAACATATCCAGACAGTATCTTATCATAACCCTGCTGCCTACCTTCATAATAGGCCTGCTGCTGGGAATTATCACTGCTTATAAGGCTGTTTCGCCCGTTGTAAGGCTTACTGAGATTGTGCGCTCCAAAGAGGAGACGGGAACTCTGCCCAGAGATATCTCCAAAGGGTTTGATAGCGACGAGGTGGGTTTTCTTGCGAAAACTCTGGAACATGCCATAACGGAGATGCAGGCCTCAATCGACAGAGAGAAGGCTTTTGCAAGGGATGCCAGCCATGAACTCCGCACACCGCTGACAGTCATGCAGGGAGCGATAAAGATACTTTCGGAAGACGTTTCCGATGCGGATTTTAAAAAGCAGAACGTGCTTTCCAGGCTGAAGCGTGCCGCCTCGAACATGGAACATCTTATAAATTCATTCCTATGGCTCTCAAGACAGGAGAGACATGACACCACGGGCATGAGCAACGTTGCCGAGGTGGTCAGGGAATGCATAGACAACAACTCTTATCTGATAAGGAATAAACCCATTGTAATAGAGGTTGTGGAGAAAGAGCGGCCGGTTCTTCCCGTTGCGCCTGAGATACTCTCAATAATTCTGGGCAACCTGATACGCAACGCCATAACCTATACCCATGCGGGAAAGATAACTGTCACCATATACGGCCACTGTGTTTCCGTTGAAGACACGGGGCCCGGAATACCCAAGCATGTGGTGGACAACATCGATATTGTGGGCGGTGTTTCAAAGGCCGACGGGTTCGGATTCGGCCTGTCCATCGTACATCGTATGTGCTCCAGTCTCGGCTGGAAATTTACTATAAGATCGGAAGAGGGCAAGGGCACAAAGATAATACTTTGCTGCAACACGGAAGAGGAGAGAACCTCGTGTCCCTTAGCCTGTCGCGCTGTTATGGAAAAAGCTGAGGAGGCTTAAATGCAGATGAACAGAAGAGAGTTCCTGAGAATGGCGGGAGCCATGCTGGCAGTATTGTCCTGCGACGCAGAGGCTCTGGCTGCCGGCGGCGACAAGGTGATAACCCATGCCACGCATATGGGACCTCTTAAGGCGTATATAAGGAACGGAAAGGTTGTCCGTATCGAGGCGATGGGAATGGACGTCGCCCCTGTTGATCTTCTTTATGCGATGAAGGACTACGTTTATGCGCCGAACAGGGTGAAGTATCCCTGCGTGCGTAAAAGCTATCTGGACAGAAGCGATAAAAGACATCTTAGAGGAGCGGAGGAGTTTGTCCGTGTGGACTGGAACACCGCCCTTGATCTTGTTGCGGAATCCCTCATCAGAGCCAAAGGCGAATACGGCAACGAATCCATCTTTAAAACCACCTATGCCAGATGGGCGCATCCGGGAAGGATACATCAGGCGGCAGCGCTTCAGGGCAGGCTTTTCGGTCTTTTCGGCGGATTTGTCGACATCGTCGGCGATTATTCCGCAGGTGCGGCAACACAGATTCTGCCCCATGTTGTGGGGGATATCGAGGTGTACAGCCAGCAGACATCAAGAGAAGTTGTTCTGGATAAAACAGAGCTGATCCTAATGTGGGGTGCCGACCCCTATAAAACCGAGAAGGTTGACTACCATGTTCCCACACATTCAGGGAGTGAATGGTTCCTCAAACTTAAAAAGAAGGGTGTGAAATTTGTTGTAATAGACCCCACCAAGAACATGTCGGTGGAGAAGATAGGCGGAGAGTGGGTTCCCATAAAGGCGGCCTGCGACACGGCCATGATATTGGCCATGTGTCACACTCTCTATGCCGAGAAGCTTTATAATAAAAATTTCGTGGAAAAATATACGGTGGGCTTTGATGTTTTCATCAAATATCTTAACGGCGAAAAGGACGGAAAGGTAAAGGATGCGAAATGGGCCGAGCGGATATGCGGAGTTCCCGCAAGGAAGATAAGGGAACTCGCCCGAATGGCTGTTAAACACAGAACTCTGGTGACCGGAAGCTGGGCGTGTCAGAGGATCCAGTACGGCGAACAGTTCCACTGGAGCCTTGTGGCGCTGGCCAGCATGATAGGCCAGATAGGCCTTGCCGGCGGCGGAATATACTTTAACATGCACTATTGCAGTGCCGGTGCACCCTATTCAGACGTGGGAATACCGCTGATGCTGTCTCAGGGGAGAAACCCAGTAAATATACTTATGCCCGCATCCCGGATGAACGAGATGCTGCTTAATCCCGGAAAGACCATAGACTATAACGGCAAAAAACTGACCTATCCCAATATTAAGCTTATATATTCAGCGGGCGTCACCCCGCTGGGGCACCAGCCCAATGTCGGAAAGCTCATAGAGGGGTTCCGAAAGGTGGACACTGTGATAACCCATGAGCCTTGGTGGACTCCGACGGCGAAATATTCTGACATAGTTCTCCCCGCTACCACAAGTTTTGAGCGAAGCGACATAACCTTCGGCTCGTCATACGGCGTTGAGTATGCGTTTGCAATGAAACAGCTGATAGCCCCCATGTTCGAGGCCAGAAACGATTTTGACATATTCCGTGAGCTTGCGGTCCGGTTCGGCCTTGAGAAGGCTTATACGGGCGGAAAGAGTGTGGATGAGTGGATAAAATGGAGCTACAGCAAGCTCAGAACATCGGTTAAATTCGAAGATTTCTGGAAGCAGGGCTACGTGCACTTCTCAGCTCCCAAAAAGAACAGGGAGTTCGTGCGTCATGCGGATTTCAGAAAGGATCCGGTGAATAACCATCTGCGTACCCCCTCCGGCAAGATAGAGCTTTTTTCAGAAAAGATTTCTTCGTTCGGATATGAGGACTGCCCCGGACACCCTGTCTGGTTAGATCCTATTGAAGGACCCTCGTCATATCTTGCTAAAAGATATCCTTTTCAGCTGATAACGCCCCACCCCAAATACAGACTGCACTCTCAGCTGGACAACACCCCGCTGGCAGCAAAGGCGAAGATAGGCGGAAGGGAACCTGTTTACATTAACCCTGCGGATGCGGCCAAACTGGGCATCAGTCACGGGGATATAGTTGAAATATACAACAGCAGAGGAAGCATCCTTGCGGGTGCTATGGTCACATCAAAAATAGTGAAGGGTGTTGTTGCCGTTGAGGAGGGTGCATGGTATGCGGCGGAAGATCCCCTCAATGCGGATTCCAGATGTGTTTCGGGACAGGTGAACGTGCTTACTCCTGACAGGCCGACATCGAAACTGGCTCAGGCCATTTCGGCCAACACCTGTCTGGTGGCCATAAAGAAGGCTTCTGGGAAACTGCCGAGAAACACGGCATATGATGTTCCGGAAATAAAAGGCGGTGGGAAATAAGGCTTGTTCTGGCACTGCTCTTTGCTCTGAGCGTTCTTTCTTCCGCATCTGCTCAGAGCGATCAGACCGTGTACGTTAAAGAACCTCTGGATGTTCCGACCTCTGTCGGTACGGCGACAATATATCAGGGTGCATCCTTTGACGGCTATTTCGCAGGCGGCGGCTGGCTTGTACGCAAAAAATTCAGGCTGTTTCCGGACGGCAGGCTTTTCGATCCGGCTATACCCGGTGTGCCCATGGGCGGTCTGAAGCTTCCGGTGAAAACACCTCTGCCGGATATGATTGAAATTCAGGCGGTCATCGGCAGCAAAAAACTTGCGGAAACAATGGACGATGCCGTAAGCGACCTTGAAAATGTCTATTTTGAAAGGTGCGGAACCTGCCACAGAGCGTATGAACCGGATTCTTTCAGCTACCCCCAATGGGCAACCGTGGTCAGGTCAATGAGACTTCATGCCGGGCTGGATGAAAAGTCCGCAGTAAAGATCCTCCGTTATCTTGCTCTTCTGGCTCCGGTTGAGTGAATATCCTTTTTTTCATGCCTTTGCGATATTTTAGCGTTATAATTTGTGTAGAAAAAGTGTTGCGCTTTACCTGCATTTGACAATTATATGGATATTATAATGTATAGGTGAAAATAGTGCGGAACGACACGTCTGATAACATTGGAATGAAGTTTCTTCTTGTTGAGGATGATCTGGATATCGCTGAGAATATTGTAGACTTTCTGGAGGGGAAAGGATGCAGTATGGACTATGCGGCCTCCGGAGAGCTTGCCCTTGAGCTTCTTCGTGATAATATCTACGATGCCGTTATTCTTGACATAAATCTTCAGACCATCAGCGGTTTCGAGGTTTGCTCCCGCATAAGGAAGAATCTCCGCCTTAAGATTCCGGTAATAATGCTCACAGCCAGAGTTATGCTCGGCGACAAGATAAGCGGTTTCGAATGCGGTGCCGACGACTATCTCACCAAGCCTTTCGATCTGGAAGAGCTTCTGATCAGGCTGAAGGCTCTGTCCAGAAGATACAGACAGTGCGTTGCCAACGTTTTCAGAGTTGCCGACCTGTCCCTCGATCCGGAAAAGGGGATAGTTGAGAGAGCCGGAGACAGAATAGTTCTGCCCTTCGTCTGTTTCCGCATTCTTCTGCGTCTCATGGAAAAGTATCCCGGCCCCGTTTCAAAAGAGGAACTGGAATATGACATATGGAAGGATCAGCCTCCCATGAGCAATTCTCTGAAATCACATTTTTATACCCTGCGCCAGCTTGTTGACAGACCTTACGAAAAACAGCTCCTGCACAGTGTCAGAGGCAGAGGCTACAAAATAGACGACAGTGACACGGATATCGACCTCGGTGCGGATATCTGACAATTTGGCCGTGTTGCCTGTTCTGTATAGGTTATATCTATAGACAATATCGTTGTGTCTTTTCGTGATATGCGTTTGTATATATCGTAAAATTTCCAATTATTTTTCAATTGTCAATCTATGTTTTACCAATGCTTCATCTTGTTATTGGTATTTTCAATTAGGGACAGATTTGTCCTGAGGGGCTCGCTGAATATTTTCCTGACGTCAAGGCTCGGGCTGCCGGATAACTGTATCGGGCGGCTGAAGTTTTTAAATCAGTTTTTTATAGGCCGGTCTGCGGAGTTCTGCGGCCGGAAGGGAGGGGATTATCGGAGTTCTGTTTTCACCTTGCCGGAAAGGATATTGACGGCTGCTGCGGAATGTACCGCATTAGCCATGCGAGCCAGGAAATCTGTTTGAGAATTAACGGAGGTTAATATGTCTGTATTAGATAAAGAGCGTTTAACTAAATCTCTGGATGTTTCCAGAAGAACTTTCATGAAATGGAGCGCCATGCTGGGTGCGGCGGCTACGGTTGGCTGCGGCTCTGTCGGCGGTTCGGACAAGGTCGAGGAAGACAACTCGGTCATCAAGCCCAAAGATTTCGACTACGATAAGGCAGTCTGGTCTGCCTGCAACGTTAACTGCGGAAGCAACTGCCCCCTTAAGCTTTATGTTAAGGACGGAGTTGTTGTTCGTGTGGGAACGGATAACGAATCTGCAGACACATACGGACCTTATGGTGCGGACTATCAGCAGCGTTCATGCGTAAGAGGCCGTTCCGTACGTCAGAGAATATACAACACCGACAGACTCAAGTACCCCATGAAAAGAGTTGCCGGATCCCTCAGAGGTTCCGGTCAGTACGAGCGTATCTCCTGGGATCAGGCGATCACTGAGATTGCAGCCAAAATGCAGTCTGTTAAGACTACCTATGGTCCCGGAGCATTCTATGTTCAGTATGCAACAGGAACTATCTGTGCCCACATGTCCTGCTCATGGCCCCCTGCCTCTACCCCTCTCGCAAGAATGCACAACCTTTGGGGCGGCTGGCTGAACCATTATGCAGACTATTCAACTTCACAGATAACATCCGACCTGTGCCTTCTTGAGGGTACAAGCTGGAGCAACAACACCATCACCGATGCTGTGAACAGCAACCTTGTGGTTCTTTGGGGTAACAACCCTGCGAACACCAGAATGGGTTCTGCCAGACACTTCACATATCACCTGCAGAAAGCAAAAGAAGCTAATCCCGACCTCAAATTTGTAGTTGTGGATCCCTTCTACACCGATACAGCTATTGCCCTTGAGGCCGACTGGCTGGCTATCCGTCCCGGAACCGATTCTGCACTGGTTGCGGGTATGGTTCAGTACCTTCTTTCCGAAGGTCTGCTGGACGAAGCATGGATCGACGCACGCTGTGTAGGCTGGAGTGAAGCTTCAATGGCCGGGGTTGTTGAGGTTACTGCCGGTGCGGAATCCTCATATGAGCCTGCTTATGATAAGAAATGGGGCGATACTGATGCGACTGAGCCTGCTATCCCTGCCAACAGCTCATACAGAGCATACATCAGCGGTCTTGGAACTGACGGCATCGTTAAGACTCCCGCATGGGCATCTGCCATTACAGGTGTTTCGGAAGCAAAAATAAAAGCATTCGCAAAACAGCTGATTAACGAGTCCCCCGCAATGGTAATTCAGGGATGGGGTCCCCAGAGACACTCACTGGGCGGCAACAACTCAAGAGCCATCGGTCTGATAACCATCCTCACTAAAAACATCGGTATCACAGGCGGCGGTTCGTCTGCCAGAGAGGCCGCATCTTCAGTTTCAGTGCGTATGGATAAATGGGTGAGCACCTTCCCCGCTAACCCCGTAGGCTATACTATATCCAACTTTGCATGGCCGCAGGCTATCAAAGATCATACAAGCATGACCGGAAGAACATGGGGCGTAAGAGGTCTGGCTACACAGGATACTCCCCTGCCCGCTCCCATCAAGTTCATATGGAACTATGCGGGTAACTGTATGCTCAACCAGCACTCAGATGTCAACGGAACCATGGCGATGTACAAGAACGAGTCACTGGTGGAATGCATCGTAACCATCGATAACTATTTCACTCCTTCAGCAATGATATCTGACTATATTCTGCCCGACTGTACTAACTTCGAGCAGAACGATATGTCTACGAACTCAGGCGGTAATACCTGCGATATCAAATTCCAGAGTAAAGCCATCGAACCTATGTTCGAGTGCAAGACCATCTATGAGATGCTCTCTCTTATCTCCGACAAGCTTGGCATCAAAGCGGCTTTCACCGAGGGCAGAACTCAGGATCAGTGGCTGGAATACCTTTTCAATCAGTCCATAACAAAATACGGCGATCAGGGTATCTTCACTGCCGCAAAAGGTCAGGACACCTATGCGAAATGCAAAGAGAAAGGCCTTATAAAGCATTACAGCACAACGGCTGTTCCGTCAGTTGCTTTCAAAGCCTTCGTGGAAGATCCCGCAACTAAGCGAGTCTCTACTCCTTCGGGCAAGTTTGAGATATTCTCAAAACGTCTCTACAACCTGAAGCATCAGTGGACGTTCCCTGCCGAGTTCAACGACGGCAAGGACAAGATATCTCCTATTCCTGAATACTACGCTTCATGGAGCGGATATGACGACCCTGCCAGAAGCACCTATCCTTTCCAGGTGGTCGGATTCCACTATAAGCAGAGAACCCACTCAACATACTACAACTGCGAGTGGAACAGGGAAGCCAGCGTGCAGACTGCATGGATAAACAACATTGACGCTCAGCGTCTGGGTATATCCCACGGCGATACTGTGGAGATATACAACGACAGAGGAGCTGTGCGCATCAAGGCCAAGATTACCGCAAGGGTTATGCCCGGTGTAATCGGTCTGCCTCAGGGCGCATGGTACAACCCCGGCGGCAAGTGGTATAACAGCAGTGTGGTTCACACAGGCACCCTCGCTCCGGCGGAAATAGGCAACAGCAGCGTTGTTGACTACGGCGGATGTATCAACGTCCTTACGGATTTCAGACCCGGTCCCGTGTCGAAAGGGAACTGTCAGCACAGCGTTCTTGCCGCTGTTAAAAAGGTAACAGGCTAAGGAGGATAAGATGAGCAAACAGTACGGATTCTACATAGATACCAAACACTGCACAGGCTGCAAAGCATGCTTTGTTGCATGCAAAGACAGACAGAACCTGAATTCCGGAGAGAAGTTCAGGAAGGTTTACGAGTTTTCCGGCGGAAACTGGAGCGAAACAGATGTGAACGCTTATAACAATTCCATCTTCGCATTTTATGTGTCCCTCGGCTGTCAGCATTGCGATAACCCCGCATGTCTGAACGTGTGCCCTGCAAACGCATATACCAAAAGAGAAGCCGATGGTGTCGTTGTTTACGACGCATCAAAGTGCATCTCATGCTTCGGCTGCCAGAATGCCTGCCCCTACAAGGCTCCGGTTTATGACCATCAGGCAAAACACATGAAAAAATGCATCATGTGTACTGACGAAAAAACTGCCGATGGCGTACCCTCGCCCGCATGCGTAAAGGCTTGCCCCTCAAGAGCCCTTGAGTTCGGCGAGATCGAAGTGCTGAGAGAAAAATATGGCAATGCAAACATAGTCGCATCCTTTACAGCCTTCACGAAACCCAATGCAGTCTTCAACCTGCACAAGGATTCGTCATCAGGCACGGCTGTGGTGAACAAAGAAGAAGTATTCTGATAAAACGATGACGGGCGGGGGATAACACCTCCGCCCATTTATAAACTTTCAAGGAAAAAGCAATGAACATTACAGACAGCGACAGATATCTTGAAGCGATGGCGGCGTTCTCGTTCTTCAACAAGGTTCTTCTGGACGCACCTGAAAAAGAATATATGGAGGGGTTCAGAGACAGTGTCGGCCTTCTGGACGAATGGCCTTTCCCGGAGAGTGCCGAATCGAAGACCGGACTGGAACTTCTCAAAAATTACCTGAAAAACTATACCGAAAGCGAATTACAGCCGCTTAAGGATAATTTCAATAAACTTTTCATAGGCCCCGGACATCTTTTCGCTCCGCCCTGGGAGTCGGTCTATAAAGAACAGGATCGCACTATTTTCGGCGAAGCAACACTTAAGGTCAGAAACAGATACAGAAAGTTCGGCCTTGAGATCCATAATCTCCACAAAGAACCCGACGACCACATGGCTTATGAATGTGCTTATCTCAACTTTCTCTGTGCAACTGCGGCGGCTGACGAAACCGCTGAGGATGTCAGAAAGGAGATTGCAGAGTTCATAAAAGACCATCCGGCAAGTTGGGTGGATGAATTTACTGAAAAAATGATAGAAAATTCGGCGACAGATTTTTATAAAGGCGTAGCGTATCTGTTGAAAGGCTCGCTCAATGAGGCTTTCGCAGTTTTTTCTTGAAGGTGGGATTGCAGGGGTGCTCTGCGCCCCTGTTTTCCTGACTTACAGTACCTTCACTACTGTCCTAAATACTGCAAAATATGCTTCTCAGTTTTCATGGGGTTTGTGAAAGGAGCAAAACGCCTCACAGGAGTGCCATCCGGAGCAATAAGGAATTTTGTGAAATTCCATTTAATACTTTCCGTGCCGAATATTCCAGGAAGTCTGCCCGAAAGGAATCTGAAGACCGGATGCGCCGAATCGCCCCTTACGTCACACTTTTCAAAAATTCTGAATGTAACTCCGTAGTTTATCCTGCATGTGGTTTCTATTTCCTTTGCATTGCCCGGTTCCTGATTGCCGAACTGGTTGCATGGGAAGCCCAGAATCACAAGACCTTTATCTTTGTATTTTAGATTAAGTTTTTCAAGATCGTTGTATTGAGGTGAGAAGCCGCATTTGCTGGCAGTGTTTACGACGAGAACTGTTTTGCCGGTAAATTCGGCAAAGTTAACGGTTTCTCCTGAAAGGCTTTTTGCTGAGAGATTGTAAAATGACATGAGTACCTCCCTATATCACAAAGTATAATACAGCTTCCTATATTTGCCGAATAAAATGCTCCCTTGAGTATAGAAATGATTTGATTGATTTGGCGGAGGTGCACGGGACTGTAATGGTGTCCTATTCAGGACTCCTGCGTTATCTTAAGTGATTGGAAGATTGCAATCTATTCTGTCTTGTCTGGCTTTGCCTTGGCTCTATTTAGGACAAAATGAAATGAGACGCTGGGCTTGATTGTGTGATAATGTAAAATGTACTTTACATGCAAGATTAGTGTTTGTAAAATGAAACTTACATGCATATTGTTTCTTTTATGTAAGTTGGACTTTACATTGTTGCCGCACTATTGTAAGATGTATTTTACAGAGGTGCTGTATGTTTGATCTTGACTTGTGGTTTGCCGAACAGGCGATTGCTATGAAGAAACTTCCGAGTGCTGACAGTCGCTATCTTTTTAATAAAATACATTGGGATAATAACTGCATAGGCATACTTGGCGCACGTGGTGTCGGGAAAACCACTATGATGATGCAGTACCTCAAATCGAAATATGATGGGAAAACCAACGCATTATACGTTTCAGTGGACAACCCCAGATTTCAGGATTTGCCATTGAATGAGTTTGCCGCAGAGTTTGCCAAAAACGGCGGAGAACTGCTGTGTCTTGACGAGGTACATAAATATCCGGACTGGTCAAAACACATAAAAGCTATATGCGACACCCGCCCCGATTTAAAGGTCGTATTTTCAGGTTCAAGCCTTTTGCAGATGAATATGCAGGATGCAGATCTCAGCAGAAGAGCGGCATTTTACCATCTGGACGGACTATCGTTCAGAGAGTATCTGAACCTCGCCTATGGCATGCAGCTCGGGATATACAGTTTGGAAGACCTGCTTAAAAACCATATAGACATTGCAGGTGATGTTATCTCTAAATTCCCGAAAGTGCTGAAAGTATTCTCAGAATATCTTTCATATGGCTATTATCCGTTCTTTCTCAACGATAAACCGACATATCACATGAAGCTTTCCAACACGATTAGAGAAGTTTTAGAAACCGACATGGGCTTTGTGTGCGATATTAAATATGCGAAGATACATCAGATAAAGAAGCTACTCTATATGCTTGCCACGACACCGCCGTATGAGCTTAAAAAGACAGGATTGTCCGAGGTTACCGGGATAGACAGGGTGACGATGAACGAATACCTGATATATCTGCGGGAGGCTGGGCTGGTTAACTTGGTTAAGCCTGCAGGCAGGGGTGACGGTGCAGTGAGAAAGTCCGAGAAACTGCTGATGAACAACTCGAACCTGCTCTTTGCGATAAGCTCAAAGCCGGACATTGGGACAGTGCGGGAAGTGTTTTTCGTAAACCAGCTTAATAACTACTATCGGATGCAGGACAATTTTCTGTCTGTGTCTCTGGAGTGTGCGAAAAGCGGTGATTACACAGCTGACGGCATCACGTTTGAGATAGGCGGAAAAGACAAAGGTTTCAAACAGATAAAGGATATTGAAAATGCCTACGTTGCCGCCGCAGATTTAGAAATCGGATACGGTAACAAAATCCCCCTCTGGCTGTTCGGAATGATGTATTAAGTTTAATCTTTCGGCAATAAGTGTTTAAATCATGATTCGTTGTTAATCCTAATGTTCTGAATATCCTCTAGAAAGGCAAATACTTTAGAGTTCTAAAAATAACACGAGGAGCTTTCCAAAGCAATAAGCGATACCCTGAAGAATTCAAGATCGAAGTTATCAAACAAAATGCTGGGTAAAGCTATAAGGTTCTTGTGGAAGATGCGTTGACAATATACGCTATGGAGTATATTATTCAAATATACGCCTCTGCGTATAAGTACTATTTATACGCAATAGCGTATTAATATGTTTTATACTGTTATGCGTATACGAGGTTGCAATGATAAGTCAAATAATCAGTTCTCCGGAAATATTGGGGCACGCTATAAAATCGGCCAGACAGAAAGCCAAGCTCACTCAAGGGCAACTGGCAGAAAAAACTGGTCTACGCCAAGCAACTATTTCAAAAATAGAAAACGGATCAAAGAACACACGGCTGGATACATTGTTTATAGTACTTTCAGAATTAAACCTTGATATGGCACTGAATCCGAAAGATTCAAAATTAAAGGCGGAGTGGTGACGTGGGACGTGAAAGTCAGTCGGCAAAATTAAACGTCTATATGAATGGCATTCTGGTTGGGATATTGGAAAGGCTGACAACCAGTTTACTTGAATTTACTTATGCGGACGAGTGGATGCAGATGGAGGAAAGCAGACCGTTATCTTTGTCTATGCCGTTATTTACGAAAAAACACAGTGGCGATGTGGTAAGGAATTATCTGGATAATCTCTTGCCGGATAATCAGAAGGTGCTTGACAGAATACAGGCAAGGTTGAAAATTGGCAGATCGGACAGTTTTGATATCCTTGCTGAAATAGGTAATGACTGCGTTGGTGCAATCCAACTCGTTCCTTATGGAAAGAATCCTTGCCGTGTGAGAAATATTGAAGGAAAGCTATTATCAGACCATGATATTGCTAAAATTCTGAAAAATTACCGGACAGAACCTCTTGGGATGGATGATTCAGATGACTTCAGAATTTCGCTTGCCGGTGCTCAGGAAAAAACGGCCTTATTGAAAAGAAATGAAGACTGGTATCGACCTGAAGGCTCGACCCCTACGACACATATTATAAAATTACCGATAGGTTATATCCGCGCCAACAACATTGATTTATCTGAAAGTGTTGAAAATGAGTGGCTTTGCCATCTTATTTTAAAGGCATTCGGTTTAGCTGTTGCAAATATGGACATTGTACAGTTTGAAGACATGAAAGTATTGTCCGTTGAACGGTTCGATAGGAAATTGGCTGACGACAAGTCATGGATTATCAGATTGCCTCAGGAAGACTTTTGTCAAATCACTGGCACGTCACCATCTCTGAAATATGAAAAAGACGGTAGATTGGGGATTGAAAGAATTATGGAAATTCTCCGTGGTTCGTCCAATAGTCAAGAGGATAGGCATACCTTTATGAAGACGGTTTTTTTGTTTTGGGTTATGGGCGCTGTAGATGGACATGCGAAAAACTTTAGTATCAGGCTGAACCCTCAGGGAGCATATAATCTGACCCCGATTTACGACGTAATATCCATTTATCCCAGTTTGGCTAAAAAAGAGATACATCCCAGTAAAATAAAGATGGCGATGGCTGTTGTGGGAACCAATAAGCAATACTTATGGGAGCGTATTCATGTCAGCAATTGGATACGGACGGCTGATGCATGTAATTTCTCAACAGAGGCCATGAAAGGTATTGTTAAGGATGTTATTTGGTCTATGGATGATGTTATCGCAAATGTCAGAAAACAGCTTCCTGAAAATTTTCCATCGCACATAGCGGAGCCGATTTTTAATTATATGCAGGATATAAAAATCAAGTGCATACAAAATATGGAAGAGATTTGATAAGCGGTGCGGATGAACTGGAAGCCTCATCATAGCACTCTCCGTTCAAGACGGAATGAGTAGCACCCGGTACCAGAATTTCCGGTGATCACACCGCTATGAAATTATAACATTTTTACTGGAACAGTTCTGTTTTTGTCTCAAATAAGGCACACATCAAAAAGTGCCATCTGCATGTTACTGATAAACTGGATATATAAAATATTTTGGCGGAGGTGCACGGGAATCGAACCCGCCTGACGCACAGGTGCGTCACCATCGGTTTTGAAGACCGCAGGGGACACCAGTACCCCACACACCCCCGGTTCCATTCTTATTCTGTCAGGCTGTGGATGCGGTGAGCCAGCTTGCCCATCTCCTCGAAGCCGCTGTATTCATCATGCTGTCTTTCAAACTTCAGGCCGTCATCATGGCTTCTGGGGATAATGTGGATGTGGGAGTGGAAGACTTCCTGTCCGGCATCCGCCCCGTTGTTCTGGATAATATTAATTCCGGTTGATTTAGTGGCCTCCCGAACTGCCGCCGCAACTTTTGCCGTAACGGCATAGATTGCCGCAGATTCTTCTACGGGCGTATCGAAAAGGCTTTCAAAATGTCTTTTGGGCACAATCAGAGTATGACCCTTTCTGATGGGACGGATGTCCAGAAAGGCGATGAACAGGTCATCCTCATAGATTTTGCTGCAAGGGATCTCTCCGCTTATTATTTTGCAGAAAATACAGTCCATAAAATACCTCGGTGTTAAGTTGGTCTGATTTTAACATGTTGTTGGCTGAAAACAAGAATTATATATTTTTGAAATTGCGGGAAGAATGTCAGTTAAAAATAGGTTAAGAGATTATGTTTTATTGTGGAAAAAATCCCCTTTACCCTAAAGCACATGGCCAATGAATTTTTATATATGAAAATTTAGCCTGCGGCATAATTCACATTAAATTCAATTTAAAAAAATTTTCATCATTTTTTAATTGAGAGAGTTTTTATCATAAAATCCATCGCACCTTCTGTATAGGCAAACATAAAAACATATGGATAATCATAGATATTAAATTATTGATGTTAATCGTAATTAGCATATGCCAAGTTGAGTTGACGGGTTGATATTCGTGTGTTTTATTTATGATAAGTATAGATATTAAGACATTTGAATTTAGAAATTAAGACAAGGCGGAAAAGAAGCCGTTTTGTCCGGAGTGGTTCGTAACCGAAAGCGTGGGAAGGGCATTTTGTAACTAAGTGAACGATAGCTGCAAAACCATAACACGAAAGGGCATATGCCCTAATTGGAGGATTTTATGAAGCACTCTTTATTGAGGAAAGGCCGTTCATTCATGGTAACGGCGGCGTTCGCTTCTGCGTTTGCGGTGCTTTCTGCTTGCGGCGGAGGCGGCGGTTCTTATGAGGCTCCGGCACCTACTCAGCCATCCAACGCATGGTGGAACGGATACGATGTTTCTGCCGAAACTCTTGTTTCTGCTGATACGGCTGTTCAGTGGATCAAGAACGGCTGGAAAACATCCGAAGGTTATCCCGTTATAATCGTTGACGTTCAGACTGATTTCACAGCTGCGTCAGACAGGATCATCGGCTCAATCAGAGGTAACAGTGCGGTGATCAACGGCTTTGCTCTGGATGAGTACAGGGCCGAAGGTCCCATCGACACTGTTGATGCCAGAGCCACATCCGCAAGGATGGTGACCACAGGCGCAACGATGGACAAGATGATTCAGGACATGGGCGTGACAAAAGATACTGTCATAGTTTTTGCGAATCAGGCTGTATCTTCAAGCGAATTCAACGCCACAAGAGCGTGGTGGACATTCTTCTACTGGGGATTTTCAGAGTCAAAGATCAAGATACTTGACGGCGGCGTTGCTGCTGTGAAGGCACTTGACGCTTCTCTGGTGGACACTGCAACAGTATCGGCTGACCCTGCGGACAGCACATTCTCCGTTAAGCAACTTCCCGGCCTGCATGATGCGGCCAGAGTCACCACCAAGAACGTTATCGACCTTGTAAGAGCGGGTTCTGCTTCAACAAAGATCATCGACGTAAGGGGTACTGATTCACAGGGTTCAGTAGCGTTCAACGGACGTATCAAAGGCGCTGTAACTGGTATCAATGCGGCCAGCTTCATCAGCGGCGGCAAGTTTGTTGACAAGGCCACAGGCGAGGCTATCCTTGCGGCAAAAGGCATCACATCTGCCAGCAACATCATAGTTCATTGCGTGTCCGGCTACTCTGCGACACCTGTTTACTATTATATCAAAGAGGTTCTGGGATACCCCAACGTAGCTCTGTATGACGGTTCATGGTCTGCATGGTCAAGCCACGCCGGATATGAGCGCGGAGTTTCCTATGCTGCTCAGGCAGTATACTGGGGCGGATCTTCCTTCTACTGGTACACCGACACTGCAAGCGTTACGGCTGTGGGCAACCCCAACGGCGCAACTGCTGACAGCACAGGTGTGATAGCTCTGGGCGGTCCTCTTAAGGCGAATGTGAACTCAAACGTTCTTTCCTTCGACACTTTCAGGCTTTCAACAGTCGCACCCGTTGTTACATCCGGCAACGTGAGCACAACTGCTCAGACTGCAACAATGGCTGCAACAGCTAACTGGAAAGACGTATACGGCGCTCTGCTGTTCGTTTCCAACCCCGGCTACACAGGTACGGGAAATGAGATTGAAGAAGCGGACAAAGCCTATGTCGCTTCCGATGATGACGACGGTTCCGATTCCGGCGATGATTCGGGCGAACCCGTGACTCCCGGCGGACCCAGCGGCTGCTGATTAAATCCGGAGAATAAATATGTTTAAAACAAAATTACTTACAGTGCTGATGCTTATGCTCATGTGCGCAGGAAGCGCATTCGCCTTCAAGCCCATCGAGCTTGGCGAGGGCAAATATCTCCAGTTCTTTTATGACGCTCAGTTCGGCTACACAGGCAGAAACACCGGGAGCGGTGTTAACGCTGAAGACGACACTAACGAGTTCAACTTCAGAAGGAACAGGATAGGCTTCATCGGCACATACAACGAGAAGCTCAGCTTCTATGTTCAGACAGAATACATTGAAGACAAGAACGTAAACCCGCTTTATGTGGACATATCTGACGACGACAGCAAAGATTTTTATCTGCTGGATGCACAGCTCAGATACACACCATTTGAGAACGTTGACCTGATCGCAGGTAAGTTCAAACACTCTCTCACCAGAGAGAACCTTGAGGGATGTTTCAACCCTCTGACACTTGACCGTTCATTCTTTGTCTATGCTCCTTTCAAAACAAGCAGAGACAAGGGTGTCGGCGCACGTGCAGAGTTCTTTGACAACATGGTACAGGTAAGAGGTGAGATTCAGGAAGGCCGTACAGGCGATGCTGCCGACGGTTCACCCGATCCCGGTTCAAACCTCCGCTATACAGGCCGTATGCACCTTTCTCTGCTGGATAAAGAGACAGGCTACGGCTACAAGGGCACATATTTCGGCAAGATGAAAGTGCTTACGGTGGGCGCATCCTATCAGTATGAGCCCGACGCTGTTTACGGCGACGTTGCAAACCTTGCCGACAAAAAGGACTACGCCGCATATTCATATGATATTTTCGGCGAGTTTCCCACGGCAGCGGGTACCTTCACCCTTTCAGCCGCATATCTTAACGTAAGCTTTGACGATGCGTACAAGGGCACAAACCCCGACGCAAACTCATACGGTCAGAACGGCGAGCGTGACGGCTATTATGTTAAAGCGGGCTATATGCTCCCCTTCAACGTCGGCCCCGGACAGGTGCAGTTCTTCGGACGCTATGACAAGTTCGACTTCGCAAAACTCAACGGATACTATGACAACTCCGTGGATTTCATTGCGGGCGGCGTTAACTACTACATAGACGAAGACAAGATAAAGCTCACTGCACAGTATTCAAAAACAAACTTCGACAAAGAGGTCGGACAGGACACCAATATGCAGGATTTCGATACATTCGAACTGTATATGCAGGTCAGGTTCTGATAGTAAAGGAGAAAATGATATGAGAAAGAAGATCGGTATTATCGTGCTGGCCGTTATGGTCATTTCGGCAGGAATAGCCGTTGCGGCTGCTAAGGCATCCAAAGGAAAAGTTGTCAGTGTTGACGGAACTAACATCACAATCAAGCTTGATGCTGCCATTGATGTTAAGGCCGGCGATGCTGTGAAGGTTGAGGCTGTGGGCGGTAAGCCCGGCTTTAAACTTCAGGGCTGCTGATATTGTTTTAAGGCGGGGTTTCACCACCCCGCCTTTTCTGCTATGATCTGCTGGGGGAGATAAATTCCGGTGCGAAAAAAACTGATATACATGTCTGCGGTAATTCTTTTTGTTCTGTGCGTATCTGTGACCGTGTATCTCGGTTTTTTCCGCAATGGTGATGTGTCTAGGGGCTGCATGGCCTCCAACTGCCATTCGGGGATAGAGTATCCTTCTGAAAATCATAAAATTGCCTGCGAAGAGTGCCACGGCGGCGATCCGCTTTCGGCGGACAAGGCCGTTGCCCATGCGAAGATGCTGGGGGGCAGAAACCCCGGAGACCCTGCCGTATGGGAAAAGACCTGCGGCAAATGCCATCAGTATCAGCTTGAGAGAGTTTCAGGCACGCTTATGTACACAGCCACTGGTATGATAAAAAACTCTCAGCAGGCATGGGACGACTATAAAGGCAAGCTTTACAGCACAGGGGGCGCAGAGGGGTATGACGAAAACGGAAAACCTCAGAAAAGGCCGTCCGTTGCTGAGCTTGATGAGCTTTCCGGCGAGCTTTACCGGAAATTCTGTTCCGCCTGCCATGTAGGCTACGATAAGCTGGAGGGCTACAGGGCGCATCACTCATCCGGCTGTTCCGCATGCCACTTTAACCATTCCGATGAAGGAACCTATGCGGGCGGGGACAAAACTATCCACGGAAAAGGCCCCTATCCCGAAAAGCATGTCATTTCGGCTCTTCCATCGAACGACGTCTGTCTAACCTGCCACAACAGAAGCGGAAGGCTGGCTCTGTCATACGAAGGCTACTACGACGGCAACAACTCCCTCGTGCCCACAAAGGACGGCTACCCGGGTCCCGATCTTGTGGACGGGGTGCGCAACGTCCGCCACATGGAGGCGGACATACATTTCGGCTTCGGGATGGACTGCATCGACTGCCACACCTCAAGGGATATGATGGGCGACGGCTATATGTATGAAAACATGTATCAGCAGATAGAGACCGCCTGCGAAGACTGTCACGGCACAGAAAAAGCACTGCCCAAGACCATGAGGATAACCAAAGAGAACAGCACTCCCGTGCGGGAATCGCAGAACTATAAGGTCAGAATGAGCTACGGCGACGAGATGGTGCTCACCTCAAAGGGGCGTATGTACTCCAACGTAAGGAAGGAGAACGGAAAGTTCTATCTTTACACCAAGCGGGAGGGCAAACGTCTGGAGATAAAGACCGTTAAAGGGACACAGGATCACGGTGTTTCCGGTCACGGGCGTATGGAGTGCTACACCTGCCATTCCAATACCGTGGCGCAGTGCTACGGATGCCACACCACATATGACAAAACAGAGAAAATGACCGACCTGATAAAAGGGCAGGATACTCCGGGCGCATTCAGCGAGACCGAGGATTTCAGGACACTTTTTCCTTTTCAGCTCGGACTGAACCAGAGGGGAAAAATATCGCCTGTTACCCCCGGATGTCAGACTTTCCTGACATATATAGACGAAAAGGGCAATAAGGTTCTGGATGATCACGTTTTCAACTACAGAGGCGAAAAAAAATTCAAGTTTGCACCGTTTTTCAGCCATAACACAGGGAAAAAAGCCGTGAGCTGTGAAACCTGCCATTCGAAACTGGCGTTTGCGGGATTCGGTCAGGGGCTGGTTTCGGTGACAAAGGGGAACATCGGCAGTTCATATATGTGCGACAAGTGCGAAAAGCCTCTGGATTCGCTCTACAGTATTAAAGACGGAAAAATAAACGTAACCTCGGACGTTGTCCGTGACCACTCCCGACTGCTGAACACAGGGGAGCTGGCGGCGATGCTCCGTGCCAATACATGCATAATGTGTCATGAAAAAGGAGAAGGCAGAATATATGGCGGCAGAATCTCGTACGATGCTGTTCTTTCTGATCCTGTGCATAAGCCTCTGCTTCACTGAAAGCGGCTTTGCGCTGGACAAAAATGATAAAAACTGCGCCGCCTGCCACAAGGTGACGCTGACCGGTGCCCACAAGGCGCAGAAGTGCGAATCGTGCCATGCCCGAAATGCCGACCATTTCGACCGTGCGGCTGATTTTTCAAAGGGTGCGGCGGGATGCCTGAACTGCCACAGAGAATATGCCGGCATAACCGACAGTGCCATGGTGCACCGCAGTGCGGAAAAAGTATTCGTTTCAAAATCATTTGAGAGATACGACGGCGGCTTCTGGGATAAGAACTGCAAAAACTGCCATGTGCAGAGCTGTTCGGACTGTCACCGCAGCGAAAACCCCCACAGCATAAAAAAACCTTCTGCGGACGACTGTCAGGAGTGCCACAGGGACTACTATACAGGCATAGAATACAGCGGACTGGGACAGCGGGAGGATCACGAGCGGTATCAGCGGGGCAGGGAACACAAGGGCGGAAAATACGCCTCGATGCTTAAGGACGTGCATTTTGAAAAGGGTATGCAGTGCGGCGACTGCCACTCCATGAAGAGTCTGGCCGAAGGGAGGAAATTCTCAAAAACCTGTACCGACTGCCATCAGTTCAATAAAAACAGTTCCGTTGAGCATTCAATTCCCGAACACGGCAGAATGGAGTGCTACACCTGCCATTCCGCATGGGCAAATCAGGAGTACGGAACTTTCTGGATATATATGCGTGATACGAAGTTCTCAGAATATTTCAGATGGGTCAAAAGACCGCATTTGGACTATGCTAAAAGCAGTCACACCAAGCAGTATGCGGATTTTCCCATCGGTGTTAACGAGCGGAAGAAGTATTCGCCGCTGAGGCCTCAGTTCATAGGCTTTGTGACCAGAATAGAGAAGGACAGGGTCATAGGCAAAGAGAACGAAATGGTTTCATCGGATTTCAGAGCTGTTTTTCCCCATACCGTCCGCAGGGAGACGGTGCTCTGCGAAAGCTGTCATGCCGACAACAGAAGGCTCATGCGTGAGCGGATGGACGAGCGGATATATCACACAGACAGGGATGGTCTGCCCTTTCCGACATTTTACAACGGAAAATGGTTTTCCGTGACTAACGGCCGTTTTGTTAACGATTCCGAGTTTAAAAGGATAAAGAGCAAAGGAGCGAAATATAACAAAGCATTGCTTAAAAAATGGCAGCAGGTGACAAAAACTGTAGAAAACTCAAAAAAATAAGATAATGAGTTAAATCTATAGAAATCATCTATGTTAAAACATAATAGTAGTATTTGTCTAATATATTTATAATCAATATTTTTATGCTTTCTTATTGTATACAGTATTTGTTAGTTATTTTTTATCTGAAATATTATTGACTTTTCCTTTAGATTTATTATTATGGTGTAAGTTCACTTAGTATACGAATGCTCCCTCCCTTGCAATAATCAAGAGGGACATTATGATCAAAAACAGAATCTCCCGCAGACGGTTCTTACAGGGAACCCTTGCCACTGGTGCGGCAGCGGCGTCCCTGTCATCTATCAGTCTCATAGCCGGAGAGGTCAGCCAACCTGCCCCCACAGGAGTGACATACGCCCAGAACTGGTGCGAGATGTGTTTCTGGAAATGCGGTTTAACCGCAAAGGTTGTGGATGGTAAAGTGCATAAGCTGGAGGGTCAGAAAGACTGCCCCAGCAACAGAGGAAAACTCTGCGCAAAAGGCAATGCGGGCATTGCCCAGCTTTACGATCCCGACAGGCTCCAGAAGCCTCTTATCAGAACAGGCGAAAGAGGCTCCGGTCAGTTCAAAGAGGTTTCATGGGACGAGGCGATTAAATACGTCGCCGAAAAATGCAACGGCCTTAAAGAAAAATACGGCTCCGGAACCTTCTCGCTGTTTGCCCACGGTTCCGGCGAGCATGCCTTTGTTGACCTCCTGCACATCATGGGTTCTCCCAACATCTGCATTCCGTCCTATTCACAGTGTACGGGCAGCAGGGACATCGGCTGGGCACTGACCTACGGTAAACCTGTCGGCGGAAAAGAGCCTGTGGATTCGGAGAATGCGAAGTGCATAATGCTGCTCGGCCGTAACATTGCCGAGGCTCTCCACATGGGCGAGCTTATTGATTTCATCAACGGCTGTGCAAACGGTGCCTACGTTATTTATGTTGACCCCAGATATAACAAAACGGCGGCCAAAGCGAACAAATATATGATGATCAAACCCGGAACGGACACCGCTCTGGTTCTGGCAATGATCAACTACATCATTGTTAAGGAAATATACAACAAAGAGTTTGTGGAGAAGTACACTTACGGGCTGGAGGAGCTTTCCGCCCATGTGCGCCGCTACACGACCAAATGGGCATCCGAAGTAACCGAGATCCCCGAAAAAGATATAATCGAAGCCGCTGTGAAACTCTGCGAAGCGGCTCCCAACTGCTACATCCACCCCGGACGCCGCCTCACAAGATACGGCAGCGACACCCAGTTCGTAAGAGCCATTGCAATCCTCAACGCTCTTATGGGCAACTGGGAAACGCCGGGCGGAATTTTCAAACCCGTTCCCCTCAAGTTCGATACGCCCCATATGGTCCATGACCTTGAAAAGGTGGATGCCGAGCGTGCCGACGGAGCGGGCACAGAGTTTCCCATAGCATCCGTAGACCTTGGTCTTGCGAACAAAATGATGCAGGCCATTGCCGAGCAGAAGCATCCGCTCAAAGGTATGTTCGTTTACGGGTGCAACCCTTTCCACAATCAGGGCAGCACCGACGTTGTGGCAAAGGCCATCGAGGCCAGCGAATTTATCGTTACCTGCGAGATATACATGACCGACACCGCATGGTATTCGGACGTTATTCTTCCTGAATCCACCTATCTGGAGAGATATGACCCCATCATATCCACAGCCAGAAAGTCAGGCTATATCCAGTTCCGTGAGCCTGCGGTGAAGCCTCTTCACGATACTCTGGGAGCATGGGAGATAGCCGCCAGACTGTCAAAGGCTATGGGATATCAGAACCATTTCATGGACGTCAGGGAATATAACACCGAGCTTCTGGAATCGCTGGGGCTCAGCGAAAAAGTTATGCAGAAGCACGGCTCACTGGTGGGTGCGGAGGGCGATCCCTTCCCGCTGGCATCGGGCATCGAGCCTGAGTTCCATACTCCTTCAGGCAAGATCGAGCTTTTCAGCAACATGCTGAACGATCTCGGGTATGATCCCCTGCCCTCATATCAGGCACCTCCTATGCCCAAAGCCGATGAGTTCCGTCTGCTGTTCGGCCGTGTGAGCTTCCATACACACGCCAGAACCCAGAACAACGAATGGCTGCTGGCACTGCACCACTCCGAGGTCGAGCTCTGGATAAATTCCGGACGTGCGAAGGCTCTGGGAATAAAGAACGGGGACAAGGTCTGCGTTACCAAGGGTAATAAGAAGAGCAACCCCTGCATTGCAAAGGTTGTTGACCATATCCACAGGGACGCAGTGTTTCTGCCCCACGGCTTCGGTTCTGTCAGCAAGGGTCTGACCAGAATATCCGGTGTCGGCGCAAGGGATTCCGATTTCACATCGGACGAAACAGACCCCATCAGCGGCGGAGCAGGTTTCCACAACGGCTTTGTCAGAATAGTTAAGGCATGACGGGGGAGAAAATGAAAAAGAAATACGCAATGGCATATATTGTGGACCGGTGCGTCGACTGCAAGGCCTGCATGGTGGCTTGCAAGGCCGAATGGGAAGTGCCGGAGGATAAGTTCCGAACACACATCGACACGGGTGTCAGCCCCGACTATACGGACACCATGAGGATGCACTTTCTGCCTCACCAGTGCAACCACTGCGACGATGCCCCCTGTGTCACAGTATGCCCAACAAAGGCAAGCTACAAAAGGGAGGACGGGATCGTTTCCGTCAACCAGAAGATATGTGTCGGCTGTAAATACTGCATCGTCTCCTGCCCCTACGACGCCAGATTCTTTAACCATGAACTGGGTGTGGCGGAGAAATGCACTTTCTGCCTGCCAAGAATAGCAGAAGGACTCGCCCCCGCATGTGTAACAACCTGCCCGGGCAATGTCAGGGTGTTCGGCGACATAAACGACCCGAACAGTGAAATATCCGCTCTGCTGAGGGATGCCGCAACAAACCACTATAAGGTCTGGAAACTGCGGCAGGATCTGGGCACTCGCCCCAATATCTATTACATACAGAAGTAGGAGGGCGGAATGGTTTTTCAGGAAGCGTTTGAATGGTATATCGCCGTATATCTGTTTCTGGCCGGAGTCGGTGCGGGAGCTATAGTTGCGGCTGTTCTGGCGGATATGTACGACAGGGAGAAATATCTCTCTTTCATCAAAGCCGCCAGTGTAATAGGTATGCCTCTGGTGAGCATCGGTATATTCTTTCTGTATATCGATCTGGGACAGGGTATGTGGAAGCCTTGGCTGCTTCTTCTGCTGTTTGTCAACCCCACTTCGGCAATATCGTGGGGAACAGGCATTCTTACCCTTTTCACGATATTCTCAATGCTGTATGCTGTCTACAATCTCGGACTGTCGAGATACTTCCGCTTTGCAGGCGGCTGGCTGCCGAGACTTCTGGACGGAATGGGCGGCAGCGGCTGGATGAGATGGATGCTGGTGATAACCGGAATCTGTACGGCAGGCTACACCGCAGTTCTTCTGGGTGTGCTCAGAGCCATACCCTTCTGGCATCAGACAGCACTGCCCATACTGTTCATAATCTCCGCAACCTCAACAGGTATCTCCGGAGCGATGATTGTGCGGGAGCTTGCATTCAGAACCGAAGACAGCATGCACAAAATAGAGACCACGCACTTCTATCTGATAGTGCTTGAGATTCTGCTTCTGGCGGGCATGTTCTTCATTGCTATGCAGGGTGTGCCGGAAATGCAGTTTTCGGCGAAGAGCCTTTTAAACGGCAGATTTGCCATTGAGTTCTGGGTGGTTCTGGTGTTTCTGGGACTGCTTGTTCCGGCGGTTGTTTTTGCGCTGGGCGAGAGCGGCAGACTGCATCTTAAAGGCGGGAAGCTGATATTTTTTGAAGCGTTGGTGCTTCTGGGCGGATATTTCCTGCGTTTTCTCATAGTTCACGCAGGGGTTTATACCCAGAAGTTTACGGACTATATCCAGTAGGTTTAACGGGCGGGGGCTCTCCGGAGCTCCTGCTTTCATATATCAACGGGGGCTGAATGGCTGTTTCCAGACGGAGTTTTCTGAAAAGACTGACATATTTTGCGGCGGGTGCGGCAGGACTCTGGGGTCTTTTCAGATACCTCACTCCGCCTTCTGCTGGCGGGGAGATAATTCTCAGCGTCAGGTCAACGGATATTCCGGAGGGGGGTGCGCTCATCTTTGCAGACAGGCAGACCGCTGTTCTGCGCAAAGATGGCAGAATAACGGCTCTCTCAATGACCTGCACACATCTGGGCTGTACGGTTTCCCTCGACGGCGACAGGTTTGCCTGTCCCTGCCACGGGAGCATATTTTCTCTGGACGGAGGCGTTATCAAAGGGCCTGCGGTCAAGCCGCTTACAGAATATGCTTTTGAAGAGAAGAACGGCATCCTGACGGTTTTCAGAAGGAGCGTCTCTTGATATCCCGTTTTTTTACACACCTTTTTCCTGTGACCTTCAACAGAGACACCCTCTCTTTCCGTAAGACAGGATATCTGGGCATCATTTCCGCCGCCCTGTTCATCCTGCTCATGCTGACAGGGGTTCTGCTGATGTTCTATTACTCTCCGGAGGCTTCGGCGGCATACGGCTCGGTTCTTTTCCTTGAGGAGAAGATATCCGGCGGGGAATTTATCCGTTCGCTCCACCGCATGTGCTCCCATATGCTTCTGGTGGTCATGGCTCTGCATCTGCTCAGGACGGTCTTCTGCGGAGTTTATGCCGCAAGAGCGAGTAACTGGAAACTGGGCTATATCCTTTTCGGGCTGATAGTTTTTGAAGCTTACACAGGATACCTGATGCCGATGGATCAGCTCTCTTTCTGGGCGACCAGAACGGGAATGGAGCTGATGAATACACTGCCGGGAGGAGCTCTGCTCAAAACTCTGCTGATGCCCGACGATGTGGGCGGAAGGCTCACCCTTCTGCGTTTCTATGCACTTCATATCGTTTTCATACCCGTGCTGACGCTTATTCTGCTGTCGGCACATCTTTATAATATACGGCGGGACGGCGGACTTCTGCCCATGGCGGAACCTGAGAAGGTGAAGGACAGGGACAGGCTGGTGCGGTTCAGCCTGCTTATATCCGCAGTTACTGTTGCGGCGGCTGTTGTTCTGTCGCTTATATTCAAAAGCCCTCTGGAGCTTCCTGCCGATCCCGCATCGCCGCCGAACCCTGCCAAGAGTGCATGGTTTCTGCTCTGGATTCAGGAGGTTGTCAGCTGGCGTGCGTCGCTGTTCAATGCCGCAGCGGTGCTGTTTGTGCTGTGCTATTTCCTGCCGGACTACGGCAGAAGGTTTGTTTATGAAAGAGCTGTCTGGTTTCCGCATGAGGGCAGGCGGGTCTGGATTTTCATGCTTGCGCTGACGGTTCTGATTGTCGTGCTGACCGTCATTGCCATGTTTTTCAGGGGGGCGAATTGGGAACTCGTGCCTTTCTGTTTCTGATATTTCTGCTGTTTTCATATGATGTATTCGCCTGCGGTCAGTGCCATAAACCGCACTATGCGGGATATGGCGACTGTGCGGTCTGCCACAGGGGTGAGGTGCGCTCGTCCAGAGAGAACGTTGCCCATGCGGGACTCATCACTGGAAAATTCGCCGGATTCTATACGGATAAAAAAGCTGTTTCCGGGGGTGATAAGCTGGCTTATGAATCAGCATGCCGCAGGTGTCACCGCATAGGAGCCGAGGGAGAGAGTGCGGCGGCAGACCTCAACGCCTCAGCGGCGAAGAACACAGGAGAGTATCTTGACGATAAAATCAGGAACGTGAACGAATATATGCCCGACTTCCGGTTCAGCGATGAGGAGCGCAGAAAACTGATCCTCTATCTGCTGAACGAATCCTCCAAAAGCTCAAAAAAAGTTTCCGAACCCTATGTCGCATACATAACCTCATCCGGTAAAGGAGCCTTTGAAAAGTACTGCGGCGGGTGCCACCGCATGCTCACCCGAAAGGGCGGAGGCAGAGGAACCGGAAGCGAAGCCGTGAATCTGTCAGGTGTTACGGGTAAATATTTCAGGTCTCAGGTTCTTTCTGCGAATGAAAAGCTGCGGACGGAGAAGCGTCTGGCGGAATGGATAAGAAACCCCAGAAGCATAAAGAAAAACTCCGTGATGCCCCCTGTCCGTATAGACGAAGCAAATATTTCAAAGGTCATTAAAGAACTGAAAGGCAACTGAACCCGCTCCCACAGTTAGCTGGACAAATAGTTGAATCCATCTATAATGCTCTTCCATAGACAACGGTTTTTTTATTGAATGGGGGCTCCATGTTAAAAAATAAATTCAGTTTTCCGCTGATAATTCTGGCAACGATATATCTTGCCAGCATATCCGCTCCATTAAATCAGTTTAAAGTCCCCCCCATAATGACAGTTATCATGGCGGAACTGGGTGTCGACCTTTCAAAAGCAGGGCTGATGATGTCTGTCTTTGCTCTTGTGGGAATTTTCATATCGCTTCCTTCAGGTTTCATCGTACACAGGCTGGGGCTGAAATCATCCGGCATTCTTGCCGTGGCCTCCCTTTTTATCGGTTCTTTCATAGGGTGGTTCGCTGATAATGCCTTCGGGATGCTTTCCAGCAGAATCATCGAAGGAATAGGCATGTGCCTGATATCTGTTGTTGCTCCCGCTGTTATAGCGGCGTGGTTTGCTCCGGAAAAAAGAGGGATGCCAATGGGCATATGGTCAACATGGGTGGCTCTCGGCAGCATCGTCATGCTTCTGGTGGCTCCGGTGTTGAACGGCTGGCTCGGATGGAAGTCTGTCTGGGGAGCTACGACAATATATACGGCTGTGATCCTCTGCCTTATGATATATCCGTTCCGGATGCCGGAAAGAGATGAGGCTCCTCATTACTATGCCTGCGAAGGTCATTCTCTGGATGTCAGGAGAGTTTATTCCTCTGCGGGGATCTGGCTCCTTGCGGCTGTATTTCTGGTTTTCAACGTAATGGTTCTTGCGGTGTGCTCTTTTACTCCCGTTTATCTGGAATCCTCATTCGGCTATTCCAGAGAGAAGGCATCCGCTGTCACCAGTCTGTTTCTGGTCGCTTCGCTTATATCAGGCCCCGTTACAGGGTTCATAATCCATAGATACAGGGTTTTCAGAGGTGTTCTGCTGACGTGTCTTTTTATTCTGTCGATGACAGTGGTCATTCCGTTCCATGTGGAAGGGACTGCTGTTCCGCTGTGTCTTTTCTGCATAGGTATCGTTGCTGGGATGATTCCTCCTGCGACTTTTTCCGCAGTGCCGGAGGTGATTAAAGATCCGAAATCCATCGGCATAGGCATGTCTGTGGTGGCTTTCGGTCAGTATCTGGGAATGGGCGGCGGCCCTGTGCTTTTCGGTGGAATAGCGGAAAAGTACGGCTGGGAGACGGCTTCATATTCCCTTGTTCCGGTGCTTCTGCTGGGAGTTGCCGCTGCGTATTTTCTGAAGCTTGAAAAAAGAACCTGCTCCTAATCTGAATTGACCAGAAGGCTCAGTTCCAGAATGGTCTTTTTTATATCCTTTTCCTGAATTGAGGCCGGGCAGAGCAGAATATGGCTTGTGTCGGACCTGTCAAAAAAATATCCCGGATAAATATTTGTTATCAGCCCTCTTTTTGAAAAGATGCTCTTGAAGTTCATCTCCGGAAAATCCAGCCAGAAGTGAAAGTTGCAGTTCTTTTCAATCCAGAACCCTTTGGTTTTCAGGTGCTTTTCGCACAGAGAAAGGGTCAGCTCGCTCCTTCTGCGTATGAATGCCTTTATATCCTGCATCATTTCATAGATATCGCCGCTTCTGAAAAGCTCATCGGCGATAAGCTGCATCGTGAAGTTGGGTTTTACTCCGGTCTGAATGAAAACATTGCTCAGGTGCTCGATGATATATCTGTCGGCGACTATCCAGGAAAGCTGAAAATCATAAGGGTGGCATTTCAGCAGACTGCCCAGATAGATTATGTTGTCATTTCTGTCCATGGATTTGAGCGGAGCCAGAGCGGGTCTGTCGTGCCATATGTTTGCGGAATGGTCTATCTCGACCATGGGCACACGGTATTTCTGGATGATATTCATTATCTCCTGCCGCCGCCTTTTGCTCATTACGATACCTGTCGGAGCCTGATCTGTCGGGTCGATGTGGACTATCGGCGTTGTTTTGCATTTGATCAGCTTTTTTTCCAGATCCGATGCGGACATTCCGTGTTTGTCCATCCGGACGGGAACCATGTTGATCCCTATGGAATGGACGTTGGAGATAGTGTTTATTATGTTGGTATTTTCGTGCAGAAAGTTTGAGTTGGCATTCAGCAGGGACTCATAAACATAGTAAAGCCTCTGGATTGTTTCAGATGATATGAGGATATTTTCAATCTCTGTTTTTATTCCCAGTTTTTCCAGATGTTTTTTTACGGATTCTCTGAGTGAGGTCAGTCCGTATTTTGTCAGTTCAGGAGTGTTTCTGCCGGAGTCCATCCGTTCCGATGCCTTGCTCAGGGCATGGACGAGATATTTCTCCATTCTGAAATCGCTGCTGAGGCTGAAGTTCGTCAGTCCGTCGGATTCCCCCCAGTGTCTGTATTCGTATACGCTTGTTTTGTGTCTTGCCTTTTTGGTGTAGTCGTTCCAGTTGACCTTCGCACTTTCCAGATTATAGCTGATGAAATATCCGGATTTAGGATATGAGGTAAGAAGTCCCTCCCGCTGGAGCTGAGAAAATGCTGAGATGAGTGTTGTTTTGCTGACGCCCAGAGACTCCATAAGGGACTCTCTCCCCGGGAGTTTTGTTCCGTTTTTCAGATCGCCTATTTTGATTTTAGCTCTGAAATAGTCCGCAAGCTGCATGTACATCGGCGAAGTCTGGTTCGCATCCGGTTTCCAGCTGAACAGCATCAGATTTACCTCTCCTGAATAAAAAGCCTGTGCAGGTATGTGTGTGATTATGCGCTATTATATTGCTTTCCATGCGTTATTGTAAAGAGTCCAGATTACACATAAACATAGAGCCCAGACAGACCCTGACCGCATCGGGCAGGCCTGCCTTTTCCGGAAACGTCTGTTTCAGATATTCATGATTGCTATGTGTAAATTGTTGCTGTCAATCTGTAATTGCGCATGCGCCCCTTTCTTTCGCAATCTGATAGAACAAAAAAATACGGCAATGTAGCCACTATCAAATCTGAACCTCTGGTCCTTTCCGGCGGCCTGAATTTCTGCGATATTTCCGGCAGAAACAGCTGGTTCATTTTTTTAATTTAAGAACGAGGTGCATAATGAGACAGATTACGCTGAGCAGAAGATCTGTTTTGAAAGCGGCCGGTATTGCCGGGGCTGCATCGCTTATGGGCGTCAACCTCAGCCCTGCGCATGCGGCGGAGGCGGCGGCAAAGGACAGAACGGAGCAGCTTCTGAAAGACGGCTGGCATTTCGGCCACTGCCGTATGTGTATGAGAGGAACATGTCCCAACCTTTACAGGGTGCAGAACGGAGTTGTGGTTGAGATAATGGGTAACCCCAAAACCCCCACAAGCAAAGGCGCACTCTGCGCAAAAGGTCAGTCGATCATCCAGAACCTTTACAACCCCTACAGGGTAAAAACCCCCATGAAAAGAACAAATCCGAAAAAAGGTCTCTCCGAAGACCCGATGTGGGTTGAGATATCATGGGAAGAAGCAATGAGCACCACGGCGGGTGTGCTTAAAAAAGTGAGAGAGAGAGACCCCAGACGTTTTGTTTATACGGTGGGTTTCGGCGATATGGACTTTTTCTGTACTTTCCTGTTCTATTTTGCAGGAGCATACGGAACGCCCAACTACCTTAAAAGCAACGGTACTCTCTGCGTTCTCCACTACGCATCCGACCTTGTCCACGGTGTTTTTCCCGGTGTTAAACCCGATGCGACCTATGCGAAATACATCCTTGCCATGGGCATGAACCTTGGAATGGGTATCGCATCATCAGACGGCGGAGTAAGAGGCCTTCTCGACAGAGTTGTTTACGAAAAAGATATAAAAGTGGTCTGCGTGGATCCCCACTGCGGTCCCGATGCTTCAAAGACAGAATGGGTGCCGATACGCCCCGGAGGCGAGCTGGCATTCATGATGGGCGTTATCCACAGTATGATATTCGAAGTGAAGAAACTCGACTTCGATTTCCTCCAGTGGCGCACAAACTCGCCCTATCTGATAGGTCCCGACGGCTACTACGCCAGAGGAACCGACGGCAAACCCCAGATACTCGACTCGGCTGACGGCAAGGTCAAATCCTTTGACGACCCGACGCTGAAAACACCCGATATTTATGCTGTGAATGTTGATGTGAACGGCGTTAAAGCCACCGCATCTTTTGTCCATGTTAAAAACGGATTCAAAACATACACCCCCGAATGGGCGGCAAAAAAATCCGGCATCCCTGCCAAAAAGATACGTCAGATCGCCAAAGACTTCATAGATAATGCAAGCATCGGCGAAACCATAGAGCTTATGAACGGTAAGGGTGAAAAAGTGATCCTGCCCAAAAGAACCTCTGTATGCGAAGGAAAACGGGGCATAAAAAACATGCGTGACGGCGTTCCCGCAGACCTTATGACAAAGATGATGAACATGTTGGTGGGTTCGATTGACGTCCCCGGCGGTATGCTCGGAACCCAGAGAGGACCTTATCTGAAACCTGATAAGGATGGCGTTGTTGAGCCCAAAGGCGAAGCTCGCTACAAAGACCCTGTCTATCCTCCTCAGCATCTCAACCTGTCGGAGTATTTCCCGCACAAACACACCCTGCCCACTCTGGCGTTCAAGGTTGCCGCTGACCCTAAAAAATACGGGCTTGAATACGAGGTCGACGCACTGCTCACTGTAGGCGGAAACCCCATTGCAAGCACCACAGAGCCTTATGCGGTTGCAGATTCGGTTGCGAAGATACCCTTCTCCGCAACTGTTGCATACCATTATGACGAAATGGCGCACATGTCTGATATCCTGCTTCCCTGCCATGCGCTTCTGGAAAAAGAATCCGTGAACTGCTACGAGGGTGCGTTCGACGTTTACACCAAAGAGACTGTCACCAAAAAAGTCATGATGTACAGAGAACCTTTCAAACCTGTCTACAACTCAAGACAGCCGCAGGACATCATCATCGAGCTTTGCGAAAGGATCGGCATGATCAACGAGTTCAACGCCAACGTCAACAAGACCGGTGTAATGCTCGGTGAGATCACCTTTGCCAAACTGCCCGAAGCCGACAAACTCCAGCCCGGTGTCCGCTACTCCATCAGAGAGATATGGGACAGAGGCGTGCGTTCATACTTCCACAAGTCTCTGGCAGATATGGCCAAAGAAGGTATGCTTGTAATGGATCTGGCTCCTGCGGACGCATATAACTCCTCATGGTTTAAAAAGGGCGAAACCAGACACCCCGTCTATTTTGAACGTCTCAAAAAATCCGGCGACGGCCTGCGCAAGTTCTTTACAGAGTATAAGGACAAGGTCTATCTGCCCGATTTCGACCTCGACGATCAGCTCCAGTATTATGAAGCGGTCATCAAATGGCGTCCGAAAAAGCTCACCGAAGTCAAAAAAGGCGATAAATACGACATGATATCCATCAACTGGAAGACTCCGACATCTCCCATGAGAAGTGCCGGAAACGACCAGATGCCCTATCTGAACGAAGCCAGCGAAACCTTTGACCCCGCATACGGCAAGTTCTCCATCAACACGAAGACAGCCAAAGAGAAGGGTATCAAAGAGGGCGATACCATATGGGTTGAATCCGAAAGCGGCAAGATCAAAGGTCAGGTGCATATCACAGAGCTTATCTTCCCCGATGTTGTCGGTGTTGCCGGTGCGCTGGGACGTCTGGTGGACAGTCTCGGCAAAAAAGCCGCTTCATACCCAATGTACAACAAACTGACCAACGCCAAGATATCCGATTGCTGCGCTGTGGCCATCGGCGTGTCTAACTCCGTTCCGGTCAGAATCTATAAGGCGTAACGGGAGGATGCAATGAGATACGCAATGATACTTGATAGAAGAAGATGTTATGCCTGTCAGGGCTGCACTGTTGCATGTAAAGTCGCAAATGCCACGCCTCCGGGAACGTTCTGGACAAAGACCCTTTCCGTTGAAAAGGGAAAGTTCCCCAATGCGCATATGGAGTATATGCCCCTGATATGCAACCACTGCGACAACGCTCCCTGTGTTCACGTCTGTCCCACAAAGGCATCGAAAAAACTCGCCGACGGCACAGTTCAGGTGACGGCATCAGAGTGTATCGGCTGTCAGATGTGTATGGAGGCCTGCCCCTACGGCGCAAGGTATTTCAACAGCGACGACAAGCCTACCTACTGGAGCGAAACAGGAAAGCAGAGCGAATATGAGGCCGCAAGGATGAAAGAGCACGTAACCAACACTGTTGATAAGTGCACATTCTGCGCCCCCAGACGTGAGAAAGGCCTTACACCTGCGTGTGTTGCCACATGTCCCGGTGTTGCAAGATTTTTCGGCGATCTGGACGACCCCGAAAGCGAGGTCTCCAAGCTCTTCAAAAAATATAACCCCAAACCTTATAAACCTGAAAAGGGAACGAGACCGAGGGTTTTCTACATCGAGTAACGAACAGGCAGTGCGGCGGAACATCCGCCGCACACCTTAACACCGGAGGCTGAAAAATGAGCAGTGATATTGAAGAAAAAACCATGGCGGCCGAAAACGAGGCGGAAATCCTTCTGCTTCTGGCTGCATTCTATAATTTTAATCCCGAATCTTCATCCATCGATGCCATGAAGAATGTGGACGTTGAGTCCATAGGCGATGACGAAGTAAGGGAATGTTTCAGAAAGATAACGGGATATGCGAACGATACCGTGGCGGGAGAGGAGAGCGATCCGGTCATTGAGCTTAAAAGGGACTGGACGAAACTCTTCAGGGGGGTATCTCCCGCTTACGGCCCGAAAGCACCCTATGAGGCTCTTTATACAGGCGACAAAGGAACTAAGCTCTTTTCGGATCTTACCCAGCTGTATCTTGATGAAGGCTACTGCGGCTATTCCGAGCTGAAGAACCGTCAGGACTACATAGGGGTGGAGCTTGACTTTGCAGGTTTTCTTGCCCTTCTGAGGGTGAATGCTCTGAACGCAGGCGACAGCGCCGAGTTTGACAGGCTTTCAGAAGTGCTTGAGAGTTTTGTCAGAGAGCATGTGGGGAGCTGGTTTCCGCAGTTTTATAAAGAGGCGCAGGAGCATATCGGCACAGATTATTACAGGGGAGTTCTTGACCTCACGGCCATCATGCTCCGTTTGACTTAACGGATCTTTAAAAGGAGATAACATGAGAAACATATTTATAGCTTTTATTGCGGCTGTATTCCTGACAGGAACAGCTTCCGCTGCGGACAACGTTAAAGAGATGTTTTCGCAGGGAACTGTGAAGGGCGAGATAAGGCTTCTCGACTTCACCAGAGATTTTGAAAAAACAACAAACACCAGAAGCGACACTGCCATAGGCGGCCTTTTCTATTATAAGACAGCGCCTCTGAAAGGTATTTCCTTCGGTGCGGCATTCGGCACCGTTAACGACATCAACAGCGATGATGACGACACGGTTTACGGCATCCTTCAGAAAGATACTGACGGTACTCACACCAGCTTCTCACGCATGCAGGAATACTACGTTCAGGGAGAATGGTTCAAAACCGTTATTAAATACGGAGCGCAGGAGATCCGCACGCCTTTTATGGAGGTGCACGACCTGCGTATGCTCCCCAGAACTTATAAAGGATTATCTGTTGTGAACAACAGTGTGGACAGGCTGACCCTTTCCGCTTACTACATAACCGACTCAATGGGCTGGAGCGATGAGGAGTTCATCTCCCTGTCGGATGCAGTGGCCGCCGAGCCGGGCGGAGCTTCAGCAATTGACGATGACAAAGCGATGGCAATCTTCGGTGCATCATACGATGTTCCCGTGGATTTCGTTAAAACAAACGTTCAGGGCTGGTATTACAACATGGCCGACGTTTACAGTCAGACGTTCCTGAAAGCCGCCTTCTCGAAAGATTTTGACGGTTTCAGCCTTTATGCAAAACCTTCGGTCCTCTGGCAGAAGTCTGTCGGCGACGAGCTTAACGGCGATCTGGATACACATCAGTACGGCATCAGCGGCGGTGTTAAAACTTTCGGATTCGACCTGACAGCCTTCTACGCAAAAACAGGCGACGACGGAATAGTTGCTCCCTGGGGTGACGAAAAGGCTATCATTCAGCAGGTGCTTGCCGCCGGCAGAGCCGAGGAGACGGCAACGGCAGTCAGACTGGCATATGATTTCGGAAAGCTCGGAGTGAAAGGCCTCAGCGCATATGTGTTCTACTCTGACTACGATGTTCCCGCTTCCACCGGCAAAGATATGACAGAGACCGACTACAGTGTTCAGTATGCTTTCTCAGGCTCGCTTGACGGTCTGGGTCTGCGTGCCAGATATGCCGACATCAGCATAGACGGCGGCGAAGGCTATAAAGATATAAGATATTACGTAACATATAAATTTGCCTTTGGCGGCAAAAAATAGAGAGATTTCTCAGCTCATCAACTGCTCTGTTTGCTCATTTCTCCTGTAGGTAGAGAATAAGCATATAAGACAGCCTCCATTCGGGCGGGATAATTTCCCGCCCTTTCTTGCATAATTGTAGTCCCTCCAATTATAATTATTCTGGTACTGTTTATGTGTGAACTTTCGATATATGGTATGCATATGAGTATAAACAGACGGGAATCACCTTTCAGACATCTTATCAAGGCTCATGGCGGGTTCATTAACTTTGACAATGCCGCCACTACACCCCCTTTTATCGCTGTGATGAAAGCGATAGATGATTTTTCGGATTGCTATCCCTCCGTACACAGAGGCTCCGGAAGAAGAGCGGATCATTGTTCCGGTCTGTATGAGAAGACCAGAGCGGATATACTCGATTTTTTCGGGACGGACAGCAGTACCCATACCGCCATATACACCCGAAACACCACCGAAAGTATAAACAGGCTGGCTGAACTTGCACCCCGCAAAGACAAAACAGTTATTGTTACCGAGATGGAGCACCATTCAAACGATCTGCCGTGGAGGCAGAGGTTTGCGGAAACACTGCATGTTCTGACGGATGCCTCTGGCAGACTGGATCTGAATCATCTGGAAGCACTCCTGAAGAACCGTGCGGGCAGGGTTGCCATTGTCTCTGTCAGCGGTGCGTCAAATGTCACAGGGTTCATCAACCCGATTCGTGAGACGGCGGCTCTCGCACACCGGTATGGTGCGATGATATGTGTGGATGCGGCACAGCTTGCTCCCCACAGGCGGATAGATATGAAGGCGGACGGCATAGATTTTCTGGCCTTTTCGGGGCATAAGATGTATGCGCCGTTCGGTATAGGCGGCCTGATAGGCAGAAAGGATTTTTTCAGCAGTGCGGAACCCTGTATGTGCGGAGGCGGTACTGTGAATCTTGTCACAAAGGATCTGGTCACATGGGCGGATCCTCCGGCCAGATTTGAAGCGGGTACACCTAACCTGATGGGAGCGGTTGCTCTGGGGGCGGCACTGAGGGTTCTTAAAGAATCCGGAATGGATCGCATTGAAGCATGGGAATCGGCTCTGGCAAACCATATCATAGACAGGCTCTCTCAGATTGAAGGCTTAAAACTCTTCTCCCGCAAGGACGGCACAGGTGTCATAAGTTTCAATATGGAAGGTATATTTCATAAGACGCTTGCGGACAGGCTGAGCTATGAGGCGGGAATAGAGGTGCGCAGCGGCTGTTTCTGTGCACAGCCCTATGTGCAGAAACTTTTGGGTATCGACCCTGCGGCTATATCCGGATTTTCAGCGGAAGAAGGGCGTCCGGGAATGGTCAGGATCAGTCCCGGACTTTATAACACATATGATGAAGCCGACAGGCTCTGCGAGTTTCTTATCAGCATCCGTGGGGAAGTTCATTCTGGATAGGAAGTCCGGATTTAACCCATGAATCCACTCCGCCTGAAAGTATTCTTACCCTTTTGTCCGGATATTTCGCCCTGATCATCTGTGCCGCAAGTGCAGCTTCTTTTTCGTCGTTAGCTATAATTACAATCTGATTATACTTTTTAACCTCGTCGATCCTGTTGTTCAGATATCTCATGGGCATGTTGATGCTTTTTGGGGCGTGAAATATTGAGTATTCTATGTAGGGTCTTATGTCGTAATAGACCGTTTCCTTTGCGGATTCCATCATTTTTGCCAGCTCCGCAGGGGCTATCATAACGTTCTGAACCTTAGATGTTTTTGCCGGAGCCGATGAAAAGGTGCTTTGCGAGTACGCCAGCAATAAGATCAGAATAAGGATAAGCGGTTTTTTCATAACTTTCTTCTCCGCATGAAAATGAATGTATATGAAACTCCGGCGGTGATGGTCAGTGTGAACACCCAGTGGTTTATTCCGGTGATGTCCGTCAGTGTCAGCCCCTTGCTGAATCCCATTGCGCTGAGCTGAAGGAAATACGGGTTAAAAAAATAGCCGAAAAGGATTCCGCCTGAAATAAATCCGAGCCATCCGGGGATAAGATAATCTATGTTGCCCTGTCCTGTTCCCGTTATGAGCGTTCCGGGGCAGACTCCCGCAATGGCCATCCCGATGCCGAGGAGTGACCCGCCCAAAAGGTTTCCGGCAGGGTAGGTGTCTGGCATTGATGAGGGACTCAGCATCCCTGCACTTTTAAACGCAGATACGGCTATCAGACCGGATACGAGTGCAGACAGCATGAATTTCAGCATGCTGTTGTCGCTGAAGGCGAATTGCGCCCTTATCTTTCTGCTGTGTCCGAATCCTGACCTTTGCAGGAGAAACCCGAAAAAGAAACCGATTATAAATGACATTTAAGCCTCCTGAGCGTAAAGGAAGTGATGATTGCCGAGGCGAAGGCGCTTGCGAAAAAAAGAAACCCTGCGGGCGACTGCTGAATTATTCCGGATATTCCAAGCCCGCTGGTGCAGCCTCCGGCTATACATGCGCCGAACTCAATAAGTGCCCCGCTCAGAAAAAGTGCCAGCCACCAGCCTGCTGTCTGCTTTTTCGTGATGTTTGCTGTTCCGTCAGGAGTCAGCCTTAGTCTGAAATCGTTTGATAGTCGTGCCGCTGTAAATGCACCAAGAAGCATGCCTCCGAACTGCATCAGCTGAAATGTGACCTCCGGCGGCCTCACAAACTTGAAAAAAAGCAGTTCGTTCCAGGGTGCATTCAGGTAGCGACCTGCCCAGCTGCCGATGGTGAGAAACCCTCCGGATGCTCCGAGAACAGTTCCTCCGTATACACAGCAGACCGCCGCCAGAAGGCCTGTCAGTGCCCCTGTGAACCATGGTGACCATATTTTTTGATTCATAATAAATAACCTCTACCGCCATATGCAGGTGTTTATATGATATTGCGGCAGAAAGATAATCCGGAAAAGTACCAGATGCCGTTAATAGAAGGGGACAAGAATGGCATGAAAAGATAAAAAAAAAGCGGCCCCGTGAGGCCGCTTTGCAGATTTTTATCCTGATTTCTTATTGAAGCAGAAGCTGTGCGGGCAGTATCGCACCCTTGTACTTATCAACTATAAACTTTGTAACATCTTCGGAAACAAGCACATCGGCCAGTTTTTTAAGAGCTTCCTCGTTCTCTCTGCCTGCTTTGACAACAAGAATGTTGGCATAGGGGGAGTCGGAGTTCTCTATGAAGAGTGCGTCCTTGGAGGGGTTAAGTCCGCCTTCCAGAGCATAGTTAGTGTTGATGACTGCGGCGGCAACGTCGGCAAGGGCACGGGGAAGCTGTGCGGCATCAAGAGTTTTGAGTTTCAGCTTTTTGGGGTTCTCGACAACGTCCTGAACGGTGCCTGATATTCCAACTCCCTCTTTCAGCTTTATGAGGCCAGCTTTTTCAAGCAGAGCCAGTGCACGGCCTGCGTTTGAGGGGTCGTTGGGGATTGCTACCACTCCGACTTCGCCGATCTCGGCTATTGTTTTAGCCTTTTTTGAGTATACGCCGATGGGTTCTATGTGAACCTTTGCTGTTGCCTTTAGGCTGAGTTTGTTGTCCTTGCTGAAGGATTCCAGATAGGGAGTATGCTGAAAATAGTTTGCATCCAGTTCGCCTTTGTCCAGGGCGAGATTGGGCTGAACGTAGTCTGTGAACTGAATGATCTCAAGTGTAACGCCCTCTTTTGCAAGGATGGGTTTCACAAACTCAAGGATCTCCGCATGGGGAACGGGAGTTGCGCCTACCTTGATAACCACTGGAGCGGCTGTTTCCGGTGCCTTTGTTTCAGCGGGAGCGGCCTCCTCCTCTTTCTTTTTGGAGCATCCGGCGATAACGAATACTGCTGTGAGAGCCAGAAGAACGACAGTTAAAAAACCTCTGAATTTCATCTATACCTCCGTGGGGCAAAAAAGCCCTCGCTTACCTTTTGCTGTGCATGGCTTTTACGGCCAGTTTTGTTCCGAAAGTCTGAACCGCCTGAACGAAAATTACCAGAACGGCGACGGTTATTATCATTATGTCGGTGCGGAAGCGGTTATATCCGTACTGGATGGCAAGGTCACCCAGACCTCCGCCGCCAACTGCGCCCGCCATGGCTGTGTAGCCGATGACGTTTATAACGGTTATGGCCGCACCCAGAACAAGGGACGATTTCGCCTCGGGCAGAAGCACCTTGCGGATTATCTGAAAGGGCGATGCGCCCATGGACTGAGCCGCCTCAATGACCCCGTGGGGAACCTCTTTCAGAGATGATTCCACTATTCGGGCAACAAAGGGAGCGGCGGCTATCACCAGCGGAACTATTGCCGCCGACGTACCGATGGACGTTCCCACCACCAGACGGGTGAAGGGGATGAGCGCAACCATGAGCACTATGAAGGGTGCGGAGCGCAGAATGTTTATGATTGTACCCAGAACCCTTTCAATCCACGGGTTCGGCAGAATATTACCGCCGGAGGACACTACAAGAAGGATGCCCAGCGGCAGGCCTATCACATATGCCATAACGGCGGCAACCACCACCATATATATGGTCTCTATAACCGCAGGGGTCAGAAGTCCAAGAATGGAAACAAAATATCCGTCACTCATAGCTGACCCTCTCAACGGTAAGATTTAATCCCGTAAGATATTCGTGTGCACGCTCACGCTGTTCGAGCGTTCCCCGCAGTTCCAGAAGCAGGTTGCCGAAAAGGGTCCCCCTCAGGTGGTCGACGCTTCCGTACAGAATGTTCACCTGAACGTCGCTGCTGCGTATCAGTCCGTTTATCATAGGCTCCGATGCGGAATTGCCGAGGAACGACACCCGCACGAGCTCCGAATCCGTATGTTTGTTAAGCTCTTTCAGGAGTTCTTCGGGAATCTCGGCCTTGAAAATGCCCGCAACGAAATCCTTTGCCACCTGCGATTTCGGCGAAAGAAAAACCTCTTCCACAGCGGCGTTTTCAACGCATCTGGATTCGGATAGCACCGCAACGTGGGTACATATATCTTTGATAACGTTCATCTCGTGTGTGATTATCACTATGGTGAGCCCCAACTGACGGTTAATGTCACGCAGAAGGGCGAGTATGGACTCGGTGGTTTTAGGGTCGAGGGCTGATGTCGCCTCGTCGCAAAGGAGTACGTCCGGCTTAAGAGCCAGAGCTCTGGCTATACCCACCCGCTGTTTCTGCCCGCCGGAAAGTTCCGAAGGATATGCGTCCGCCTTGTCGGCCAGTCCCACAAGGGGGAGAAGTTCCGCCACACGGGCTTTAATATCCGCCGCAGTCCATCCTGCTATCTCAAGGGGGAAAGCGATGTTGCCCTCAACGGTTCTGGACTGGAGCAGGTTAAAGTGCTGAAAGATCATGCCTATTTTTTGTCTGGCGGTTCTGAGTTCTTTGTCGGTGAGTTTTGTCAGATCCTGCCCGTTGACGATCACCTCGCCTTCGGTGGGTCTTTCAAGAAGGTTGAGACAGCGCACCAGGGTGCTCTTTCCTGCGCCGCTTACTCCCATAATCCCGTATACGGAGCCCTGAGGTATGTTCAGCGATATTCCGCTCAGTGCCTGAACATTGCCGCTTCGGGCGGGATAAACCTTTGAGAGGTTGTTTATCCGAATCATATGTTCCTCTTAGTTAAAACAAATAATACACGACGGCTGTCGTGCTTTTCCAAAATCTATTTAATCTATGTATTTTATATATTATCTTGAGAGCTAAAAGTCAACGTCAATTTTAAATTTTTACAGTCATTCTGAGTCGAAGACGAAGAATCACTTCATTAGATTCTTCACTAATTTCGACAAAGGCAAAAGTTGACTCATTCAGCCTCCGGCTGCCGTTCAGAATGACAGGTAAAGTAAGGGCGGTCAGTTTTGACCGCCCCGAAGCTGATGTGTCATTTAATCACTTAACAGGGCAGCCTTCAAGCCCTTTCACGCTTTCATTGTCAGCAAAAAATGTAAATTCCTGCTTACCTTCGGACTTTTTGCCGAAATTTTCAACAGCATATTTTGCCAGAACGGGTGCCGTTTTCGAAAGTTCTGTGTCACGGGTGAAAATTTTGCCCTGCCAGACAGGCTGTTCATCAGTTCTGCCCGCCATGAACAGTTTTATGTCCAGATAGGACATATCCTTGCTGTCGGCTCCTGTGGATGTGCCTACATAGGTTCCCAGTGACAGTCCGCTGCCGAACCCTCCGCTTAAAACTCCGAATCCGCCGCCGATACTTATTCTGGGTTCAGATTCGGTTTTGCCGAGCACAACGCCGAAAACTGGGGTTATCATATAGTCCGGCGACTTTGTGTCACGTTTCCATCCGATGCAGTTGAGCTGTCTTTCCAGAACGCCCACATACTTCATCATCTCAAGGTCGGTTTTCACCGCAGAGGGCAATGCAAAGTCGTAGGTTTTCGACTTATAGGTCTCCTGTCCGCCGTATCCGGTGACGTTTACATCGTATCTTGTTGCGCATCCCATCAGCGCAAGCATTATTATAAGTAAAGGAATTATTTTTTTCATGCCGGCCCCCATGCCCCATATGAGGGGCTGTTGACTAACAATTTAGGACTTTTTGAGTCTTATACAAGACTAATTGAGTGTGTCAAGGAGTGACTGCGCCTCCGCAAGTGTGGGCATGCCGCCCTGTGCGCCCGCCTTGGTGGTGGATATTGCGGCGGCGGCGTTTGCAAACCGCACAGCCTTCATAAGGGGCATTCCCGCCCCGAGTCCGTATGCCAGTCCGGCGTTGAAAGTATCGCCGGCGGCGGTGGTGTCCACTGCGGTGACCCTGAATCCCTCAACATGGGTGAGCATATTGTCAGAAAATACATACGCACCCCTGCTTCCCGCTTTCATCACCGCAGTCTTAACACCCCTGTCTATCAGAATTCTACCTGCGGAGGCAAAACCCGCCTCGTCCGCAGGTCTGATACCCGTCAGAATCTCCGCTTCCGTCTCGTTGGGAGTTATGATGTCCACATATTTAAGCAGTTCGTCGGCAAGGGGCACAGCGGGGGCAGGGTCAAGAATGACCCTGGTTCCGCTTTCCGCCGCACATTTCGCCGCCTGAACCACAGCATCCATGGGTACTTCGAGCTGAAGCAGGAGATATTTTGAGTCGTTTATTATATCCGAGTTGCTGAGTATATAGTCAGCATCGACCTTTGCGTTTGCGCCGGAAACAATGATGATATTGTTTTCGCCGTCGCCGTCGACGATTATAACCGCTATTCCTGTGGAGGTTTCAACGCCTTTAACGCTATTTGTGTTTACGCCGAGCTTTTTGAAATATGCCATGTAGTCGTCGGCATAGATGTCGTTCCCTACAAGACCGATCATTGCTGTGTCGGCTCCCAGCTTTGCCAGAGCCACGGCCTGATTCGCTCCCTTACCCCCTGTGAAGGTGTGGAAGGATTCGCCGTACATGGTTTCGCCGGGTTTGGGGAATCTGGATGTTTTTGTCACAAGGTCGATGTTTATGCTTCCCGCAACGCAAAATCTGCTCATTCTTCCTCCCCGCTGAGGTTTTTTACGCTTCTGCGCTCAACAACCTCTCCGCCGATAACCGTTTTTTCATAGGGCATTCCGCTGCCCTCTTTTATCCTCTGCACCAGAAGCCGCACGGCCTTGGTGCTGATGCTTTTTTTGGAAACATCAACAGTGGTCAGTGCAGGTTCTGTCATTGCGCTCATGGGCAGGTTGTCATAGCCCGCCACGGATATGTCCTCCGGAATGGAGTAGCCTGACTCTCTCAGCGCACGCATGCAGCCCAGTGCTATGATGTCGTTTGCGCAGAATAGGGCTGTGGGCAGTTCCTTCTGTTTTTTCAGTATTTCAAGCATGTCTTCATATGCCTTTTCATAGGTGGAGTCCACTCTGAACACAAAATCCTTGCGGAATTTATGTCCGAAGTGCTTCATTGCACCTTCGAAACTGTCCATGCGCTGACGGAAGTTGATGGATTCGATACTTCCGGTGACAATTCCTATTGATGAATGACCCATGCGGGTCAGGTATGACATCATGTTGAAAACGGATGATGCGTTGTTCATATCCACAAAGTCATAGGGCATGAACGGACAGAGTATGTCTATGAAAACCAGCGGAATATGGATTTTGAGAAAGTGCTCAACGTCCGGTTCGTCCAGTTCCGTTCCCAGAATGACAGCTCCGCTTGCGAAGGAGTTGTTCACATATTCCGTGATCTCCTCAGGGTTGAAACTGTTGAAAACAGCAACCTCCAGCGAATAGCTCTTCTTTGCGGCCTCCATCTGCGCAGCGTTTATGTAGTCGGCTACGAATGACTGGTGGTTTATGTTGAGTATGTGTCCGTGTTTGACAATATTGACGAACAGGATAGTCTTGTGTTTCTTGTTCATCCCGCCGAATGTTGTGCCTTTATAGTTATGTTCTCTGGCGATTCGCTGTACACGTTCACGAACGGCAGGGCCAACCCCTGTCTTTCCGTTCAGCACCAGAGAAACGGTGCTGACGGACACGTCCGCCAGTTTAGCTATTTCAGTTATTGTTATGGTCTTTTTCATATATGTTACTAAAATTCCAGTGTGAACCAATGTTGGTATATTAAAACGCAATATGGCTTATTGCAAGCGATTATGCCGCATGCTCTATATTTCTTATTATAGCATATCTTCGAATATGACAACTAAAATTTTAGTAAAAATTACTGGTTTTTTTACTTGATATCTTCCGCCGCTCTGGTATTCTTTAAGGTATAAGGATGGACGGGATGAAAAAAGGTACACTGCTCAACAGCCGTATCTCGGCGGTCATTTCCGAGATGGGACACACCGACACAATAGTGATAGCGGACGCAGGTCTGCCCATTCCCGCCGGAGTGGAGCGCATAGACCTTGCTGTGCATGCGGGTCTGCCGGATTTCGTTTCGGTTCTCAAAACAGTTCTTTCGGAACTTAAGGTCGAAGAGGCTACCATCGCCTTTGAGATAGCCGAAAAGAATCCGTCAGTTTATCAGGCGATTCAGGAACTTACTAAGGACGTTAAGATCAATATCGTCTGCCATGAAGAGTTCAAGTCCATCACAAAAAGGGCGAAGGCGGTTGTGCGCACAGGGGAATGCACCCCTTATGCAAACATAATTCTTCACTCAGGGGTGGTGTTCTGATGTCTGTGCCTGTTCTGGAGATGAAAAACATTTCAAAATCATTTCCCGGTGTAAAGGCTTTGAACGATGTCTCTCTGCGCATATTTTCCGGTGAGGTCATGGCACTGCTGGGAGAGAACGGAGCGGGCAAATCCACACTTATGAAGATACTCAGCGGCGTCTACACCAAAGACGCAGGTGAAATAGTATACAAGGGCAAACCTCTAAGCCCGAAAGACCCCAAGGACGCAATGGATAAGGGTATTGCCATTATCCATCAGGAGCTGAACCTTATTCCGGAGCTGACGGTTGCGGAGAACATTTTCATAGGCCGTGAGCCTGTAAACCTGTTCCGCAAGGTGAAATATTCGGAGATGAACGCCGCCGCAAAAGGCTATCTTGAGCGGCTCGGCGAAAAGACGTCGCCCACGGCGAAGGTATCGAGCCTCAGTGTCGGTCAGGCGCAGATGGTGGAGATTGCCAAGGCTCTCTCCATGAACGCCGAAATAATCATCATGGATGAACCCACGGACGCACTTACGGACGTTGAGACCGAAAATCTTTACAAGGTCATAAACGACCTGAAGAAAGAGGGCAAAGCTCTCATCTATATATCCCACAAACTTTCCGAGATCTTTGACGTGTGCGACAGGGCGACAATCCTGAGAGACGGCACCTTCGTTGACGAACAGCCGGTTTCGGCACTCACCGAAGAGAAGATAATTCAGCTGATGGTGGGCAGACCCTTAAGCGACAGATACCCCAGATGCGACTGCAAAGCGGGCGAAGTGGTCTTTCAGGCGGAAGGACTCACAAATCACCGCATAACGGACGTGTCTTTCAGCGTGCGAAGCGGCGAGATAGTAGGCATTGCAGGTCTCATGGGCTCGGGACGAAGCGAGGTTGCGAAATCCATCTTCGGCGAAATGCCCATTTCAAAAGGCTCAGTGACGCTGGCGGGTAAAAAATTAAAGATAAATCATCCTTCCGAAGCGATACGCAACGGAATTTCATACGTTTCAGAAGACAGAAAACAGCTCGGTCTCATAATAGGCATGACAATAAAAGAGAACATCACCCTCCCTGCGCTGAAAAAGTTTCAGACCTTTCTTTCAAAGGTCTCTTTCAGCAAAGAGGACGAGGTTTCCGCAGAATACATTGAAAAAATGTCCATCAAGACTACAGGCCCCTCCCAGAGAGTTGTAGACCTGAGCGGCGGAAATCAGCAGAAGGTGGCCATCGCAAAGGGGCTGGTGACGGCTCCGAAGGTTCTCATCCTCGACGAACCCACCAGAGGTGTTGATGTCGGTGCAAAAAAAGAGATTTACGACCAGATAAACATACTGAAATCCAACGGAATGTCCATCATCCTCATCTCCTCGGAGATGCCGGAGGTGATAGGCATGAGCGACAGAATACTCGTTATGAGCAACGGCAGGATAGCGGGCGAGGTTTCGGGGGAAGAGGCAACGCAGGAGAACATCATGCGGCTTGCCATGAGCTACATTAAGAACGCCATATAATTTCGGAGAAACGGATGAAAATAGACATCAAAGACGTGCTGAAACGCTCAAGACCCCTGCTGGGACTCATCATCCTGTCGGTGATAGTCTCCTTCATAAGTAAGGACTTTTTGACCGTCAGCAACATTATGAACGTAATGAGGCAGACCTCCATAAACGCCATAATAGCGGCGGGCATGACGTTTGTCATCCTCACCGGCGGAATCGACCTTTCGGTTGGTTCCATTCTGGCGATATGCGGAGCCATCGCCGCAACTATGATCTCCACTGGCTTCGGCGTGGCCTCAACAGTTTTCGTAACCCTGTCGCTGGGTGTTCTGCTGGGTGTTTTCGCAGGTATCGCAATCACCAAGGGCAGGATTCAGCCTTTTATAGCCACTCTGGTCGCCATGACACTGCTCAGGGGCGCAACCCTTGTCCATACGGACGGAAAACCCATCTCCACTGGCTATGATGCCGCCGCAGATGCTTTCGCATGGTTCGGCACAGGCTATGTGGCGGGAATCCCCGTTCCCGTGGTGCTTATGGTTGTGGTTTTCGCACTGTCCCACTATGTTCTCAGGCATACCCGCTTCGGTCGCTATGTTTACGCCATCGGCGGCAACGAGGAGGCCTCAAGGCTTTCCGGCGTGCGGGTCACAAGAATAAAAATTGCGGTCTATGCCATCTGCGGACTTGTTTCCGCTCTGGCAGGGATAATATTAACATCAAGGCTCTCCTCCGCACAGCCCACGGCGGGCGCAGGATATGAGCTTGATGCCATCGCCGCTGTTGTTCTGGGCGGAACAAGCCTTGCAGGCGGCGCAGGAACCATACTGGGAACCTTCACCGGAGCGCTTATCATAGGCATTCTGAACAATGCCCTGAACCTGCTGAACGTTTCGTCCTATTATCAGATGATAGCAAAGGGTGCGGTGATACTGGTCGCCGTTCTTATGGATAGAAAGAAGTAACAGCACATATCCAAACTAAGGAGTGAAAAGTATGAAAAAGTTTCTCGCTATTTTCGTAGCCCTTCTGGCGATTCCCGCCATGACGGCATTTGCGGCACAGAAGACTGTCGGTCTTGTGGTGTCCACACTGAACAACCCCTTCTTCGTTACTCTGAAAGACGGAGCAGTGGGCGAAGCTAAGAAAGCGGGCATAAACCTTATTGTCCTTGACTCACAGAACGACCCCGCAAAAGAGATTGCAAACGTTGAAGATCTTTTGTCTAAAGGTGTTTCAGCAATCCTTATCAACCCTACTGACTCAGACGCAGTGGGCAACGCAATCAAAATGGCAAACAGAGCCAAAGTTCCCGTTATCACACTTGACAGAGGCGCAAACGCAGGTGCAGTTGTTTCCCACATTGCATCTGACAACGTAGCCGGCGGCAAAATGGCTGGTGAGTTCATCGCCAAAAAACTCGGCAAAAAAGGTAACGCTGTTGAGCTTGAAGGTATCCCCGGAACATCCGCAGCCCGTGACAGAGGCAAAGGCTTCAACGACGCTGTTAAAGGCACTCAGATCAAAGTTGTTGCACGTCAGGCGGCAGATTTTGACAGAACAAAAGGTCTGAACGTAATGGAGAACATTCTTCAGGCACAGCCTAAGATTGACGCTGTGTTCGCACACAACGACGAGATGGCTCTCGGCGCACTCAGAGCTATTCAGGCATCAAAAAGAAACATCCTCGTAGTGGGATTTGACGCTACAGACGACGCTGTTAAAGCTGTTAAAGAGGGTAAACTGGCCGCAACTGTTGCACAGCAGCCCGCTTTCATCGGCGCAAAAGGCGTTGAAACTGCCAAGGCAGTTCTGGAAGGTAAAAAAGTTCAGCCCAGCATCCCTGTGGCGCTGAAATTGGTCGTTAAATAAAAGGTTTTGCAAACAACCTTCAGATGAAAAAGGCGGCTGTCAGGCCGCCTTTTTTCGTTTATATAGTACCATGTCATTCTGAGTGGAACGAAGAATCTCATTTTATCAGTTTATAAACTATGGGAACCACAAGGGAAACCTGTTTGTCCGAGTTGTGGCGGACAGGAAATACCGACTTCACCAGTTTCAGGGCTTCCGAATCCAGTGTGTCGTAGCCGCTGGAGGAGACCACCAGCGATTCGAGCAGTGTTCCGTTCTCTGCTATGGTCAGTTTCAGCTTTACAGTTCCCTCTATGCCCCTGCGTCTGGCAGACATGGGATATGTCTTGTTTGCTTCCAGTTTCGAGTTGAGAACAGACTGATATCCGGAATAGTCAAAGGGTCTGGGCGATGCGGACACTGCGGGTGTTGGAGTGTTCTGAACTGGTGAGGCTGCAACGGGTGCATAGGTTTCCGCAGGCACTGCCGATGTTACTGCGGCGGGTGCAGGTTCTGCGGCTGCGGTGGCGGGTGCTGAAACCTCGGCCACTGCGGCGGAGTTCACCTGCTCATATTTTTTCTGAGGTGCAGGCTGAACCGTCTGTTTTCTGACAGGCTCGGCTTTCTGAACTCTCTCCGTCTGCTGAGGGGACATGGGCACGGGAGCTTCAATCTGCTCAGGTGCCGGAGCCGCCTGCCTGAAATAGGCCGAAAGGTCTATAACGTGGGGTTCGGGCTGCGGGACGAATCCGCCCATGCTCATTCCATAGAAAAAGATAGCGGCCATCATACCGTGGATGGCCAGAGACTGGGTCATTGCCTTTCTCATGGTCACTCCTTTTCGGTTTCAAGGTTTACGTTCTTGAAACCTGCCAGTTTCAGCATATTCATTATATCCACAAAGTTCTGGATAACTGCGTTCCTGTCGGCTCGGAGAACTATGGGACTCTCTTTGTCCAGTGTGTTCATGGTTTCGGAAAGTGCCTGAATGGAATAGCTTTTTCCGTTATAGTAATATTCGCCCTCTTTCGACACGTCTATGGTGACACCCTGTTTTGCGCTCTCTGTCTGTGCCGCTTTTGGCAGCTCCACAGGTATTGAGCCTTTTGCGATGAAGGTCGCCGTTGCCAGAACTATGGTGAGCAGCACCAGCATGATGTCAATGAAGGGGACAACGTTTATGGTGTCAAAGCTTTTGTCTTTCATTGATAGCCTCTTTCTGAAGCATCAGAACGTTCACCCTTCTGTGGAGCAGGTTATAGAGCACAATTGAGGGGATGGCCACCAGAAGGCCTGCCGCTGTGGCTTTCAGAGCCAGAGCCAGTCCCGCCATTATGTCGTTCACGTTTGTCGTGCCGCCGCTTCCCATGGCATAAAAGGTGTGCATAATTCCCATAACCGTGCCCAGAAGACCTATGTAGGGAGCGTTGCTGCCGATGGTTCCGACAATGTGCAGACGTCCTGTCAGGGCGGATTCCAGCTCCTGAATGGTCTGGTAGGTGTTAACGTCTGTTCTGCTGTAAAACCGGAAACGTTCGATGGACACAGCCACCGCAACGATACTTAAGACCACGAGCAGACCGATCACGCCGTAGTCAACCATACTGCCGAGCATATTCATGGATACTTCTCCGTTTAATATTGTGATAATGATATTCGATATCAGAGAAAGGCTGTCTAGTCAATAAAAAATGGTAAATATCCTCATTTGTCAATTACGGCTTTACAAACAATACTTTTTCAAGTAAACAGCATTGAAATTGAATATCAATATCCGGTGATTCTTTTAATGAAAATTATTATTTTGTTTGTACTTGTCTGCGTTCTCGGCATCTGGTCGCTATTTCTGGGTTTTACGGATATTTCGGTGACAGAAGTTTTCTCAATGTCCGAAAGCCAGTCCCTTGTGATGGCTGTGAGCAGGATTCCCAGACTTGCGGCTGTGATAATTGCGGGCGCTTCGATGAGCATCTGCGGCGTGATTATGCAGCAGATGACCCACAACAGATTTGTTTCGCCCACAACAGCGGGCACTATGGATGCCGCCGCACTGGGCATAATGCTTTCAATGCTGATATTCCCCGACGGCGGGACCTATCAGCGTCTCAGCGTTTCTCTGGCGGTGACGCTTGGCGCGTCTGCGGTTTTCATGACACTGGCGGAGCGCATAAAATTCAAAAATCTGGTATTCGTTCCTCTGCTGGGGATAATTTTCGGGAATATTCTGGATTCGGTAACAACTTTCATAGGGCTTCAGTTCAACGTGGTTCACAGCATGGCCTCGTGGCTTCAGGGTGATTTCTCATCCGTTATGCAGGGGAACTACGAACTAATGTATATCAGCGTGCCCCTCCTGGCGGTGACGTATTTTTACGCCGACAGGTTTACGCTGATGGGTATGGGCAAAAGTTTTGCGGTTAATCTGGGGATGAACTACGCCAATATGTTCCGGCTGGGGCTGGTGGTCACCTCCTGTGTTACATCGGTGATAGTGCTCACCGTGGGTATGATCCCCTTCGTGGGGCTGATAGTCCCTAACATAATAAGTATCCTGTTCGGCGATAACCTGCGGAAAACCCTTCCGCTGACAGCCCTCGCAGGTTCGGCTTTTCTTCTGGCGTGCGACATTCTGGGGCGCAGTGTAATGTATCCCTATGAGGTTTCCGTGAGCGTCATGGTGGGGATAATAGGCGGTGCCGTGTTTCTGTATCTGATACTGGGGAGGCGGCTGAATGCGGGATAATGTAAAACTTGTTCTGCTGTCCGTTCTTTCGGCGGCGTGCATTCTGCTGTTTCTGTTTTACGATTCAGGGAGCGACCTTTCGTTCATTCTGCCGGAGCGGGGAGCGAAAGCGGGCGCAATGGTGATAACGGGAATTGCGGTGGCATATTCCGCAGTGATCTTTCAGACAATATCCTTCAACCGGATACTTACTCCCTCAGTGATGGGGTTCGATGCGGTGTATCTGTTTTTGCAGACAACTGCGCTTTTTATTTTCGGCAGCGGCGGCTTTATGATGGTGAACGAGGTGTTCAACTTCGGCATATCTGCGGCGGCGCTGATGCTGTTTACATTCTTTCTGTACAGACTGATATTTGTCCGTAACGGAAACGTTTTTTTCCTGATGCTTGTCGGTGTGGTGATGTGGACGCTGTTCCGCAGCCTCACCGTGTTCATGCAGATGCTTATAGATCCCAATGAGTTTGCTGTGGTCCAGGACGCAATGTTTGCCAGTTTCAACAACGTGCGGGTGGATCTGCTCGGCGTGTCTGCGGCGGTCATCATCGCCGTTGCGCTCTATTGTATCCCCATGTTCAGAAAGCTGGACGTGATGCTTCTGGGCAGGGAACATGCGGTGAGTCTTGGCATTGCCTACGACAATCTGGTGAAAAGATCCCTGATAGTTATAACCCTGCTGGTGGCTGTTTCCACCGCCCTTGTGGGTCAGATGACCTTTCTGGGGATAATAGTCAGCAATCTGGCGTATGAATCCATGAAAACCTACAAACACAGCTATGTGATAGCCTGTTCAGCCCTCTATTCGGTGATTGCCATCGTGGGTGGACAGTTTGTCATAGAGCGGGTGTTCTATTTCAACATAACAGTGTCCGTGGTGATAAATTTCGTTGGCGGACTGTACTTTATGTATCTTCTGACAAAGGAGAGTAAATAGTGCTGAAAACAGAGAATATATCGAAATTTTATGACGGTAAGGCGGTTATCGACGGGGTTGATGTTGAGATACCCAAGGGGAAGATAACCTCTTTCATAGGCTCAAACGGTGCGGGAAAGAGTACTCTTCTTTCTGTGATAAGCAGGCTTATCAAGCAGAACGGGGGAAACGTTTACCTTGAAGGCACTCCGATATCCGACATAGACGACAGCGAACTGGCCAAAAGAATATCCATCCTGAAACAGTCCAGCCATGTGAACATAAAGCTTACCGTGCGGGAGCTGGTCGCTTTCGGCAGATTTCCACACTCAGGCGGCAGGCTGAATGGGGTTGATGAAGAGATGATTAGTCGGGCAATCGGTTACATGGATCTGAAGGAATCAGAAAATAAATTTATCGATACACTCAGCGGCGGTCAGCGTCAGCGGGCTTTCATCGCCATGATAATCGCACAGGATACGGATTATATCCTGCTGGATGAGCCGCTGAACAATCTGGATATGAAGCATTCCGTACAGATTATGAAGACCTTGCGCAGTCTGGCGGATGATTTCGGCAAGACCATCGTTCTGGTTATACACGACATAAACTTCGCCTCCTGCTACTCGGACTACATCGCCGCCATGAAAGACGGAAAGATGGCGGGGTTCGGAAGGGTGGAGGAGATGATAGAGAACGGGATACTGAACGACGTGTTCGGAATGGATTTTGATGTGAGAGAGATGAACGGCAGCAGGATCTGCCTTTATTATACCTGAGAAGGAGAAATAATGAGAAAATTGCTCAGTTTTGCCGCTACGGCACTGCTGGTGCTCGGTTTTTCAGCCGGAGCGCAGGCGGCCGGATTCGTGCTTCTGGACAAAGGGAAAAAGGCTGAAAATTTCCCTGCCGCACCCAAAAGGGTCGTTGTTATGGACTACAGCACTCTGGACACCATGGATGAGCTGGGGCTTTCGTCTGCGGTTATCGCAGTGCCGAAAATGCACCTGCCGAAATATCTGGAAAAATTCAGAGATAAAAAATATGAGGACGTGGGCGGGGTCATGGAGTTTGATATCGAGAAGATATACAAGCTGAAGCCCGACTTCATCGTTATCAGCAACAGACAGCTGAAAAGCCATGAGAAGCTTTCGAAAATCGCCCCAACTGTGAACGTCAATATCGACAGCAGACGCTATATGGATTCGTTCAGGGAGAACACCCTGCTGACCGGCAGAATATGGAACAAAGAGGCTGAAGCGAAACAGCTCATCTCTAAGGTGGACACAGCTGTGAACAGGCTCAGGGCTGAGGCATCGGACAGGGGCGGAAAGGCTCTGCTGGTGATGTTCAGCGCAGGCAGATACAGCGCATTCGGAAGCGGATCCAGATTCGGAATAATCTATGATGCTTTCGGTGTTGCTCAGGCAGACGGAGGCATTCAGGTATCAAACCACGGCAAAGCGGTGAACAGCGAATACATCGCCAAAATAAACCCCGACTATTTCTTTGTTGTGGACAGAGATGCGGTTGTGGAGGGCAAGGCATCGCCCAAAAAAGAGGTTGAGAATACACTCATCCGCACAACGAAAGCCTTTAAGAACGGAAAGATAGGGTATCTTCCCGCAGACCACTGGTATCTGGCAAACGGCGGGGCAAAGTCGCTCCTGCTGATGGTAAACGATATACATTCGGTAATCTCGAAATAACATACTAAAAATTGCATGTATAAAACAAAATATTGACACTCACGTCATATTTTGATAACTAACAATCGGCACATATTGATACTGAGAATCAATACCTTTAATGGGTTCTGTTAGCGGGTTTCAGAAAAGATGTGTTGATAAAGCGTCATATGGAGGAAAGATGAAGCAAAGGACAATTTTCAAACCCGGCAGCTTTATGCTTGCGGTGACTATGGTGCTCTCTTCGCTGACAGCGGCACATGCGGAAGAGGCAAAAGAGATCAAGCCTGTGGTTGTAACGGCAACTGGCTATGAGCAGTACATTTCCGATGCTCCGGCCAGCATCAGCGTTATCACGAAAGAGGATATCGCAAAACAGCCTGCGGCCACTGTTACCGACCTGCTCAAAAAGGTTGAAGGTGTCAGCATCGTGGGCGGAAGTCCCAACGAGACAGATATTTCCGTAAGGGGTATGCCGGGCGAATACACCCTTATTCTGGTTGACGGCAAACGTCAGAACACCAGAGAGACAATGAACAGAGGCACAGGCGGCGTTCAGGCGAACCTCATTCCGCCCCTTGATGCAATCGAGAGGATAGAGATCGTCAGAGGCCCCATGTCATCCGTTTACGGTTCCGAGGCCATGGGCGGTGTTATCAACATCATCACCAAAAAAGTACCCGAAAAATGGAGCGGCTCGCTCACTCTGGGCACGGTTCAGCATAAGGACGGTGAATACGGAACAACTTTCAACAGACAGTTCTGGATCGGCGGCCCCATCGTTAAAGACAAAGTGGGCTTCCAGCTCTACGGCGAACTGAACGACCGCAATGAGGACGACATCTATTATTCCGGCTCCGCAACCAGCGGAAACAACGGAAAAGAGGATGAGAACATCACTGCGAAACTGACCCTGACCCCCGACAAGAACAACGAGATAAACATCGAAGCCGGATATGATCAGCTGACTTACGAGCGTACTGCCGGAAAATCTCTGGCGGCAACAGCGGCCTCAACAGAGACCGAACACTCACGCAGACACTGGTCTGTAAGCCACGACGGTAAATACGGAAAAGCCACCACAAGCCTTGCTCTGAGCCAGGAGGTTGCAGATCAGGAAAACTGGACGAACGGCGTTAAAAGCACAGTTAAACCCGAACTGACCAACACCACACTGGATGCGGGTCTGTCGTATGCATTTTCAACGAACACCCTGCGCACAGGCGGCCAGTTCATAAAATCCGAGGTTGAGGGCATCGGCAAACAGGATTCCATCACAGGATATCCCGTTAACACCGACGATGTTTCCATAGACTCATACGCACTCTATGTTGAGGACGAATACTTCCTTACGGACAACTTTGCAATTACAGCGGGCGTTCGTATGGACGATGACGAGAGATACGGCTCCAACTGGACGCCCAGACTCTACTCCGTTTACAAGCTCACCGACAGATGGACGCTGAGAGGCGGCGTTGCAATGGGATTCAAAGCCCCCACAGTGCGCCAGACAACAGACGGCTACTGTATGACGACGGGCGGCGGAACACAGGTTGCGGGAACCCTTTGCGGAAACCCCGATCTTGATCCCGAAAAGAGCATCACCGAAGAGGTGGGTATCAGATATGACGTACCCGGCGGCATGAGCTTCGGGTTCACAGTTTACAACAACGATATTAAAGACAAGGTATCAAGCTACAGTACAGGCGTGGTCGACCCCCTTGTGCCCAGCAGATACATATATACTTATGAGAACATTGACGAGGTCAACCTGAAAGGTGTCGAGGTTTCATTCAGCACCCCCATCGGCAAAAAGCTGAAGCTGAACGCAAACTATACCTACACAGATTCCGAGCGTAAAGGCGGCGAACCCGCATATGACGGAAGCTCACTGGACGGTCTGCCTCTGGACAAAACCCCCGAGCACATGTTCAACACCCAGCTTGACTGGCAGGCGACAAAAGCAATCGGTCTCTATGTGAGAGCGAACGCCGTAAGCAAGCAGTACTGGTCTGCGTTCAGAAACGGTGCAATGAGATCCAGAGTGCGCCCCGGCGCAGCGACCTATGACATCGGCGGTGTATATGATGTCAGCAAAAACCTTTCGTTCAAGCTTGCAGTGCTCAACCTCACCGACAAAAAGGTTGCGGTTGACGACCGCACACGCACAGGCGGACTGGACGGCAACTGGATGGTTGACGAAGGTCTCCGTGTTGCGGCGGATATGACCCTCAGATTCTGATAATAACCTTTAAGGGCACCGTGAAAGCGGTGCCTTTTTTAATGGAGATAACATGAAAAAGCTGTTAATTCTCTCTGTTCTTCTCTCCGCCGCCTTCGGACTGCACGCCGAACCGGTAATTCAGAAAGCCATGTATGCCGAAAGCAGATATTCGCAGTTCTACACGTTTCATTACGACAAAGCTGTTTCTGCTGACGGAAAAAGAACATACAGAATAGTCACCGCTGTCCCGAAAAAATCGCCCCGGACAGGCGGCTATCCTGTCGTGTATGCTCTTGACGGCAACGCCGCCCTGCATCACGTCTCTGAAAAACAGCTTGGAGAGCTTTCTGCGGGTGAGCCTCCGGTTCTGGTTTCGATAGGCTACGAGACAGATGAGCTGTTCGACATGCCGTCAAGAACCTATGATTTCACTCCTAAGCGCAGTGACGGCAAACCCGCTGTTGATGCTCTGGACACCTCCCGAACGGGCGGCGGAGCAGATGAGTTTTTAACGTTCATAGAGAACAGGGTGTTTTTAATTTCAGAGAAGTACGCTCATGTGAATAATGACAAAAAAAACCTTTTCGGGCACTCATACGGCGGGCTGTTCGTTCTGTATGCGCTGTCTGCCAGACCGGATATGTTTAAAAACTTCGTTTCCGCAGACCCTGCCCTCTGGTGGCAGGACGGAGACTTTTATAAAAGCATAACTGAGAGCGAACCGAAAGGGCTTAAAGGTAAAAACGTTTTTATGCTTAAGGGTGCGGCAAAGCAGGCATATACCCCTGCTCAGGAGGACAGCGAAAGGGTTAAGCTGAGAAAGAAGCTCTACGGAAATATACCTTCCGATGCATCGCTGAGTATTATAAGGAAACTGTCGTCTGCGGATGGTGTTCGGACTCAGTATATCGAATACGGATGGCTGTCACACGGGCCTCTTTTCCCCGTTTCGCTTGATTTTGCATTGAAAGCCGCTTCAGAATAGAAAAAGCTCCCTTCGGGGAGCTTTATGTTGTTGACAAAGTTTGCTTTGCGCTCTTAAGCCTCCCTTTGCCAAAGGGAGGTTTGGAGGGATTTTCTTTTATTAGCAGGGAAATCCACCCTGCCCTCCTTTCCCAAAGGAGGGTGCAATAAAGCAAAACTATAGTTTGTCATCAGTCTGAAGCTCCCTTCGGGGAGCTTTTTATTTACTGCATTTCCATTATCTGCTGCTCGTAGCCCTCGATGCTGCACTCCTGTGCGCTGAGGCCGAGGCTCACCATTCCGAACATCCTGCCGAACCTTTCTCTGTCGATATCCTCTTTGCCGAGATACACTTCCAGCATCTCAAGGCAAACGGTGGGGTCGCCTTCGTGGGGCATGGAGTAGTTCTGCATCATTTTGTGGATGTTGTTGTAAAATTCGGGTGTGTCGGAGAAATATGCACGTCTTCCCATAGTCGTCCTCCATATAGGATTACTGACTGTATTAAGGGCCTTTTTCCCTGCGAAGCCGCTGTATAAGGCTATTATAGCACAGGCTGAGCCTTTTTCCGAAATTAATCCGAGCAATTTGTGCAGAATAGTGTAAAATAATTTTATAATTCTGATTTTGCGAGGAGAAGCGGATGGCTTCAGCGCCGGAACTTGAGCGCAGGCTGGACATCACATACAGATATTTCTCCCACCACATACGCACGTGCACTTCTGTTGTGGTGGCTATGCTGGATGCCGTGGCGGAGGGACTCACCGACGATTCCATGACAGCCATGATAATGGAGTCCGGATACCTGCTGGATATTTATGACCGAGGGATGAGCGTCTGTTTCAGCCACATCCTGAACAAACCCCACAATGTTGAGCTTGAAGAGGTTGATATGGATCACCTGACCGAGCTTTACATAAAGAACGGTGTGTCGCCGGAAAGCCCTATGGTGACCCATCATCTTAAGGGTGTGCATGTGACATGCGACGCTTATTCGTTCAAAAGCCTTTTCCAGATACTCATGCAGGAGGGGCTTGCCTCGTCCAGAGACGAGCTGAAAATTGTGCATGACGATAATAAAATATTCATTATCCCCGACAAGGGATACAACGAGATACAGCCTATTTTTTCCATTTTTGCGGAGATTTTTGAAAGAACGGGAATTGTGATGAGCTTCGACAAATCTTCAATCATTCTGAGGTTCCAAAATGAAAGTATTAATTGCAGATGACGAACTGCGTCTGCGCAAGGTTGTTTCGCTCCATCTGAAAAAGAGCGGATTTGATGTTTTTGAGGCCGGAAACGGTCAGCAGGCTGTGGATATGGCGAAGGAGATAATTCCTGATGTGATAGTTCTGGACGTTATGATGCCGGAGAAAACCGGTCTTGAGGCCTGTGCCGAGCTGAAGGCGCATCCTGAGCTTTCGAAGATCCCCGTTGTTCTGCTGACGGCAATGGCCGAGGCGGACGATATGAAAAAAGGAAGGGATGCCGGAGCCGATGAGTATCTTACTAAGCCTTTCAGCCCCAAAGAACTTATCGATATAATCAGAAGCAGGTCATAATGCGTATTCTTTTTATAGGTTCTCAGGAGAGCAGAGCGCTTTTTCAGTCCGCAGTAAAGGGGCACGGCGAGATAACATCGGACAAAGATTCCGAGCTTTGCATCATTGAGGTTTCAGAAGTTTCCACCCTTTTCAGACTGCCGAAGAAATTTTCGGTTCCCACGTTTTTTTACATAACCAAAAAGGACAAACAGCTTATTGAAGCTCTTTCGGATTTCAAGATATCGGGCATTTTTTTCCCGCCGCTTAAGCCGGAGGACATTGTCAGCAAGATGTTCCGTGGCAGTGCACAGCCGAAAGCCGCCGTTACGGACGGTTTTGACACCCTGAAAGCTAAAATAATAGCCAAGGCGGAGAATATTCCGCCCCTGCCGGCACTCGCCCGTGAGCTGGTTCGGCTCACCCGCAACGACAAAACCCAGATGAAGGATTTTGTCGAACAGATAAAAAAGGATCAGGGACTCAGCTCCAGAATAATAAAGCTTGTCAATTCGCCTTTCTACGGGGTCAGACAGGAGATATCCAGCATAGACCGTGCGACGGTTCTGCTGGGGCTTAATACAGTGAAAAATCTTGCTCTGGCGGTTTCCACCGAGCAGTTTTACAATAAAAATTTCAGTCTGTTCAAAACCACCGGACAGAAGATATGGCACCACGGATTCGTCGTAGGCCGCCTTTGCGAGGTGATAGCAAAACCCGCAGGAGAGGATGAGGATTCTCTCTATCTCGCAGGTCTGATGCACGACATGGGAAAGACCGTCATAGTCGATTTTCTGGTGAAAGAGGTAAGCACAATAGAGGACGAGCGCAATCAACTGGGAACCGACCACTGCGCAGTGGGCGAACTGGTGCTCACCAAGTGGGCTGTGGTGAAGGATATCGCCGAAGCGGTTCACAATCACCATCAGCTCGGCAAGGATATTTTCAGCCGGATACTTTACTACGCAAACCAGATGCATAAGAATATAGACAGTGCGGAAGATCTCCACGACAATATAGAGGACTGCGCCTTCGCTGTGGGGGTGCCGTTCGAAAAACTTGAGGAACTGGTGATGCCCGTGCTGGAATCGGAAAGGATTGGTAATGATACTGCCTAGAAAACTTCTGGATGCCATTTTTGCTCCCGGTGTGAGGGAATTTTATCATGCGCTTAAGGAATATCTGGACGGCGCAGGTTTTGTCCCCTTCACCATCTGGCAGGTGGACATGAGCATATGCACACCGCTTATGGGTGAATATAAGAATGCCGAAGGCCGCTACGATATCCACGATCTGGGCTTCAACGAGGACGGCAGCAGTGACGGCAGCAGAGTTCTTGAGTTCTTCGATGAAAGAATAGAGGTCTGCGCAACTGTGTTTTTTAGCCATATGGGTGTGATATACGGGGCTGTGACCTTCCATGCGAAACCGGAACATAAGATGTTTTACGAGCTGGACAGCTTCAGCGGATACATCGGTCAGCGGATTTCTGAACTGATGGCCCGTGAGAAGAATATAAACGTTTATGTGGACTACCAGAAGAAGATAGAGTTTGTTAAACAGAGCAGCCGCATTCTGCGTGCTGTGGAGCTTGACGAAGTGGTGGCCATGGCGCTGACTTTTTTTATGGACGTTTTCAGCGCAGAGGCGGGCTGTGTTCTGCATAACGGCGAGTTCAAAGGGTTCGGCGTTGAAGAGGGCGACATCCGCAACAACATCCGTATCGGCAATCATGGTGCATATGCGTATGTGATGGGGCTTGACTACACAGAGTTCATAGAGGACAGGATAGACTGTTCGAAATTCAACATAGAGAACATTTTCATCATCTACGAAGAGACCAAGAACATCCGTATCCTGCTGTTCAACATACATTTTGATATAATTCCGGATAAGGAATTTTCCGAACTGGTGTCCTCAATAGTCTCAACCGCTGTGGAAAACGCAGTTTACCACCAGAGAATGACGAAACTGAAAGTTCAGGAATCGGAGATGGCCGTCACCGGAGACATTCTGAACAAGTTTGTTTCAAAAGAGGTCTCTGCCGACTGCGGAATAAAGCTGAGGGGAATAAACCGCCCCGCCAGAGCCGCCGGAGGCGACTATATGGCTGTTAAGGAGACGGACAAAGGGCTGTTCTTCTGTGTTGCCGACGTGTGCGGCAAAGGCTATTCTGCGGCGGTGTTCACCGTTGTGCTCAGTGTTTTCACAGAGAACGCAGCCCTGTTCAGCGGCGAAGCGGCTCTGGACAGACTGGCAGGCAGCCTGAATACGTTCCTGCTGGGTAAAAATTTCGGCGACAGGTTCATAACGGCATTCTTCGGCTACATCGACAGAGCCGACCTTACGCTCAAATATATCTCCTGCGGTCATGAACCGGTGATGCATATTTCAGAAACTGCTGATAACCGTATAGTTTCTGACTTCCTGCCCATCGGCCTTATGGAAGAGAACTACTCTGTTAAGAGCGTTCAGCTGAAAAAGGAAGACATACTTTTTCTCTACACCGACGGTCTGACCGAATATATGAATGAAGATAATCTTACAAATAAGGTCAAACAGCTTGCAAAATCTGAACCGGATAATATACTTGATGTTCTTTACGAGGATATGGTATTGGACAGGGACAGTCAGCGGGATGACTTCACCTGCATGATCATCAGAATTTAAGAGGGTTATCTTGGAACAGAAATCAAAAGAAATACAGCAGATGTTTGATAATATAGCAGGAAAATACGACCTTCTGAACAGGCTTCTCAGCTTCAGAACAGACGTGCGCTGGCGCAAAAAGGCCATAAAACTGGTCGGCATAGCCAATGGACAGCGTGTCCTCGACCTTGCATGCGGAACTGCGGACATGATGATCGAGATGGACAGGCGTGTTGACGGGGTTACACTCGTCGGAGGTGATTTCAGTTATAACATGATGCTCATCGGCAAACAGAAGTTTCCCAAAGGTGCTTTCAGCGTAGCCGATGCCCATTGTCTGCCCTTTGCGGACAACAGTTTCGACCGGATAACCATATCTTTCGGTTTCAGAAACGTAACCGACAAGCCCACAGGTCTGAAAGAGATGCACAGGGTTCTCAAAGACGGCGGCAAGCTCTGCATTCTGGAGTTTTCACAGCCGGAAGGCCCCATTTTCAGCAGGCTTTACAGGCTCTATTTCACAAAGATACTCCCTTTTATCGGCGGAATAATATCCGGCAACAGAAAAGCATACGAATATCTGCCGGATTCTGTTTATAAATTTCCGAAAAAGGACGAATATAAGAAAATGATTCTCAACGCAGGTTTTTCCGAAGTTATATTCAATCCCATGAGCTTCGGAATTTGCGATGCCACGATCTGTGTTAAAAAATAGCTTCTGAGTTTATTATTTATTTTCAATTGGTTGTTTCATTATTCGCTTATGCATATCAATTAGTTGTATAGTTTAATTTTTATATTGACGTAATGGCGAATATGTATATATTTCGCCTTACAATATACAATCCGCTGCACAATTTACTTGATATTGGGGGAAGAATGAATCTAAAAAGCATCAGAGTGAAATATTCTCTGTATTTCGGTATTCCGCTTATCATTATCTTTTTTTTCCTGGCCTATGCAACAGGCGAAAAAGTTAAAAACGAGATGCTGCTTGAGTCGAAAGCGTCTCTTGAGGCAAATTCTGCCATTCTCAACGAAACAGTAAGCCTTTTTTACGCTCAGTCGCTGGAAATAGTCGGGGCAAACTTCAGCAATTTCCGAAATCTGCTTTATCAGAAATCAGACTTTTCTCTGGAACAGACGGACGCTCTGACGGTTGACGCTGTAAACCAGAAGAGCAGTGAAGCGCACACAGTCACCATTCCTGCGATGATGTACGGCGGCCAGAAGGTCTATGAAAACTTTGCCATGGTGGACGATACTGCCGGAAAGGCGAAGGTGGAAGGGCTGACGGCAACCATTTTTCAGGTTATCGACAAGGGGCTTCTGCGCATATCAACCAACGTTGTCAAAAAAGACGGCACAAGAGCCGTCGGAACATATATTCCTGAAGATTCAGCGGTCTATCAGACTGTAATGTCCGGTCAGACATACAGGGGCAGGGCTCTTGTTGTGGGCAAATGGTACTGGACTGTCTATGAACCCATAAAATCCGGCGGGGACATAATCGGGGTTCTTTATGTGGGAATATCCGAGGACGTTCTTCTTAATTCAATCCGCAGTTCACTCTCAAAGGTAAAAATAGCAGAAACAGGCTATCCGTTCGTTTTCGACAGCGAGGGCAACTATCTTGTGCACCCCGAAAAAGAGGGTATGAACGGGCTTGAGGACACTGATACAGAAGGTTTCGCCTATATCAAAGACATGATAGAGAAAAAGAAGGGCGACACTGAATATTACGAAATGAAGGACGGCAACCCCGAAAAGAGGATCATGAAGTTCTTCACTCTGGATCAGCTCGGCTGGATAGTTGCCGTAGGCTCTTTCGAAAGCGAGTTTCTCGTTTATCAGCAGGCGGTCATCAGAGGTCTGGCGTTCATCCACGTGGCCGCCATAGTCGTTCTTCTGCTGATGGTCATAACCGTTACGGGGATACTCTCCAAAGACCTGATATTCCTGAGAAATAAGATGGTGGACGAGAAGGATCTTACCAATCGCATCACTCTGAAAAGGGATGATGAACTGGGGCAGCTCGCATCATACATGAATACATTCATAGAGAATCTGCACAGAATTATAATCCGTGTTAAGGAGAGCACAACAGACCTCTCCAGCATAAACAACGAACTCGCCTCCACAATGGAGGAGTTCTCGTCAACTTTCAGAGAGCAGACCGACGAGATAAGCGGTGTCGCAGGAGAACTTCTTGAGGTGCGGTCACAGACTGAAGCTGTTGAAGCAAGTATGCAGAGCATCTCCGTTCAGACCGAAGAGACCATCTCCAAAACAAAAGAGGGCGGAGTCAAACTTGACAGGTCGCTGGGTGCAATTCAGGATATCAGCGTTCAGGTTGGCGAACTCTCATCAACAGTTGACAAACTCTCCGAATCTTCCGAGGAGATAGGCAACATAATCAACGTTATCAGCGATATCGCCGATCAGACAAACCTCCTTGCCCTCAACGCCGCAATAGAGGCCGCCAGAGCCGGAGAAGCAGGACGCGGATTTGCAGTGGTTGCCGACGAGGTGCGCAAGCTGGCGGAAAAAACACAGACCGCCACCAACGAGATAGGCAAGATAATCTCCACGCTCCAGTCGGAAACAGTGACCGTTAACAGCACAATGAAAGAGGCCGCCCTGACCGTCGGTGTGGGAGTTACAACCATAACGGACGCAAAGGAGACCTTCGACACGATAATATACGCAATGGATGAGATCCGCTCGGCAAACACCGGAATGGCGGAAACAGTGCTCAGTCAGACACACTCCATAAACCATATCGGAGCCAAACTTGAGAACGTTACCGACAGCATCAAGCAGAGCTTCATAGCAGTGTCCAACGTGAACGATACTGTGGCGCAGCTGCAGAAGGATGCGGTGGAGTTGATGTCGCTGGCTAACGAATTCAAGACAGAGTAATACAAATCCCTCCAAACCTCCCTTTATAAAAGGGAGGCTTAAAGCTCCCTCCTTTGACAAAGGAGGGCTGGGGTGGATTTACATTGTCTCATGAAATTATCATGTATATAATCGGGTATGACAGGAGGCTGTTATACCCGATCTTGATTTCTACCTCAAACGTACTGATATCCCTATGCTGGAAGGAGAATACGAAGGCACCGGGCTTTCGAAGCTGGCGAAAAGCGGCTGTGTCAAAGGTGAACCGCCATTTTTTGCCCGTGTCAGAGGCTTCAGGATTCCTCTTCTTATCAATGCCTTTGCGTCCACGCACAGGCTTGAGGCCGCATGGGGCATGTCCGCAGATGCTCTTGCCGAGCGAGCCAACAGGCTTTCAAAAGAACTTACACAGCTTACATATACCGACCCGAAACTTTATGAGACCCTGACAGGGCTTGATGAACTCCCGCTGTGCAGATTCCACGAAGGGGACACCGCAGGTTCCATAAATCTGGGATGCGTCATAACCGAGCACGGCGGAACCTATCGGGGCGGCATATACCGCATTGAACCGATAGACGGCAGAACGGCCGTTATTCACTGCGCACAGGGCAGCGGACTCAGGCGGTCCATCGAAGAAGGGAACGGCGACATACCGGTCACGGTGGCTGTGGGCTGTTCTCCGTTTCTGGTGTTCACCTGTGCCTGCACCTTTCCATATGAGTATGATTCGCTCAGGCTGGCATCAGCTTTGGGTGACGCTAAATATATCCGCACGTCCGGCTTTCCCGTTCCCGCCGACACAAGGGTCATAATCCACGGCACGGTAGGCCGCAAAGAGATGAAAGGCGGCAGGTTTTTCAATCACACCGGAAAGCACACCGAACCGAAAGATTATCCGCTGATGAATATAAAATCCGTACAGATAATGAAGGGCGGTTTTCTGCAGACAATGATAACTGACATCCCTCCCACGGAGAACGTATATCTGGGGCAGGCGGCTGCCAGAGTACACTTTTACAGATTTCTTGAAACCTATTCGGCGGTAAGAGACATTCGCCACCCTGAAGTGGGGGTGTATGGCAGGCTGTGCTTTGTTTCTGCGGACGGAATAAACGACGTGCTGCTGAAAAGGCTTAAGAACGACCACTTTTACGGACGGTTCTCAAAAATATTCGTGTTCGATGACGACACAGATATTACTGATATAGAAAATGTTTTCTGGCGCATAGGCCACAGTCAGCGTTTCGGGCGAAACATTGACGGAAAGATTTTTATTGTCTGAACCCTGAACTTATATCATTATTGTCTGTCTGGTCTATAGATTTATATCCGGAGGATAATACAATGAAATCAGCATTTATTACGGTTCTGGCCCTTACTCTTTTTGCGGCAGTGACAGCATACGCAGCGGACAAAACAGCGCCCGCTCCTCAGGCTCCCGCGGCAAAAGAGGTTCCCGCAAGCAACTGCGGCTGCCAGAAATAGTTTCCACATTTTCAGGAATGACCCTTAAACCCTGCGCCAAATCGCAGGGTTTTTTATTTCGGTGCTTTAACTTACTTGTTTTTTCTCTCCGAGTTATTTAATATAGCGATTATGTCTTGTTCTATTTCTATATTGGGCGGTGTTGGCGAGATAGGCATGAATATGTATGTCTACGAGACCGACAAATCCGCCGTAATTGTTGACTGCGGCGTAATGTTCGCCGATAACAATTTTCCGGGCATCGACTACGTCATTCCGGGTTTTGATTATATCGAGAAGATTAAGCACAAGCTGAGAGGAATTTTCATAACCCACGGACATGAGGACCATGTGGGTGCCGTGCCGATACTTCTGCGTAAATATAATCTGCCTGTGTTCGGCGGACGGCTGTCGCTGGGGATTCTGGCGGCGAAGGGGCGTGCGAGACACTGTCCTTTCGAGCTGAACTTTGTCGACCCCAGACAGACAGTTCGGGCGGGGGATTTCAGTATTACCTTTCTGCCCGTGACACACTCCATAAGCGATACCTACGCACTGCACATCGAAACCGAAGGGTTTTCGGCTCTGCACTGTTCGGATTTCAAGATAGACCAGACCCCTGTGGGCGGCGAGCCTTTCCGTCCGGCGGATTTCACTGCGCTGGCCGAAAAAGGGCTTACTGCTCTTCTCATAGATTCCACAAACGCCGAGAGGGAGGGATTCACCCATTCCGAATCCTCCATCCGTGACAATCTGCTGAAAATCTTCCGCAACGCTCAGGGCAGGGTGTTTTTCACCACCTTCTCCTCGAACGTCGACAGGTTCAAGCAGGTTTTCGATATTGCCAGAGAGTGCGGCCGCAAGATAGTGCTTGAGGGTGCGGCTCTGGACAGAAACGTGAACATAGCGGCGGATCTGGGCTATGTTGAGCTTCCCAAAGACCTTATGGTGGATCTGAAAACAGCGAAAAAGATGGATCCCGACAAGATATGCTACATAATAACAGGCTGTCAGGGCGAGACCAACAGCACCCTTTACAGGGTGGTTTCCGGCGAACGCAAAGACCTTTCCGTTAAAGAGGGCGACCTGTTCGTCATCTCCGCCAGAGTAATCCCGGGCAACGAAAAGAACCTGATAAACCTTGTGAACATGATTTATAAAGCCGGCGGTTCCGTTGTGGACATCGGCAAAAACCGTATACACGTCTCCGGTCATGCCTCGCAGGAGGAGATAAAGCTGATGGTGAACTTCACCCGTCCGAAGTTCGTCATACCTATCCACGGCGAGCCTGTGCACCTGATAACCATGAAAAGGATGCTCAAAAGCATGAGCATACTGGACAACGACAACGTTCTCCTTATCGAGGACGGCGACAGACTGACCTTTGAAAACGGTGAGATAGCTAAAAAGGACAGGGTTGAGACCGACAAGATATATATCGACCTGAGAGGTCATTTTGCGATAGACGAGGAGTCTGTCCGTGAGCGGAAGCATTTGAGCCGTGACGGGGTTGTTACGGTGGTTGTGCAGAAAAATACCGACGGCTCGTTCGAGCTTCCCCCTGTGGTTGAAACTGCCGGTTTCACGCCTGAGGAGAAGAGCATTCAGAAGCTGAAGGATTTTCTGGCTGAACACATGCCGGAGCTTATGAACGACAACGATTATGACAGCACGGTTATAAAAGAGGGGCTCAGGCGCCTCACGAAGCGGTTCTTTAAAAAGACATTGGACAGAAGACCGCTGGTTGTTCCCGTGGTTTTGGAGAAATAAATGAATTATTTTGATGCGATCATCTTAGGTATCGTACAGGGTCTTACAGAATTTCTGCCCGTGAGCAGTTCAGGCCACCTCATCATTGCGCAGGCTCTGATGAAGGATTTCAAACAGCCCGGAATGCTTTATGATACACTTCTTCACGGAGCAACACTGGGAGCGGTATTCGTATATTTCCGTCACAGGATCTTCGAGCTGTGCATCAGCCCCCTCGGGCTGGTTAACAACAGCTATAAGGTTATATATTTCGAGAACAAGAGATTTCTCTGGGGAATAATCCTCGCTTCAATACCCACTGCCATCATAGGGCTTACGCTCCAGAACAGTGTGGAGGGGATGTTCTCTGCGCCCTCCTTCGTGGGCTATTTCCTGATACTCACATCCGTTCTTCTGCTTATTTCCGACAGATATCACGGTCAGAAGATGATATCGCTGGGTACAGCGTTCATCATCGGCATAGTGCAGGGCATCGCAGTTATCCCCGGAATATCAAGGGCGGGATCCACAACGGCGGCTGGACTTATTCTGGGCGTTAAACGTTCCGAGATGGGCGAATTTACATTCCTTATGTCCATTCCGGCCATAATAGGCGCAATAATCCTTCAGTCCAGACACATGGATTCTGTGCCTTCCGAGCATATCCCCATGTATATTTCCGGAATGGTTGCGGCGTTCATAACAGGACTTTTTGCCATAAATATTATGGTATACTTCATAAAAAGGGCTAACCTGAGGGCATTCGCACTGTATTGCCTTATAGTAGGGATAGTATCGATAGTATGGATATAGAAACGAAAAACATCAGAGCAGACATTGTTTTTCTGGCTATATTATTCGTAACAATCTTTTCGGCTCTCGCCATCTATTCCCATTCGGAATCCGACCCCGGCTACACGTTCATAGTTTTTTCCAACTATGAGCAGAACGTTGCGAACCTTTTTGGAAAGACGGGAGCATATCTCAGCGATGTTCTGGCCACATTTTTCGGCTGGACGACCTTCCTTCTGCCCAGCGTTTTCATATGGCTGACATATCATGCGCATCTGCACAGAAAAGATAAAACACTGAAATGGAAGCGTACAATCTTCCGTTTCATACTTTTTCTGATTCTGCTCTATCTGCTCTCGACCCTTTCCGGGTTTGCGGGCGGAATAGATTTCATATTCGGCAACAAACCCACCGGAGGTCTCTGGGGGCTTTTTTCTTCCGACCTCTTTTCATCCCTTGTGGGCAGAGTCGGTGGTGTTATAGTTTGCATATTCCTGATACTGCTCACCCTTCTGGCTCTGTTCCCCAGAGTCATAATAGGGTTTATCCGCAACGGAGTTGACATCCGTCTGCCGGAGTTCGGCAGGAAAGAGACGCAGAGCAGGGTTGTGGAAACCCAAAATGAACCGGACTACGGCGACTTTATGCCCGTTAAAAACATGCCTGTGGATGAAAAATCTCCCATCGGCAGCCTGAACAGGTCTGTGGGACCGGAAGACGACGGCTATACCCCACCGCAGAAGGTTAAAATGCCCGATGCGCCCGCTGTTCAGACCATTCCCGAAGTTAAAGAGGATATGGGCAATTTGGAGAGCATCGCCACAAAACCGAAGATAAAGGAACCGTTCAATCACATAACCATAAAGGAACCTGTGATGATGGAACAGGTTATAGGCAACTACACAGTTCCGCTGAACCTGCTGGACGAACCGAAAAAGGACAGCAGAGCCGAATCTCCGGAGGAGATGAAGGCCAAGGGTGAGCTTCTGCTTGCGAAACTGGCGGATTTCGGGGTTAACGGAAAGATTCGTGAGATCCAGCCGGGGCCTGTGGTGACACAGTATGAGTTTGAGCCGGCACCCGGCGTTAAGATAAACAAGATAGCGAACCTGACGGACGACCTCGCACTGGCGATGTCAGCCCTCAGCGTAAGGATAATAGCACCCATTCCCGGTAAATCCGTGGTGGGTATTGAGCTTCCCAACAAATACCGTGCGATGGTGTCGCTCAGTGAGCTTATGCAGTCCAAAGAGTATACCAACAGTCCCTCGCCCCTGACCTTTGCAATGGGCAAGGACATTTCAGGAAAGGCCTATGTCAGCGATCTGGCATCTATGCCCCACCTTCTGGTTGCAGGTACTACGGGCAGCGGTAAATCCGTTGCAGTGAACACGCTGATATGCTCGATAATCTTTAAGTCCTCACCTGATAAGGTCAAATTCATCATGGTCGATCCGAAGATGGTTGAGCTTTCGGTCTATGAGGACATTCCTCACCTCGCTGCACCTGTGGTGACAGACCCTAGAAAGGCGGCAAACGTTCTTAAGAACGTGGTTGAAGAGATGGAGAACAGATATTCGGCTCTGGCCTCTCTGAAGGTCAGGAACATAGATTCCTATAACATGCGTGCGGAAAACGACCCGGAACTGCCCAAAATGCCATATCTGGTGGTGATTGTGGACGAGTTCGCAGACCTTATGCTTGTTTCAGGCAAAGAGGTTGAACAGTCCATCATCCGTATCGCCCAGATGGCAAGGGCGGTGGGTATCCACCTTGTTCTGGCCACACAGAGACCCTCGGTCAACGTCATTACGGGCATAATAAAGGCGAACATGCCCGCCCGTCTGTCGTTCAGGGTTTCATCAAAAGTGGATTCCAGAACTATCATCGATTCAGGCGGCGCGGAGGTTCTGCTGGGCAAAGGGGACAGCCTTTTCATTCCCCCCGGCATGAGCGACTGCACCCGTGTTCACGGCTGTTTTGTTTCGGATGAAGAGGTGGGACGCATTGTGGAACACCTGAAATCCATGGGCAGACCGGAATATAATATGGATCTTGTCCGTGAGCAGACGATTGATGCGGACGATGTTGACGACAGCGAAATGGACGAAAAATATCAGGAAGCACTGGAACTGGTGCGCCAGAAGGGTTTTGCGTCCATATCAATGATACAGAGATATCTGCGGATAGGCTACAACAGAGCCGCCCGCATTGTTGAGATAATGGAAAAACAGGGGATAATAGCCCCCAGCGACGGAACGTCCAAGCCCAGAGAACTTCTTATTAAAGATTAGGAGACGCACCATGCCGGATATCAGCACTGAATATATGGGACTCAAACTCAAAAGCCCCGTGATTGCGGCCAGCAGTACGCTGACCAGAGATATCGACGGGCTTAAAAAAGCTGAAGAGGCCGGAGCGGGTGCGGTTATCCTGAAATCCCTTTTCGAAGAGGAGATAAGACAGGAGAGCGGGCTGGATGCGGACATGGCGTTCCACACCGAGGCCTACGACTATATGGCGGCTGATGCGGCCATGGTTTACGGCGCAGGGGACTATCTGGAGCTTGTGCGAAAGGCTGTTGCTTCTGTTTCTGTGCCTGTTATCGCCAGTGTGAACTGCGAAGGCGGCAAATGGTGGACAGAGTATGCAAAGTCCATAGAGGATGCCGGAGCGCATGGTCTGGAGCTTAATATTTCGTTTCTGCCCTTCGATTCGGGCATATCGTCGCAGGAGGCGGAATCCAGATATTTCGAAGTGGTTTACGAGGTCACGAGGGCTGTAAGGATTCCCGTTGCGGTAAAGATCGGTCAGGGGATCACCGCTGTGCCCTACATGGCACGCAGGCTCCACAGCACAGGCGCAAAGGGCCTGACGCTGTTCAACAGATATTACCAGATGAAGATAAACACCGAAACGCTGGAGCTTGAGCCCGTGCATCATTTCAGCACGGAGGATGAAGCCTATAACGTTATCCGCTGGGTTGCTGCGGTTTCCAGAGAATCGGCCATCGATATTTCGGCTTCAACAGGCGTCCACAGCGCAGACGTTGCCATCCAGTACATCCTTGCGGGTGCGGCCACGGTTCAGACAGCTTCCATGATGTATAAAAAAGGATACTCAGCCATAAGCGAGCTTAACAAAGGGATTGCAGAATGGCTCGACAGAAAGGAGATGAGCCTTGACGAGGCCAGAGGACTGATTCTGCGCAAAAAGATACGTCAGTTTCATACTCTGGAAAGGGTTCAGTACATCAACATTGCAAACGGAAGCATAATTAAATAATCTCAGGCGAGAATATCTACCATCGATCCTTTTGCTGCGCCTTCCGAGGCTCTGTTGACGTTTGCCGATACGTCCAGCGGGCTTAAAAGGGAGAGTCCGGCCTTCTGGCTGTCCAGAGCCATTTTCATCACTTTTATATTTGCGGCATATTGTGTTTCTGCGGCCTTCATTTCGCTGGCGGCAGATGCTATTGATGCGATGTCCATATAAAACTCCTGAGTTTATATATCGTCCTCTTCTGCATAAACTTAACATAATTTAGTTTGCATATTAATTATAATTGTTGGCTGAAAGATTATAATTAGCTTGATAAAACATTTGAAATTATCATGACATTTGTTATAATCAGCAACCGACCCCATTCAAGGAGTGAGATTAATGAGAAAAATATCATTTATACTGCTTGCGCTGCTCGTTTGTGCCGTTGCGCATGCTGAAATCAGGCTGGGCGGTCTTTTTTCCGTTACAGGCCCCACAAGCTTTCTGGGAATGCCCGAAAAACAAACCCTTGAGATGCTCGTTGAAGAAGTTAACAAAAGCGGCGGCATCAAAGGCGAAAAGATCAAGCTTTTCATCTATGACACACAGGGCGACGAAAATATCACAATCAACTCATTCAAAAGACTTGTGACCGTTGACAAGGTTATCGCTGTTGTCGGACCCTCCAGAACAGGAGAGGCGCTGGCAATAAAAAACCTCGCCGTCAAATATAAAGTTCCGCTGATATCCTGTGCGGCAAGCCTTGATATTGTTACACCCGTCAGCAAATATCTCTACAAAACTCCTCAGTCAGACACACAGGTGGCTGAAAAGCTCCTTGAATATCTCCAGCACAAAAAGAAAAAGAACATCGCCCTCATCACCGAGCAGAGCGGATACGGCTCAACAGGCAGGGACGCAGTTCTCGAATATGCTAAAAAATTCAACATGAACATTGTCGCAGACGAAAAATTCCGTGACAAAGATAAAGATATGACATCTCAGCTTTCTAACATCAAAGCGAAGAAACCCGATGCCATCATCTGCTGGGCGGCCGGTGCGGCACCCGCCATCATCGCCAAAAATGCTCAGCAGCTGGGCATGGGTGACCTCTATATGACACAAGGGGTCGCTTCCATGAAGTTTATTGAGCTGGCAGGCGATGCGGCAAACGGAATCAAACTTACAGCCGGCAGAATCGTCGTTGCAGATCAGCTCCCCGACAGCGACAAGTTTAAAAAGACCCTTGTTAAATATAAAAATGATTTCGAGTCAAACTTCAAATCTCCTGTTTCCGCATTCGGAGGCCACGCATATGACGCTTTCATCCTTTTCAGAGCGGCATATCTTAAATCAGGCAACAACAGCGAAAAACTGGCAGGAGAGCTTGAAAAGGTCAGAAAGCTCGTGGGTATCGCAGGCGAGTTTAACATGAGCCCCACAGACCACACAGGGCTTACAAAGGACTCTTTCGTAATAGTTGAGATAAAAGACGGCCAGTTCGTTCTGGCTAATTAAGACCGCATATTTGGTGATTTGTTAAAAACTTATTGACTGCAATAAAAAGATAGGGTATATAAACATCCCTATCTAAGGCGGTGTAGCTCAGATGGTTAGAGCATGCGGCTCATATCCGCAGTGTCCGGGGTTCAATTCCCTGCACCGCCATTTAAAAAACCGGATCGTTTGATCCGGTTTTTTTGTTTTCAAGGTAATCATTTAATTACAAATATGCTTAATAGGTCGTAAGCGTGGGGAAATTATCCCTCCGGCATCCTCTTCACAGGCTTTTTATGGTTTTTCTGCAGAATGCAGTTTGTGCAGTTGTCCTGTTCTAGGATAAGCACGGATTCGTTGCCGAAGCAGAACGACATTACCCAGTCGAAGAACACGGCCACCTGCTTTTTAAACATGCCTATTTTTGCGAGATATGCCACTTTCCATATGTAATATGCCAGTGCCCCCCTCATCTTTATTCCGAAGAGGTTCACCACCGAGTTGTTTTTGCCGAGAGACACGAGATAGCCGAAGTGGAGATATGAGAACTCAATCGGTTCTTTTCCGTTTATAAGGCGGATAATGTTCTTAACAGCCATAACGCCCTGCTGCATGGCCAAAGGAGCCACAGGGGGCAGAAATCTGCCTTTAAACTCATATGCACAGCTGTCGCCGATAACAAAAACATTGGGTGCATCTATGGATTGGGGGGTGAGCGCTTTGTTGATTTTCAGTCTGCTGTCGGGAGTGGCTTCGCCGCCCATATGCTTCAGATATTCCTGACCTTCAACTCCCGCAGTCCATACGGTGAGCGTGGAGTTTTTGGTATACTGCTGTCCGTTTATGGAATATGTGATGTGGGTCAGACCGACTTCGTCGACAGCGGCACCGTTGACAACATGGATGCCGTTGTTCACAAGAATTTCCTGAGCTTTCTGTGCCTGTCCGGGGTCTATGGCCGGAAGAACGGTTTTTGCGTATTCGAAAATGGTTATGTCATATTCGTCAGGCTTCACCGTGTTATATTCTTTCTTGATCTTGGCTCTGATATAGTCGTTCATTTCGCTGGCTAGTTCCACTCCGGTGATTCCGCCTCCTATAATGGAGAATGAAAGCAGTTTGCGCTTTTCTTCGGGATCATCCATTGTGCTCGCTTTTTCCAGTGAGTCGATTACCAGATATTTGATGTGTATAGCGTCTGTTATGTTCTTAAATTCAAAAGCATTTTTCATTGCGGAAAGGTTGCCTCTGAAGTTTGTCCGGCTCCCTGTGGCCACAATGAGATAGTCATAGCTGTATTCGCCGTTTTCGCAGATCACTTTGCGGGTTTCAGGGTCAACTTTCTTGACCTCATCTTTAACGAAGTGCACAAGGTTTTTTACGCATATTTCTCTGAGGGGAAAGACTATATTTTCGGGTTTAACATTTCCGCTGACAACCTCGGCAAGCATGGGGGTGAAGAGTGAATAATTGTTTCTGTCGATAAGGGTGACGTTAACTTTGCCGGATTTTATGTGTTTTCTGAAAAATGAAACAGCTGTGAGGCCGCCGAAGCCGCCTCCCAAAATAAGAACGTTTTTCATATGGAAGCCTCTGTCTATATGGTGTAATTTAATTTACACCTGATTGGTCTTTTTGTACAGAGGGATTCGGTCAGAAATTCAATCCTGCTCCTATGGCCGCAAAATATGTTTCTGCGTCAAAAAACTCGGTGTTTGCTTCCCTTGCGGAGTAGCCGCCGGCGAAGGTGAGGAATTTGTCTTTAAACCCAAAGGGGTTGTTAAGGGTGTAGAGGAGCATTGCGCTGTAGTCCGTCTCTTTTCTTGTTTCTTCAAAGTAGGGATTGGCGGAGTCGAAATCCACTCTGTCGGCCGAAAGCAGGAAGATGAGGAAGTCGCCGTCGTGGGTAAGGGTGGTGACTTTTACGCCGCCTCCGAAACCGTCGAATGATTCAGCACTGCCGCTTCTGTCACCTCTGGAGTATTTTGCGAAAAAGTCTGTGAATATCTTTCCCTTTTTAAGTGTATATCCGGCTTTCAGTTCATAGTCGTATCCGTTTCTGCCGAGTGAGCTGTGCGCCGCTTTTGCCTTGTCGTCGGCAACGTTTCGGTGAACAGCGGCCGATTCCGCAAAGAAGCCGGAGCCGCCGATGTTTTTAAGCTTGATCTTTAATCCGTAGCTCTCCGCCTTGGATTTACTGCGATCGTAAACGTAAGGGTTTTCCCATTCGTTCTCTATGGGGCTGATGAGAAGCGACACATCCGCTTCGGTCTTGTTCATGAATTTTGAGGTGACGCCCAGTTCAAGTTTGGGGACTATTTCTGTTCTGGGGGCGCCGAAGTGTATTTTTGTTCTGTCGTTCAGCGCATAGTTTATCTCGCCGGATATCATTGCGCCTATTTTTGTGAGGGAATCGAAATCCGACTTATCGCCGTCTCCGTCCACCATAAGTTTGTCATCCGAGTTTATTACAAAAATTCCGCCGGTGATATAACCGGATATTTTGTCCTCCGCAAAGGCAGAGAAAGAGACCAGCAGGCAGATAAGCAGAGCAGTAACCCTCATAATTAATCCTCGATATCGAATTCTTTCAGTTTATTATGCAGAGTGCGTCTGGATATTTCAAGGATTTCCGCCGCTTTCGACTTATTTCCTCCGGTTTTTTGCAAAGCTTTTACAATTAATTCACGTTCATTGTCACGAATGCTCAGTCCGCCTGTCTGTTTTGAACCCAGAGGGGGCAGTGTGGATGCGTCCAGTTTAGTGGATGTGGTGAGAATCATGCTTCTTTCCACCAGATTCTCAAGCTCACGGATGTTTCCGGGGAATGGATAGTTCTTCAATGCCCTCAGATATGCTTCGTCGGCTGACTTTACAAGTTTGCCGAAACGTTTTGCATGCTTTTCGATGAAAAACTTTACGAGTGCCGGAAGCTCCTCTCTCCTTTCACGCAGAGGGGGGATCTCAACGGGGAAAACCGCAAGGCGGAAATAGAGGTCTTCACGGAAAGCTCCGGTTTCGGAGAGTTTTTTCAGGTTTTTGTTGGTGGCGGCGATTATGCGCACGTCGGTTTTGAGGGTTCGGGTGTCGCCGACCCTTTCGAAGGTGCCCTCCTGAAGAACCCTCAGCAGTTTTGCCTGAACCGCCTGCGAAAGCTCGCCTATTTCGTCCAGAAACAGGGTTCCGCCGTCTGCCGCCTCAAAAAGTCCGGTCTTGTCACGTACCGCAGTGGTGAACGCACCTTTGACGTGACCGAAAAGTTCGCTTTCTATGATATTCTCGCTCAGGGCGGCACAGTTTATTGCGAGGTAGGGTTTGTCCTTGCGCTTGGAGTTGTCATGCACCGAGCGGGCGACCAGTTCCTTGCCCGTGCCCGATTCTCCCAGAATAAGCACAGTTGCGTCTGTGGGAGCCACAAGTTTCAGCTGACTGATTATGTGCCCCAGACCTGTCTCTGAATAGACACCGTTGAAGACGTATCCGTCGGCGGGGGCATATTCGCATGTGCTCCCCTGTTCGCAGAGTTTCAGAGCTTCCATCAGTGCGGGAATGTCCACCGGTTTTGTCAGGTAGTCCGCCGCACCCAGCTTCATGGACTCCACAGCAGTTTTTACAGTTGAAAAAGCGGTTATGATTATGACAGGAGTTTCAATGCCTTTGCGGCGCATCATTCCCAGCGTGGTAATTCCGTCCATGATGTCCATTTTCATGTCCAGAAGCACCGCATCAAAAGTATGACTGTCCAGAATGTTGAGCGCTTCAAGACCGTTAGCCGCCTCACTTGTTGAGTGCCCGGCATCTTCCAGATGGAGTCTCAGCATCAGTCTGTGGTTCTGTTCATCATCAACAATAAGTATTTTCATCAGAAAGTTATCTCCGCTGTAAACACATCTTTGGCTGAAAGGTTCAGCCCGAACCCGTGGAGGGTCAGTATTCTTTTTACAATGGCAATGCCCAGTCCTGTTCCAACGGTTTTTGTGGTGTAAAAGGGGGTGCCAATCTTTTCAGTCTCAGGTACAGTTCCGGCTATCCTGTTGGTGACTGTCAGGCTGTGGGGTGATATCACCACCGAGACGGATGTGTTCTCCGGTGATGCCTGAACAGCGTTCAGCAGAAGGTTGAAAAGCACCTGCATCATCTTAGGGCTGTCGGCCTTTATGCGGGTTTCGGTTCCAGATACATTAATAGTTATACTCTTTGCCGCCGCATCCGCTGTCAGCAGTTCGGCAGTCTTTTTTGTGAGTTCAAGGAGGCTGACTTCGGTTTTCTCAATGGAAATGTCCCGTCCGTAGGTCAGGAAGTCGTTCACAATCCTGTCCAGACGTGAAAGCTCGTCAACGCACCTTTCCGCTATGTCCTTTGCGGCTCCCTCGCTCTTTTTTGCCGAAAACTCTATCAGACCTTTAACGGAGCTGAGCGGGTTTTTCAGCTCGTGTGCCATAACGAGGGACATTTTTCCCATCTGGGCTTCACGTTCGGCCAGTTCCAACTGACGTGACTGCTCGGTGCTGTGGCGCATGAATCTGATTGTATAGTAAAACACTGCGGCCAGAAGAATCTGGAGCAGAACAACCCCTGTCAGGAACCCGTATTGCGAGGCCTTTATGCTCTCAAGGCCTGATGAGTCAAGGAGTGCGCCCCCGTAAGCTACTGTCTGGGGAGTGTTGAATCCATCATAATTGTGCATGCGCCCCATCCGTCCCATGCCCATGTGGTGCTGGTTTATCCGCTTGATGACCAGAAGACCTTCAGCGGTCTGAACCACAAGACGTTTGGAAAGCTCCACCTTCGGCAGATCAACGTCGCCTGAGTTGAGGAGCATTTCGCCCTTTTCGTCAAACAGGTAGAGTGATCTTATGGTGCTGCTGTCCGTTGTGTCTTTCAAAATTTCTTTAAATCTGGGCGAATAGTCCGGATCCAGAGCCATCATAGCCCTTCGTCCGCCTTCGAAAGTTGAGAGTGCGGCAAAACCTGTCAGAGCCAGAGAATTTTTCGCACTTTTGACAGTGGCGGCGGTGTTATACATTTGTGCGAGCACCACCAGCAGGTTAAGTACCATTGCGGCAGCGATCAGAATTTTAAGTTTGTTTGCAGTTCTTTTTTCCATGATTCAATAATACACCTTATTGACAGAAATTTACATTTGAAAAATTTGCCAGTGAGTGTGCATAAATTGCACACTTCAGACCGGAGTATAAATTTTGAACGCCAAATAGTCGGAATTTTGGCTGAAATGGCGTTTAATTTTGTAAAAACCTCGTGCTTTTTATGTCATAAAGCTGTCAAAACGGAATGTAAATTCTTGTCTATCAGTATCTTAATGTAATTAGGCGCATTATTATCCGTTTCTTGCTTTTTTTGGATTTTTGGATAAGGTATGTAATAAATCTTTATATTTTTTCAGTCCGGTTGGTACAATTATATTGACATTATAGTTGTTTTTCCGTAGATTTCTCTGTCCTAAGACTAATGCGGGGGTTTATCAATGTGGCGTGACCCTGAGAAATGTAAAAACTGGACTATTCAGGATTCCGAAGAGCTTTACGGCATCAACAAATGGGGAGCGGATTATTTTCAGATCAATCCCATCGGTGATGTAACCGTTACTCCTTTCGGAAAGGGCAACAATGCCCGTATCAGTCTGTACGACATCGTTCAGGAGATAGAGGAACGGGGGATGAGCATGCCCGTTATCCTGCGTATCGAAAACATTCTGGGTTCCCAGATCAAGCTCCTGCACGAAACTTTCCGCAAAGTTATCGAAGATACCGGATATCAGGGGCAATACAAGGGTGTGTTCCCCATCAAGGTGAATCAGCAGGAACAGGTTATCGAAGCCATTGCCGAATTCGGCAGGAAGTATAACCACGGACTGGAGGCCGGCAGCAAGCCGGAGCTTATCGCCGCCATCAGCATGCTGCAGAACCGTGACGCATGTCTTATCTGCAACGGATATAAGGACGAGGAGTTCATCGATCTTGGGCTTAACGCCGTCAAGATGGGCTATCAGTGCTTTTTTGTTATAGAGGTTCCGGGCGAAGTCGACCTTATCCTTGAGCGTGCCAAAAAACTCAAGGTTCGTCCCCTGCTCGGACTCAGAGGAAAACTTTCAACACAGGCCGAAGGTCAGTGGTCGGAATCAGGCGGAGACAACAGCGTTTTCGGTCTGAACGTCAGCCAGATGGTGGATGTTCTGGACAGGCTGAAAGAGGAGAACAAACTCGACTGCCTGAAACTTCTGCACTACCACATCGGTTCCCAGATTCCCAACATCCGTGACATCCGTGCGGGTGCTCTCGAGGCCTGCCGGATATACGAAGAACTGGTGAACGAAGGCGCCCCCATGGGCTACATCGACTTTGGCGGCGGTCTTGCCGTTGACTATGACGGATCGAACACCAACTATCACTCCAGCCGCAACTATTCCGTCGAGGAATACTGCTATGACGTGGTAGAATCTATAATGAACGTTCTCGGGAAAAAGGGTATAACCCATCCCACCATAATTACCGAGTCCGGCCGTGTAACTGTCGCCTACTACTCTGTATTGCTGTTCAATATTCTGGATGTGTCCAGCTTCATCCCTCATCCCATTCCGGATGAACTGCCGAAATGCAGCAACGATCTGCTAGACAATCTGTTGGCCACATATAAGGACGTTGCGCCCAGAAGCATTCAGGAGAGCTGCAACGATGCGCTCTTCTATCGGAATCAGGCCCGTCAGCTTTTCAAGCACGGCCAGATAACCCTGCGCCAGCGTGCCATGGCCGAGAACCTTGTGCGCCATATTCTGATGAAAATATCCTCCACCGCCAGACACATGACCCATGTGCCAAAGGATGTGCAGGACATAGATAAACTGCTGTACGACATATACTACGGCAACTTTTCGCTGTTCCAGTCGCTGCCCGACGTATGGGCGATAAACCAGATATTCCCCGTTATGCCTATCCACAGGCTGAACGAGGCTCCCACGCGTCCGGCGATAATTTCGGACATAACCTGCGACTGTGACGGCAAGATAGACAACTTTCCCGACTACTCCCACGACAAGAATGCGATCCTTCTGCACGATTTGAAGGAGAGCGAGGAGTATTATCTCGGCGTGTTCCTTGTGGGTGCATATCAGGAGACGCTGGGCGACCTGCACAACCTGTTCGGCGACACGAACGTGGTGTCCATAAACGTTCATCTGGACGGCTCATATGAGGTTGTCAGAGAGCTTGAAGGCGATTCCGTGTCGGATGTTCTGTCGTATGTGGAATACGACGTTAAGGCCATGAAACACAGACTCAAGAAAATAGCCGAGGATGCGGTTCAGAAGGGCTTCATCACCGGAAAGGAACGCAAGGATATCCTCAACGGGTTCGAAGAGGGTCTGCGCGGATATACATATTTCGAGAAGGACTAGGAGTGAAAACAATGTCAAAAATTCTTATAATCGGAGCCGGCGGAGTAGGTAACGTTGTTGTGAAGAAGTGCGCACAGCACCCCGATGTCTTCACCGATATACACCTTGCAAGCCGTACAAAATCAAAATGCGACCAGATAGCTGAAGAGGTCAAAGGCCTCTACGGCGTGAAAGTCAGCACCTATGCCGTGGATGCTGACAACGTGCCTGAGCTGGTTCAGCTCATCAATGCGGTAAAACCTGCGCTTGTGCTCAACGTTGCCCTTCCCTATCAGGATCTTACGATAATGGACGCATGTCTTGAGGCAGGCGTTAACTATATGGACACGGCGAACTATGAGCCGAAAGACACCGCTCATTTTGAATATTCATGGCAGTGGGCATATCAGGACAGATTCAAAGAGAAAGGTCTGATGGCTGTTCTCGGCTGCGGTTTCGATCCCGGCGTAACGAACATCTTCTGCGCATATGCACAGAAGCATCTCTATGACAGCATTGAGACAATCGACATTCTCGACTGCAACGCAGGCGACCACGGACATCCTTTTGCAACGAACTTTAACCCTGAGATAAATATCCGTGAGGTGACTCAGGTTGTGCGCCACTGGAAGAACGGGCAGTGGGTTGAAACTCCCGCCATTCTTGACGATAAATGCATCCACTTCCCCTTTGACTACCCCGAAGCGGGTGTTAAAGAGAGCTATCTGCTCTATCACGAGGAGATGGAATCCCTCGTTAAGCACATTAAAGGTCTGAAGCAGATCCGCTTCTGGATGACATTCTCCCAGAACTACATCACTCACCTGAAAGTTCTTGAGAACGTGGGCATGACGAGAATCGACGAAGTTGAGTACAACGGAGTCAAGATTATCCCCCTTCAATTCCTGAAAGCTCTTCTTCCCGATCCCGGTACTTTGGGGACTAACTACACAGGAAAAGCTGTAATCGGCTGTATCTTTGACGGCGAAAAGGACGGCAAAAGATTTAAAAAATACATCTACAACGTATGCGACCATGCCGAATGCTACCGTGAGGTTCAGGCGCAGGCTGTTTCATACACAACAGGCGTTCCCGCCATGATAGGCGCAATGATGATGCTGAAAGGCATCTGGACGGGTGCAGGCGTTTACAACGTTGAACAGCTCGACCCCGACGTTTTCATGGACGAGCTGAACAAGTGCGGTCTGCCCTGGCAGGTTGTGGACTTTAACGGCGAGCTTCCTGTATAATAATGAGCCAGCAAACTAAAAAGATTCTTGCGGATTTTCCGCAGGAGATAACAGATAAAGTGGATACTCCATGCTATCTCATCAGTGAGGATGTGATACGCAGAAACTGCGAAATGCTGAACTATGTTCAGCTGCGCACGGGTGCAAAGATACTCCTTGCGATGAAGGCCTTCGCTCTGCCGAAGGTCTTCCCGCTCATTTCGCAGTATCTCCACGGAGTCTGCGCCAGCGGACCGATAGAGGCGCAGATGGGAAGGGAGGAGTTCGGCCGTGAGGTGCACACCTACAGCCCCGCATTCTCCCAGTGGCAGATGGAGCGTACAATATCATTCAGCGACCATATCGTGTTCAACTCAATCGGACAGTGGCACACCCACAGGGGAGCCATCGCAAAATCCGGCAGGAACATTGAGGTCGGTCTGCGTGTAAACCCAGGTCATGCCGAGGTTGAGGTTGATCTGTACAATCCCTGTCTCCCCGGTTCCCGTTTCGGCGTGAACCCGAACGACCTTGAGGGTGTCGACCTGACAGGCATCAGCGGTCTGCATTTCCATGCTATGTGCGAGCAGAACTCGGACGTTCTGACGAGGGTTCTGGCAAGCTTTGAAAAGCGTTACGGACATCTTATCCCGCAGATGAAGTGGATAAACTTCGGCGGCGGACACCATATCACCCGTGAGGACTACGATGTGGAACTGCTCTGTGAAACGATAATCGATTTCCGCAAAAGATATAACAATATTCAGGTCTATCTGGAGCCGGGCGAGGCTGTGGTGCTGAACGCCGGAGTTTTCGTCACAAAAGTTCTGGATAAGATTCATAACGGCATGGACATCGCAGTTGTGGATTCATCAGCCGAAACACACCTCCCCGATGTTCTGGCAATGCCATACCGTCCGGTGCTTGTGGGAGCGGCTGAGGCAGGCAAATATGAATTTGACTGCAAAATAGGCTGCATCTCATGCCTTGCGGGGGACTTCATCGGAACCTATTCTTTCAGAAAGAAGCCTCAGATAGGGGACAGGCTAGTGTTCACGGACATGGCTCTGTACTCTTTTGTTAAAAATACCAACTTCAACGGTGTGGAGCTTCCCGACCTTGCGGTTTTCAGCCTTGAAAAAGGATCCTTTGAGGTTGTGCGCAGATTCGGCTACGAAGACTATAAAAGCAGGTTGTCATGAGCGAGATCATCACTTTCCACGGGGACGACGTTCCCCAGTCGAGACCGGACGAGGCACTCTTCCATGTTATCCCCGTGCCCTATGAAAAATCAGTTTCATACGGTTCGGGCACAGCCGAAGGGCCTGCGGCCATTCTGGCGGCTTCCTGTCAGCTTGAGGTTTTCGACGGAAAGAGCACTCCCGCCCAGTACGGCATCTATACCCACGAGGCTGTGAACTGTGACGGCGGACACGAAGAATCGCTGGCAAACATTAAAGAGGCGGTGCTTAACTGCCTGCGCCACGGCAAGATGCCTGTTGTGCTCGGCGGCGAACATACCGTCACCAACGGCGTGATAGATGCGCTGATAGAGAAATACGGCACGGATTTCGGCGTTGTTCAGTTCGATGCCCATGCCGACCTGAGAGAGAGCTATGAAGGCTCAATATTCAGCCATGCCTGCGTGATGAAACGCACCATCGACAAAGGTATACCCATATATCAGCTCGGCACTCGCAGTTACTGCATGGAGGAACACCAGACTAGGGTGTATAACGAAATACCCTATATGGACGCAGAGGACATCCACAGGCAGGGGACGGACGCATTCGTCCTGCCGGACGGGTTCCCGGAAAAGGTATTTATCACATTTGACATAGACGCTCTGGATTCATCAATAATGCCTGCAACAGGCACTCCCGTTCCCGGCGGTCTTACATGGTATCAGGCCATGTGGCTCATCGAACGTATAGTTAAACAGCGCACCTGCATAGGTTTTGACGTTCTGGAATACGCACCTATGTATGGACTGCACAGTGCGGACTTCACTGCCGCCCAGCTTGTTTACAACATGATGGGCTATGCTGCGAGGAGCACCGGAGTGCGCAGTTTTTTTCAGTTAGGCTGAAATAACTGTACAAAATCAACATAAGACTGTATCATTGTTTAAGTTTTTCATATTATCCAGATGGCGGGTATGGACGATTTAAGCATTCTGCTCCTTTCCTTTCTGATTAGTACGCTTACTGTACCGGTTTTCACCATTATCGCCGTCAGATGCGGGATAATCGATGAGCCCGGCGGACGCAAGATACATTCCGACCGGATACCCAGACTGGGCGGTCTGGGAATAATTCTCGGCGTGTTCGTTTCAGTATGGCTCTTCTGCGAGATGGATCCGCTCTACACCTACTACGCTTTAGCTAACTTTTTTATAATATTCATAGGAATATACGACGACAGCAGAAACGTCAGACCTGTCGTTAAACTTGTTTTTCAGGGGCTCGCGGCAACGGTTGTTATCTTTCTGATGGATACCCGTTTTGAGTATTCTCTTCCGTGGCTTTCGTGGATGAACAACGGAATCGTTATGGTTATCTCCACCTATATCTGGATCGCACTGGTAACAAATGCGGTGAATCTTATCGACGGTGTCGACGGACTTGCCGGCGGAGTGGCGTTTATGGCGTTCGGTTCGCTTATGGTTGCGTCCCACCTGTCCATGGATATGAACCATGCAGTGTGTCTCGCTTTTCTGGGAGGGATACTTGGTTTTCTGCGGTATAACCTGCCTAAGGCGACGGTTTTCATGGGCGACACGGGCAGTCTTTTTCTGGGATTCAACATCGCTGTCATCTCCCTCTCCTCATCCTTTAAAACCAACACGATAATGGCGGTGGTAATGCCGGCGCTTTTTGTATCCATACCGCTCTTTGATACGTTTCTGGCCATCCTGAGGCGCACGTTCCGCCTCCAGAACCCTATGACCGCAGACAGGGAACACCTTCACCACAAACTGCTGGATCTGAAGCTGACGGCATCTCAGACACTTATGATATTCTATACCATGTCGATAGTGCTCTCCGCCGCAGCGCTGATATTTTTCCGTGATCCCAAGCTGTATGTGGTTCTCATCAGTATATTCTTGCTCTATTTTTTCCTGCTCTCAATAAAAGTGCTTAAAATTGCCAGTCCTCGCAGAATGATAGAACAGTTCAACGGGCCTGAGAGGCGGAACAGGATAGAGAAGAGGATAGAGCGCATAAAGGGCGATCTGTTCGGATACAGGCTGAGTCTGTTCGTTATTGCTGTCTGCGTGCTGATTTCAATTGTGACTGCTTTTGCGGCGGGCATCGTTTATGCCGAAGAGTGGACGGCTCTGCTGCTTTATATGCTTACTCTGGCGGTTCTCCTGTTTTACAGGATAAGGTCGGCCAGCAGGCTGTATTATGCGGCCATGCTTCTTTTCTGGCTGTTTTATGCGGCGGCTTTCTATTCAGTATCCCTCAGCACATACGCTCTTACAGGCGGTGCGCTGTTCCTGCTTACACTGCCCTACATGCTAAGGGTCACGGGGCTTTTTGTCCCCTATGATCTGCTGAACGTGTTTCTGGTGATACTGGTGTCGCAGCTAAGCGATAGAACTATTGCTGAAGATATGCTTACTGCGGCAACGGCGGCGCTTTATTACATACCGCTGAAGACGGCTATATTGTATGCCATAACCTATAAGAGACCGGAAGATATTAAGAATATAATCTAGCGAAGTCTTCTAGAGGGCACTGTGAACTCTGTCTCCGTGCAGGAGGGAAGTGTGCGGATGCCGAAAAGCCCTACTGACTCTTTCCGCCACAGCCTCATATTGTCCAGAACGATGTACTGATGCATCTTTATCACTTTTTTCATCACTACAGTGAAAAGTCCGCCCAGTTTATGTTTTTTAACCACAAGGTAGTCATCGTTCATCTTTTTCATGAGGTTTTTGGGGCTGTTGTTGCTTGCTCCGCCCGCTCTCATTTTTACGAGGAGCTTGGGCAGATAGCAGGAGTTCTTGCCCTCTTCGCTCATTATGCGGAGGATGAGGTCATAGTCCGCAGAGATGCGGAAGTTTGTATCGAAAAGGCCGTATTTCTGATACAGCTCTCTTTTGACAAAGAAAGAGGGATGCGGGGGCATCCAGCCCATATAAAGCTTGCTTTTGCTGAATTTGCCGCTTTTCCAGTATCTCACCATGCGGTCGGGCTCGTCATGCTTAACGATGGCAAGATCGCCGTAAACCGTTGAACAGTCAGTTTCTTCAAAGCACTTAACTACATCGGCAAGAACATGGTCGGATGCGTATACGTCGTCGGAGTGAAGGATCGCCACTATGTCGCCTGTGGCAAGTTTTATCGCCTTGTTAAGGGCGTGATACAGGTTCTTGTCCTTTTCGGAAATGAGGACAGATATCCTGCTTTTATATTCTTTGATAATTTTGAGGGTTTTGTCTGTTGATTTACCGTCGATGACAATGTATTCGAGGTCAACGTTCCGCTGACCTATGGCCGACTCAATGGCCTGTCTGATGGTTCTTTCGTTATTCTTCACAACGGTGATGACGCTGACTTTCATTTACCTACCATATAGCAGATTTGAGATTGTAAAAATTACCCTACAATTTCTCTTATACTCTTTAGTTGTACAATTTCAAGAGATATTATTGGGACGCCATTTTAGATATCAAAGTTCCTATCCCGCGGACGGCTTCGACAGATCCGGCTCTGGAAAGGTGATTGTCGTCCATGTACAGGGCTTTGCCGTCTTTTTCACCAATGCACTCGCCTTCGGGACAAAGCCCGTCCGCCAGTTCGATTATGGAAAACTTATAATGTTCCGAAAGATTTGCAACGATTTCACGGACTTTTTCGTTGGACTCTTCATATTCGTCTTTTTTTATGCCCACATTGGAGTCTTCAGCCAGCGAGGGCAGATACTTTTGCAGAACCGTGAGCTTCGCAAGCTCTCTCGGGATATCGTAGGGAAAGTCGGGGCTGTCCATTACAAAATAGACGTTCTTGCCCGCCAGCTTCTGCATGGTTCTTTCCAGTCCCCTCTCAAACACTTTAGGGTTCTCCTCGGGAGATGATTTGACAGTTTCGCCGTCCTTTATGAAAAAGTGGGGAGCCGAGCCCACAGAGGCGTCCTGCCAGCGGGCGTTTATCAAAACGTTCTTAACGGGTGACTGCTGTATAAGCTCAAGAACTCTGTCGTTATATTCGATGCATCTGAAAGTTGCGGGTTTCGTTGTTCGGGTCACACCCTGCAGGGGTGCGCATGCCGCCTTTGCCGCCAGAATGCCTGATATTCCTTTTTCTTTGCCGTAGGCATCGAACCCGTCAGCCAGAACAAGAGCGTGGGAATCGCCCCAGAGAATGAAGGACGGTGCTTTTGTCTTGTCACCCATGATGCAGAGTCCGTTAAGGGTGAGTTTTGACGCATCCTTGCTGAAACATTCGGGAGTTTCGAATGCGCTCTTCTCTGTTTTGGCGTATGCCGCCGCCTGAGGCGGTATTCTGTCGGGAAGACCTTTATGCAGAGCGACGTAGCCGCCGAGGATGCATCCCAGCGCCATGACGGCGTAAGTTGCACGGAAGAATACCTTCTTGTTCTCAATCTTTTTAACCCTCAGGGGTTTTTCGACAATGTAGTAGGAGAAGGAGGCGAAAGCGAACGTAAGGAATATGAGAAAGGCATCGGACTTCCAGAACTCGGGGATATGGATGCTCTCCCAGTAGTTTCTGAGTGCGAAGAGCGGCCAGTGCCACAGATAGAGCGAATAGGACAGAAGCCCCACCCACACCACAGGACGCAGGCTGAGGATATTGTTGATCACGCTTCCCTGCGACATTATTATCAGCGCAGTGCCCACGCAGGGCAGAAGAGCCGCATAGCCTGGAAAGGGCGTGTCGGTTTCGAATGTGAAAATACTTATTGAGAGCAGGGCTATGCCTGCTATGGACATGATGTTCGTATACAGAGGTTTTTCAGTTCTCGGGAAAAATTTAAGCGCTATGAGCGCACCGAGCATCAGCTCCCATGTGCGGAAAGGGATAAGATAGAATGCCGCTTCGGGATGGGTCTTTGTTCCCCAGATGCAGAGGATAAAGGACGCAATGAAGAGCGCCAGCGCATAGCGGACGTATTTTTTACTGCCGTATCTGGCTATAAGCATGAGCATTACGGGAAAGAAGATATAAAACTGTTCCTCAACACCAAGCGACCAGGTGTGGAGCAGGGGTTTTGTCTCCGCCTGAGTGTCGAAATAGCCGCTTTCACGCCAGAAGAGTATATTTGAGCTGAAAAGCACCGTCGAAACGATACTTTTTCCGAAACTTTCAAAGTGGGACGGCATAAGGGAGAAGAACGAAAGGATAAAGGTGAACGCCAGAAGGAAATAGAGCGCAGGGAAGATACGCTTGACCCGCCTGACATAGAAGTTGGAAATCGTGAAATTTCCGGCATCAAGTTCCTTAACGATTATCGAGGTTATGAGGTAGCCTGATATCACAAAAAAGATATCAACGCCAACATAGCCGCCGGAGAAAAGGGTCATTCCGGCATGGTAGAAGATAACGGGCATAACGGCCAGCGTTCTGAGGCCGTCTATATCGCTTCGGTATTTTAAACTCATTTCACCATCTCAAGCAAAAGTGCACCGCCGTTTTTGACTGCATAGTCTGCTCCGAATACCGAAAGGTGATCATCGTCGTAATACAGCGCACGGCCGTCATATTGGGTGATGCATCCGTCAGGTCCGCAAAGCCCCTGATACAGAGGAACAACGTGGAAATTGGTTCTGTTCTCATATTCTTTCAGCAGGCTGATGAGGTTTGAGTTCATTGTTTCATAAGTGCCTGCGGATATATTTATAGGCTGTTTTGAGGCTAGGGCCGGGATGTACGCCTTGAGCAGTGCATCTTTTGCCAGTTCACGGGGGACATCGAAATCCGCCTCGGCGTTGTCCAGAACAAAAAAGACCTCTTTGTGCTTCAGCTTATCCAGTGTTCTGTCCAGAGCGGCACGGAAATCTTCCAGTTTTTGGGGTGAGTCGGTGTATTTCATCCATCTGCAAACCAGAACGACATTCTCAACCTTTCTGTTGTCGGCTATTTCGTCTGCAATGGCGATATTGCTTTTTATACACTGGTCGGCCTTCGCCCTGTCTGTTCCTGCCAGACCCAGAAGGGGCGGACAGGCTGAGTTGGACATGAACAATCCTGAGGCCTTGTTGTCTCCGGCGAACTTATCCAGTCCGTCTGAAAGTGCCAGTGCGTGGGAGTCACCCCACAGAGCGAACACGGGTTTCGACTCCGTATCACCCATGGAGCAGTATTTTCCGGCCTTTATGGCATCTTCGGACAGTTCGTAGCACTCTTTTGTTTTAAACTTGCTGTTAGGCGTGTAGGCCAGTTTAGCCGCTTCTTCGGGGATACGCTGGGGTATGCCGTTGGTGACAATTGCGGATGCGCCCACCAGACAGCCGATGAACATAACTGCGTAGGTTGCACGGAAGAACAGCTTCCTGTTTTCTATCTTTTTGACCCTCAGGGGTTTTTCGACAATGTAATATGAAAACGCCGCAAAGGCGAAAGTTAGCAGGATGAGAAACAGGTTCGACTTGTAGAAAGGGGGGATGTCAATATTGCCCCAGTAGTTGCGCAGGGCGAACAGAGGCCAGTGCCAGAGGTAGAGCGAATAAGACAGAAGCCCTATCCATACAACTGGTTTTGTGCTGAGCACCCTGTTAACGAAACTGCCTTCGGACATTATTATAAGTGCCGTTCCCACGCAGGGCAGAAGAGCCGCATAGCCGGGGAAGCTGGTGTCGTGGGAGAAATAGAATATACTGATGCAGAGCAGAAGCAGTCCTGTACCGGACATTATATTCGTGTGGAGCGGTTTTTCGGTCTTAGGGAAGAATTTCAGTGCGATGAGGGCTCCGAGCATCAGCTCCCATGTGCGGTAGGGGATCAGATAGAAAGCCGCTTCGGGGTGTGTCTTCGTTCCCCATACGCAGAGGATAAAAGACGCTATGAAGAGTGTCAGCGCATAGCGGACGTATTTTTTGCCGCCGTATTTGGCTATCAGCATCAGCATTATGGGGAAAAAGATGTAAAACTGTTCCTCAACCCCCAGCGACCAGGTGTGGAGCAGGGGCTTTGTCTCGGCCTGAGAGTCGAAGTAGCCGCTCTCCTGCCAGAAAAGTATATTAGAGCCGAAAAGCACAGTTGAAACAACGCTTTTGCCGAAACTTTCAAAATGCACCGGCATAAGGGTGAAAAAAGACAGCAGAAATGTGAAAGCCAGAAGAAAATAGAGAGCAGGGAAGATACGCTTTACCCGTCTGACATAAAAGTTTGATATGGTGAACCTGTCCTCGTCCAGCTCTCTTACTATGATGGAGGTTATCAGGTAGCCCGATATGACGAAAAAGATATCCACGCCGACGTAGCCGCCTGAGAAAAGAGTCATTCCGGCGTGATAAAAAAGGACGGGCATAACGGCCAGTGTCCGCAGTCCGTCTATGTCGCTTCGGTATTTAAGGCTCATATCATTTGTCCGCCTTGTGTTTTATAACGGTTCTGACGGTCTTCTCCGGCAGAATGCTTTTGACTCTCTGTCTCAGCCATGATTCGGCAATTCTGAACACATAATAGATTATAATTTTGGGGCTGAATCCGCAATATCTTCTTACTGTCTGCAAATGTTCCCTGTAAACCTGAATACGTTTTCTGTCGGAAACGCCCCCCGGCTCTATAACTGCGATGGTTACGGGGGTGTAAAGGAATCTGCATCCCTTTACGGCCAGTTTGTACAGGGTGCCGAAGTCTGCGCCTATTTTTAGATTCAGATCGAACGGATAGCTCCGCATCAGCTCGGTGCGCACCAGTGTGCTCTGGTGGGATGTCAGCATCCCCTGCCATATCTTTTCGGCGGGTATGCCGTGGAGCAGTCTTGTCGTGTAGCCGTAGTCCACCAGATAGTCGCCGTATATCACATCCGGTCTGCCCTTAATAGATGAAAACACCAGCTCAAGGACTTCGGGTGATGCGAAAACGTCTCCGGCATTCATGAAGATGATGTATTCACCGGAGGCGCTGGCGATGCCTTTGTTCATGGCATCGTAAATGCCGTTGTCCGGTTCGGAAATGATTTTCCGGAAGTGCTGTTTAAATGTGTTTATGACGTCCGGCGTACCGTCGTTTGATGCGCCGTCGATTATTATGAATTCATAGTCCTGAAATGTCTGAGCTGTAACGCTTTTAACTGTTTTTTCAAGCCCTGCCGAATCGTTCTTAACAATGGTAACGATTGACACTTTATTCATTATGTGCGGCTCAGATAATCGTTAAAAGCGGACACCAGACCATCTTTCAGGGGGATTCTGTGTCTGAACCCGAGGCTGTGGAGCCTTGAGCAGTCCAGAAGTTTTCTGGGTGTTCCGTCGGGCATTTCGGGGTTGAAGCGGAGTTCGCCTTTATAGCCCACAACTTCAGCCACCATTCGGGAAAGCTCCTTTATGGAGACCTCGTCGCCGGAGCCTATGTTTATGTGTGCGTTGCGGTAGGTTCCGCTGCCGTTGTCCATATCCCATGCATCAACGTTTTCCATCAGAAAACAGGATGCATCGGCCATGTCGTCCACATGCATGAACTCACGCAGGGGGCTTCCGGTTCCCCAGAGGTTCAGAACGGTTCTGCCGTCCTTTTTCTCTATGCCGATTTTTTTCAGACAGCCTTCAAAATCCGTGCCTTCGCATTCGTTTTTCAGGTTGTCCTCTATTGTTTTCATGTCGCCTTTGTCGAGCAGGCTTGCCAGATAGGTCTTTCTGATGAGTGCGGGGATGACGTGTGAACCTTTCAGGTCGTAGTTGTCATTATAGCCGTAAAGGTTTGTGGGCATAACGGATATGAAGTTGCATCCGTATTGCAGGTAATAGCTTTCGCAGAGTCTTATGCCTGCGATCTTTGCCAGCGCATAGGGTTCGTTGGTGTATTCCAGTTCGCCTGTGAGAAGCTGTGCTTCGTTTATGGGCTGTTGCGCATTTTTAGGATAGATGCAGCTGCTGCCCAGAAACAGGAGTTTTTTTACTGAAAACTCGTATGAGTAGTGGATCAAATTGTTTTGCATGCGGAGGTTTTCGTATATGAACTCCGCTCTGAAGGTGTTGTTGGCGTATATTCCGCCCACCCTTGCCGCTGAGTTGAAAACGAAATCCGGCTTAACCCTGCTGAAAAGGTTCTTGGTCTGCCTCTGATCGGTGAGGTCGGTCTTGATCATCCTCAGCTGACCGCTCTTTATCATTTCTGAGTAGTTTTTAAGGTAGTTTTTGTAAACAGGTGCGGGCGTTTTTTTGTAATAAGTGCCTACTATGTTTGTGTAGCCCCGCTCGGCCAAAGCTCTGACAATTGCAGAACCCACAAGGCCTGTTGCTCCCGCCACCAGAACACAGTCGGTCTTTTTGACCATGGTTTTGTTTTTCACGGAAATTCCTGAATATAGTTTAATCTGCCATATTTAAACGAAACCCGTCCGCATGTCAATAGACTGCGCAGAGCCAAAAAAACTTAACACCTCTCGCAGTATATGCTAGTATCCGGAGTATGAACATATACTATGACAACATAGTTTTCTGGCTGCAGCGTTCCGGCGGTATCTCAAGATACTGGCAGGAGCTTGCCATGCGCTTTATAGCCGATTCGGACAGCGAAATAACCTTCATCGAACAGCAGCGCCCATGCGAAAACCGCTTCCGTGAAGCGCTACATATGAGCAATATGCTTTACGAAAGGAGGCTGCCGCTTCAGATCGCAAGATATCTGAACGTGAGGGCGAAGCTGAAAGAGCTTTCGGTGTTTCATTCCAGCTATTACAGGGACATAAATGCGCCCCGTTCGGCAAAGATCGTCACTGTCCACGATATGACCTATGAGCTTTATGTCAAGGGGCTTAAAAAGACTGTGCATACCGCCCAGAAGCGCCATGCGGTGCGGGCTGCTGACGGCGTTATCTGCATTTCGGAGAACACCAGACGTGACCTCCTGAGTTTTTTTCCTGAAATTGACGAATCAAAGATCACTGTGGTACACAACGGCGTAGGCGAGGATTTCAGACCTTCTGATAAGCCGAAAGAGGCTATTTTTGAGGCTTTCGGGCTGAAAGATGATAAGTATGCAGTTTTTCTGGGAGACAGGGGAAGATATAAAAACTTTGATGCCGCAGTAAGGGCATGCGCACTCAGCGGACATTTTCTGCTTGTGATGGGCGGAAAACCTGTGACCGATGATGAAAAAGAACTGCTGAAAACCTGTCTGAAAGACAGATATAAGATATTCGGATATATGACAAACGGGCAGATATGCGAGGTTTTTTCTGCGGCGGACTGCCTGCTCTATCCTTCGCTTTATGAAGGGTTCGGACTGCCTGTTCTGGAAGCCATGCGCTGTGGATGCCCTGTGGTTGCGTCCGACTGCTCCTCTCTGCCGGAGGCGGCGGGGGATGCGGGCATACTGGTTAAAAACATGACGCCTGAAGGCTATGCCGAGGCCATGGACAGCCTGAAAGACCGCAGGGACGAGCTTATCGCCAGAGGCTTTGCCCATTCCGCAAATTTTTCATGGGACAGATGCTTCGAAGAGACAAAATCCTTCTATGCGAAAGTGTTGGGGAAAATAGCCTGAAAAGTTCCGTCAGCGGGGACTTTCAGCACAGTTTTGTAAACAGTTGAGGTTTCGCCGAGCTTTGCCACGCAGAGGTGGGCATCGGCGGGGAAATATACTGCGCAGTCGAATCCTGAGAACGCAAGTTTTGATGCGTTGTCTGTCAGTTTATATTTAATGAGATCCTTTCCCGCATCAAACGGAACGTCCGTCTCCAGTTTTTCAATGCGGCACAGTTCCATCTGTTCGCTTCCGTCAATTATTATCTGTATATCGATGTAGTTCCTGTGTGATTCGAAAAAGCAGAGTTCCCGGTCCTTGGTGTCAAAAGACTGCTCGATGGCGAAGATGCTGTCTGTTATCTGAAATCTTTCAAACGTGGGCTGAGAAAAGGAGCGTATCCTGCGGACCGCATCGGATTTTTCATCTTTAAGCGACAGCAGATATTTTTTTACGGTCTCATCGGCACAGGCGTTTATAAGTTCGTCCAGAACGGTCACAATAGCCATTTTTCACCTCACATGGGTATATATTCCACCTGTGGCGGCAAATATCAATAAAAATCTGTTGCAGTTAGCTTAAAGCAGGATTATTAACAAACATCTGACTATGAGATATCGGCGGATTGAATGTGGAAGACTGCCACGGGCTGAAGCCCTCGCAGAGACGACTGTTTGTCTTCGCGAGGAGCGAAGCGACGCGGCGATCTGCCATAAACAGAATGCCCTTATTAACTAATTACGAGGCGGTAATATGAAAGTAACGGCACTGCTCCCCATGAAAGGCAATTCCGAAAGGGTTAAGAACAAGAATATGCGTGATTTCGGCGGGAAGCCGCTCTATCACGCCGTGATGAGCGTGCTCCTTAAATGCAGGAACATCGACAGGGTGGTCATAAACACCGACAGCGAAATAATAAAAAATGATGCGCTGAAAAATTTCGACCGTGTTCAGGTTATCGACAGACCCGTTGAGATTCAGGGTGATTTTGTGGCCATGAACGATATCATAGCCTATGACCTGTCGAAACTGGACGGCGAATATTTCCTCCAGACCCACAGCACAAATCCGCTGGTCAGCCCGGAGACAATAGACAAGGCAATCGAATATTTCTTTGAAAATCTTAATAAATATGACTCAGTCTTCTCGGTTACCCGTTTGCAGACACGCCTTTACTGGGCGGACGGCAGCCCCGTTAACCACAACCCCGCAGAACTTCTGCGCACACAGGATCTTCCCCCTGTATACGAGGAGAACAGCAACTTTTTCGTATTCAGCAAAGCCTCTTTTGCCGCCGCAGGCAACAAGCGCATAGGGCTTAAACCCGCCATGTTCGAGATGAACAAGCTGGAAGCTGTCGACATTGACGAGCCTGAGGACTTTGAACTGGCGGAACTTCTTTACACCAAAAGGAATAAGTGATGACCCTGCGCCGTATGGCATGGTATTTTTTCAGACTGTTCCGCAAGCTGTGCAAAACTCTTTTCGGCACACCGGAAACCGTCAGAACAATAGCGGTTCTGGGCGGAAAGGATCCGGATTTTGACAAAAAGGCCGCATGGTATGCGCCGGACACCTTCCGGTTTGTTTCCGGAAGTGCGGACTATTACCTTATTGCCGACTGGCGGCTTATCTTCATCAATTTTTTCAGACTGCATAAATGCGCTGTGACCGATGAAAATTTTTACTCAACGGAAGAGTGCACCGCATGGAGCTATCTCTACGGCGGTTTTTCGCAGAAGAACCACAAGGAACTCTCAGCAAAGAATTTTGAAGCGTTGTCAAAAAAACTCCACGGGAAAAGGCAGGCCTGCTGTTTTCTGACGGGAGAGTCCTTTTCAGATTACGAAAAGCACCCAGAGACAAGGGATATGGTTAAGGTCATATGCAACAGCGTGGTGAAAAACGACGTTTTTCTCGAATGGCTTAAGCCGGATATTCTCTGTTTTGCGGATCCGGTCTACCATTTCAGCTGGAATGAATATTCCGAAAACTTCCGCAAAGACGTGCTCAAGGCTGTTGAAAAATACGATGTGTATGTGATGATCCCTGAGAACATGGTAGCCCTGATGCTGGCGCATTATCCTCAGCTGACCGACAGAATAATTGGCATAGGCCGCAGTGCTGATTGGAACTTCCCCTCGGCGGATGATCTATCGGCAAGGTCAACGGATAACATCCTGACCTATCTTATGCTCCCCGCCGCATCCGCATTTGCCGATGAGATTTATGTTCTGGGGGCAAACGGCAGAAGCCCCGCCGACAGCATGTTCTGGAAACATAACAGCACTGTTCAGTATGACGGGCTGATGCAAAAGGTGGTGGACGCACATCCCTCTTTTTTCCGTGACAGAAATTATGTACAATATCAGAACGGACATGATGAATTAATGGAGTCCCTCTTCGCATACGGCGAGGGCAGGGGCAAAAAATACATATCGCTGAATGAATCTTATCTGCGGAGCATCTCCGCAAGGTATAACGGAGTAAAGAATGTCTCTTAAAAAGAAACTGCAAAACAACGAACTCACACTCGGTTCATGGGTCACCATCGGCCACCAGTCGGTGGTTGAGATAATGGCTTCCGCCGGATTCGAGTGGCTGACAATAGATATGGAACACAGCGTGATAGAGCTTGCGGCGGCGCAGAACCTCATCGGCCACATTCAGGCGGCGGGCATGAAAGCCCTTGTCAGAGTTGGTAAGAACGAAGAGGTGGTCATTAAGCGTGTTATGGACGCTGGAGCTGACGGAATCATCGTTCCCATGGTGAACAGCCGTGAGGACGCAGAACAGGCAGTGCGCTATGCGAAATATCCGCCCATAGGCAAAAGGGGCGTTGGTCTCGCCCGTGCTCAGAAATACGGCATCGGGTTCGACGAATACAAAGGCTGGCTCAACGATGAAGCGGTAATAATAGCTCAGGTGGAGCATATTGATTCTGTGCGCAACATAAACGACATCATCACGACACCCGGAATAGACGGCATAATAGTCGGTCCCTATGACCTTTCAGGCTCAATGAACGTGCCGGGTGAGTATGACCGTCCCGAAGTTAAGGAAGCCCTCCTTGCCGTTGAAAAGGCTTGTAAGGCGGCTAACTTTCCTCTGGGTTTCCATGTTATCCAGCCGGATTATGACAAACTGAAAGAGAAGATAGATCTCGGATATACATTTCTCGCATTCAGCCTCGATTTTCTGTTTCTGGGGCAGAAGGCCCGTGAAGAGATGGGAAGGCATAAATAATGAAGGTATTCATCTCCACCCATCCTTTTTTCGAAACGTCTCCCGTGCCTAAAAAGCTCCTTGAGGACAACGGGATAGAATACCGTCTGAACTCAAGAGGCCGCAAGCTGACCTCCGCCGAACTGGCAGAGGACATCAGGGATGCAGTGGTTCTGGTTGCGGGTACAGAGAACATAACCGAGGAAGTCTTCAAAAATGCGCCGAACCTTAAACTCATCTCCCGTGTTGGAGTGGGGCTTGACGGTGTGGATTTTGAGCTTTGCAGAAAATACGGCGTACAGGTGGCATACACCCCCGAAGCACCCACAACGGCTGTTGCGGAACTCTGCGTGGGCATGATGCTCGATCTGGCGAGAAAGATAACCGAATCGGACAAGCTCATGCGCAAAGGCGGCTGGGCAAGGCACATGGGGCTTCTGCTCCACAGCCGCACAGTGGGCATATTCGGCATGGGACGCATAGGCAAGAGCCTTGCGCATATGCTTTCAGGCTTCAACGTTAAAATTCTGGCGCACGACATCAACCCCGATATAATCTTCGGGCGCAACGAGCGCATAACCTATACGGATAAAGAGACGGTGCTCAGAAACAGCGACATAGTGAGTATTAATCTGCCGCTGAAAAAGGACACAAGAAACTTTATAACGGCAAAAGAGTTTTCCATGATGCAGAAACATGCATTTCTGATAAACACCGCCAGAGGCGGAATTGTGAACGAGGATGATCTGTACGATGCGCTGAAAAACGGTGTGATAGCCGGTTCTGCGGCAGATGTTTTCGTGGACGAACCGTACAAAGGCAAGCTTCTTGAACTGGAGAACATGATATTCACCTGCCACATGGGCGCAGCCACAACGGCCAGCCGCACCGATATGGAGGTTGAATCCGTTCAGGAGGCGGTGCGCTTCCTTACGGGGCAGAAACTTAAGAACGAGGTTTTCTCCAATGAATGAAAAGGTTATTGTTTTCGGAGGGGCGGGGTTTCTGGGATGTTATGTGGTGGAGGAGCTTCTGAAAAGGGGCTACAGGGTCACTGCGGCTGATATCAGAAAGAGCGAATATCTTCCGGAAGCATGCGAATTTGTTCAGTGTGATATTATGGACAGGCATGCGGTAAGTCAGCTTATCACTTCTGATGTGTCCTATGTCTACAACTTTGCCGGCATGGCAAATCTGGATATGGCTGTTGCGCACCCCGTTGAGACCATCGAGTCCAACATAATGGGCAACCTGAACATTCTGGAAGCCAGCAAAAATAAAAATATCAAAAGATATATTTACGCATCAAGCGCTTACGCTCTCAGCGACAGAGGCTCGTTTTACGGTGTCAGCAAACTGGCATCGGAAAAACTCACCGAGGAATATTACAGAGCGTTCGGACTGAAATTTACCATCATCCGCTACGGTTCGGTATACGGCGAGAGGGCATACGGCAACAACTATCTCTATTCGGTGCTGAAAAGCGCAATAACCGAGAAGAAGATAGTCCACGACAGGGACGGGCAGGAGGTTCGGGAGTACATCCACGCACAGGATGCCGCCACAATGTCGGTGGATATCATTGAGGATGAAAAATTCTCCAACGGACACATAATCCTGACGGGCATCGAGCGGATGCCGAGGGTGGATCTGTTCGTAATGATAAAAGAGATTCTGGGCAACGATGTGGAGATTGTGCTGAACAAAGAGGTGAACGACCACCACTATAAGCTCACGCCCTATTCGTTCCATCCCAGCGTCTGTAAAAAACTTGTACCCAACCCGTTCATAGATATGGGACAGGGGATTCTTGACTGTATCCGTGAGATACACGAGAGGGAGCACGGCGATTAAGCGTATCTTTCTTTCCCACACAATAAATTCTGAAACCCCCGCATACGGCGGAAAAAAACAGGTTGAGCTTGAGCGCACTTCCGACATGGCAAAGGGCGACACTGCCAACAATACTCGTCTGAGCATGAGTCTGCACACGGGAACCCATCTGGACATGCCCCTGCATTTCTTTGCAGACGGGCAGGACATCAGCTCTTACGGTGCGGATTTCTGGTTCTTTGAAAAGCCTCTTTTCGTGTGCGTTGAGCCTGCGGGCTATGTTATAAATGATGAACTGCTTGGCAAGCTCGACACCATCGAAGACAAAGGATATGACTGCATCATCGTCCGCACGGGTTTTGACCGTTCAGACGAAAACATGGCGGATAAAAACTTCGGTTTCCACGAATCGGTGGCGGACTATATACGGAAAAAATACAGGTCTGTCAGACTGTTCGGAATGGATACCCTTTCGGTTTCCTCTTTTCAGGACAGGATGGAGGGCAGAAAGGCGCACAGGGCTTTTCTGAATCCTGAAAGCCCGCTGATACTCCTTGAGGATATGAAACTGGACGATCCTGATATTTATAAAATAAGCAGACTTATTATATTGCCTCTGCGGGTTGACCAAGGTGACGGATTGCCCTGCACAGTGGTGGGCGAGACAGCATGATACAGAGCATAATTTTCGATTTCGACGGTGTGGTGCTGGATTCCATGCCTGTTAAAGACAGAGGATTTGAGCTTCTTTTTGCGGAGTTCGACGAGGTTTCCGTCGGAAAACTTCTGGCTTTCCACAGGGAGAACGGCGGTATATCCAGATTTGTCAAGATACGCCATATGTTTGAGAATATTCTGGGACAAAGCATAACCGACGAAGGTGTCAGCGAGTATGCCGAAAGGTATTCGAAGCTGATGCTGGCGGAGCTGACCAGTCCTAAGTATATAATAGACGAAACACTTGATTTCATTAAAGAATACAGCGGCAGAGTCCCCATGCACGTCGCATCGGGCACAGAGCAGAACGAGCTGAGATATATCTGCCAATGTCAGGGACTTACTCAGTTTTTCGGCTCAATTTACGGTTCACCTGCGCCCAAGGACAGGCTGGTGGCGGACATCATCGCCGAAAACTGCTATGACCCTGCAAAAGTGGTCATGATAGGTGATTCCACAGCGGATCATGATGCCGCAAGAGCCAGCGGACTGATATTCTGCGGCTACAACGGCGAACGTTTGAGAAAAATTTCCGATTTTTACATAGACGATTACGGCTCATTTGCCGAAAGGTTTCTGGGCTGACGGGGTTTTATTTGTTAAGCATAATCAGGGGTTCTCTGGAATTTATTCAGAATATCTACAAAGAGCGGGCGCTTGTGCTTGCGCTTTCGGTGGACGATTTCCGCCAGCAGTATCTGGGGTCATATCTGGGTCTGCTCTGGGCGCTTTTCCGCCCTCTCCTGTTCGTTGCCACCATCTGGCTGGTTTTTTCCGTGGGCTTCAAGCGGATTGGCAGCGACCATGTGCCGTTCCTGCTCTATCTTGTCTGCGGCTATGCCCCGTGGGTATATTTTGCTGACTGCGTCAACGGCGGAATGAACGCTGTTGTGAACAACAGGCATCTGGTGAAAAAGGTTGACTTCCGTGTGAGTATCCTGCCTCTGGTCAAAATAATTTCGTCTTTCTTTCTGCATCTTATTTTTCTGCTTATCATAGCGGCTATAGCTATTTATAAAGGGTATTACCCCACCGTCTACTGGCTCCAGCTTCCGTTCTATCTGTTCTGTATATTTCTGATAACCCTCGGTCTCGGATGGTTCACAGGAGCTATCCGTGTTTTCACCAAGGACATGAGTCAGGTTGTCAGCGTGATCCTCCAGACGGGATTCTGGATAACCCCCATCTTCTGGCAGGTTTCCTCCGTTCCTGAAAAATACAGAGTGTTCCTTTATATCAATCCCATGGTGTATATCGTTGAAGGTTATAGAAATACCTTCATCTATAATAAATGGTTCTTTGCGGATATAAATGCGCTTTTGTTCTTCCTGTTCTTTGCGCTCATTTTTCTGCTCATCGGTGTTGTCACCTTTAAGAAACTGCGCCCCCATTTTGCGGAGGTGCTGTAGTGAGCAGGGTAACTGTTGTCCGTGCGGAGAACATCGGCAAAGTCTACAGGCTCTATGCAAAACCTTTCGACAGGGTTCTGGAGGTTTTCAGCCCCACAGGAAAACCGAAGCATAAAGAGTTTCATGCGCTGAAAGGCGTTTCGCTGGAACTGAAACGGGGCGAGACTCTGGGGATCATCGGCCGCAACGGCCACGGCAAATCAACACTGCTTAAGATAATAGCGGGTGTCATTCAGCCCACATACGGCACAGTGCACAAGCGGGGCAGGGTGGCGGCCATTCTGGAGGTTACCTCAGGCCTTAAGCCAGAGCTGACCGGAATGGAGAACATCATCCTGAACCTTAAGATAAACGGGTTCACCGGAGATATTCTCAAAGCAAAATCGGACGAGGTCATAGCCTTTGCGGAGTTGAAAGAGCACATCAATCAGCCTGTGAAAACCTACAGCAGCGGCATGAAATCCCGTCTGGGGTTCGGCATCGCCACCTCTGTTGATCCCGATATTCTGATTCTGGACGAGGTGCTTGCGGTGGGGGATTTTGTTTTCCGTCAGAAGTGCCTCTCAAAGATAAATTCCATGCGGGAGCGGATGTCGGTGATATTCGTTTCCCACTCAATGAACGATGTCAAAATGTTCTGCGACAAGGTGATGGTCATCCGCAACGGAGAGGCTGTTTTCAACGGCAACACCGACGAGGGGATAGAGCTTTATCTGAGCAGTCAGGAGCAGAAGGGCACGGCCGAGCCGGTTCGTCCCTTCTATGGCGACATTTTCCACAATGAAGGAAAAATCAGCGACGTTACCCATTTCTGGGATAAAGAACAGTACAGGCTGGGCGAGGACATGATTTTCGAGTTCTCATTCCGTCTGCATTTCGAACCGAAGAACCTGATAATAGGAATCCCGCTGTATACTGCGGAGGGAACCCTTGTCACCGCCTTTAACACGGACACCTCAAAATTCCATTTTGATAACGCAAATAATGTGGTAAAAGGTAGATTAAGGGTACCCTGTGTGTTCAACCCGGCGGATTATATTTCCGTTATCGCCGTTGTTGACGGACGGGAGTTCCTCTACAGACAGCTCAACGGCGGCTTCTGCGTTCTGCCGCAGGAGAGGGTTTTCGGATTTGTTACTGTCGGACAGAAATGGGAGACATATGAGTGACATCAACTTTCCTCAGTTTCGTGAAATTCTTCTTGAAAAAGACAGGATCCCCAGAAAGCTTAACGAAAACGCCGAACAGCAGCGTCTGCTGTTTCTTGAACATGTCCGCAGCGGGAAAATAAAGACCGAAAAGGTTTCTGCCTGCCAGTGCGGTTCAGAATCCCTTGAAAAAATAGCCGAGATAGACCGTTTCGGTCTGCCATTCGGCTCGCTGATATGCAGGGATTGCGGACTGGTGGTAACCTCGCCCCGAATCTGTGCGGAATCACTCCCAGAATACTACGACAAATTCTATCATATACTTAACTACGGACATCTCCACGTCCATGAACAGCAGGCACTCTTCAGACTGTGGCAGGGCAGCAAGATATTCCGCATGGTGCGCCCGTTTCTGGCTGATGTTAAAGAGATATCGGTGCTTGAGATAGGAGCAGGAACCGGAAACGTTCTGACCGAGGTTGTTGCCGAAGCGGCCAAAGAGGGGATTACGGTTCATGCATCGGGCACGGAATACAGCACCGACTGCATAGAGGAATGCCGCAGATCGGGCATCAACATTGTCTACGGTGACCTGAACACCATGCTTGAGCAGGGCGGCAGGTTCGATCTTATAATTCTCAGCCACGTTTTCGAGCATTTCATCGACCTGAAAGATGAACTTTCTAAAGTAAAAAAACTCCTTAACCCGCAGGGGCTTCTCTATATCGAAGTGCCGGGGTTATGCAACATAGGCAATATTGCCACTTACAATTTCGATTTCCTCGAATATGTTATCCATGCGCACATGTATAACTTCAACAAAACTTCGCTGACTGCGATTCTGGCTTTATGCGGTTTCGAAACACTCACTGCCAACGAAAAGGCCGAGGCGGTTTTCAGACCGTCGGAAACCGCAAAAGCTGTTGATGCGAGTTCAAACTATTCATATATAATGTCATATCTGCAAGGTCTGGTTTTCAGCCGGACGTTTCTCAGAGAAGGAATAGAAAATTTCAGCACCATAAGGGCTAACCTGAAAGATGATCTGGCAACCGTTCACCGCTGGCACGACCACGAAAAAGCCGAGGCCGAGAAATTCTCCCGCTGGCACGATGCAGAGAAGGAGAGGGGCGACATTGCCCGCCGCTGGCACGAGGGAGAAAAGAAAGTTGCAACGGAACTGATGGAGACCCTTGACGTGTACTTCAAAACGCCATATACAGATGTCCGTGCAAAAATGAAGAGCTATCGGGGCATCAGGCACATCTTTGAAAAATACTATAAGAGGTATTTCGGTTGAAACTCATAATATACAGCGAGAACGACTACGGCTGCGGTGCGTCAATAGCCGCATTCCGTCTCGCCGCTGCGGCGGCAAAGACCCACGAGGTCATGTATGTTTTCGAAAAGCAGAAGAACGACTATTCGCTGTACAAAAACACGGGGATACGCCCGTGGCATCTTGGCAGAAGCTATTCGCTCCCGAAAAAAATTGTGTATAAACTCGCCCGTCTTGCCGCAAAATATACCCGTACCGAGATAAACAGGAATCTCATCTTTTCTGTTTTTCTGAGACAGGCCAGACAGTTCAGGCCGGATGTCATCCATCTGCACAACTGCTATTTCACCCAGAAACAGATAGCTCTGCTTGCTTCCGAGTTTCCGGTGGTGTGGACGATGCACGATCAGTTCGCACTGTATAAATATAACTACAAAATAACCGCTCTGGACGGCGAAGAGGTCACCTATTGCCCTGTTGAGCCGTGGCGCAGACACCTTTATAACCCAGAGGACATCGCAGGGGCTAAAGATGCGAAGATAGTTTTCACTCCCCCTTCGCAGTGGCTTACAGACCTTGCCGATGCTGTGCTCAAGGGGCGCAAAAAGGCTGTTAAGGTGAACAACGGCATCCCGCTCGGCTCACTTATCCATGTGGACAAGGCGGAAGCCTGCGAATATGTCGGCATCGATCCTGATAAATTCACACTGCTGTTTCTGGCGGGAACAGGCGCATGGAAACGCAAGAACGTTGACGCTGTCATAGAGGCTTTGAAACTGGTTCCCGAACTTGATCTTCAGGCGGTTGTGGTGGGCAGTGTGGCAAAGACCGACAAACGTGACCCCAGACTGGTGCTGAAAGGTTCCGTGACAGGAACCGAAGCCCTCAGCAGATATTACAGCTGTGCGGACGTGTTCTGTATCCCTTCAATTGTGGACAATCTGCCCAACACAGTTCTGGAAAGCTTTGCCTGCGGAACTCCCGTTCTGGGGGCAAAAACCGGCGGAATCCCTGAAATGGTCATTGAAGGCCGGACTGGCTGGCTGTTCGATCCGTATGATGTCAAAGGACTTTCAGATAAGATAAAATATCTCTGCGAAAACAGAGCAGAAATAAAAACGATAGAACCCAACTGCCGTCCCTTTGTAGAAAAATATTTTGCAGAGGATGTTATGGCGGCTAACTATGAGAAGATATATAAGGAAATTGCAGGTGGCAAATGAAAGAACTGATTAAAAATTCCCTTCCCTACAGAGCCTACAGAAAGCTGCGCTCAAAACTTATCGACGGCTACACCAGACCCTATAAGGACAAGTATGACTCGCCCGCAATGGATCTTATGGTGGAGACCTTCGGATACAAGATGGCCGGAAGGGGAATAGGTCTCACAGAGAACCACCGCAATATTCTGAAATATCAGAACGCACACAAGGGCAAAAGGGCTTTCCTTATAGGCAACGGCCCCAGTCTTAACAAACTTGATCTGACACTTTTGAAAGATGAAGTAACTATCGGCGTTAACAGCATATATCTGAACTATGAGAAGATGGGATTTCTGCCTACTCACTATGTCGTCGAGGACAACTTTGTGGCGGAGGACAGGGCGGACGAGATAAACAGGCTGAAAGGAACCCAGAAATGGTTCGGAAACTACCTGCGCTACTGTCTGAAACCCGACGACTGCACAAACTGGCTGAACGTCCGTATGAGATATGACAACTACCCCGATTTCCCCTATTTTTCAACAAATGCCGCACGTCAGGTGTTCACCGGCGGTTCGGTTACATATGTATGTATGCAGCTGGCTTACTACTTTGGAATCCGTGAGCTTTATCTCATAGGTTTCGACCACCACTACATCATTCCGCAGGAGGCGGAGGTTGAGGGGCTTAAGATAACCTCAACTGGGGACGACCCCAACCACTTCCATCCGGACTACTTCGGCAAGGGCAAGAGATGGCACGACCCGATGGTGGACAGAATGGAGCAGGGATATGCCAAAGCGGGCAAGTTCTTCGAACGTGCCGGCGGAAAAATTCGTAATGCTACGGCCGGAGGCAAGCTGGAAGTTTTTGAAAGGGTGGACTACTTCAGCCTTTTCAAATAATCACCAGCGGGCTGAGAAGCTCAGGCCGAAAGTGTGCCTGCCGATGAGCGGAAAAAGCACGGCCTTACCTGACGGTGATGTGAATATAAGTCCCGATGCGATACCCAGTGCCGCACCCACTGAAACGTCTTCGATGTCGTGTTCGTCAACGGCGAGCCTTGTCCATGAGGTGTATGCGGCCAGAGCATAAGCGGGCATGCCGTACATCCTGCCGTATCGCTCCTGAAGGAAAGACGCCGCCTGGAAAGCCATGGAAGCATGGCCGGAAGGGAAGGAATCGTCGCCGGAGCCGTCCGGTCTGTCCTTTTTTATAAACTCTTTCAGGGAATAGGTTGCGGCGATATTGGCTGAAAAAGATTTCAGAAACTCCTTCGCGCCCTCCTTATCGTTGTTTACAACCGTTGCCGAATATGCGGCGGCAGGCAGAAGAATACGCAGAACATCGCCTGATGTTCCAGCCGTGTCGTTATCGAAAGCTAAAGCCGGAAAGGCAGTAAATACAGTCAGAAAAAATATCAGTGTTTTCATATATACTCCGCTTATGAGAGTAGGTTTATTAAAATAAAAATGTCAAGATTTATAAACAAGGGTGGTCTTTGCTGAAGAAACTGGCACGCCCTTTGCATGTTCTGCTCGGTAAAATATACGACCCGAACGGGGCCGAGATGACATTCAAAGTAAAAAATTCGTTAATAACCATGACCCTGCTTCTTGTGGGGATATTAAGCCTTATCGGTGTGACATATCACAGCACAAGGGTGATAATCGACCGCACAGTCATGAACCATCAGCAGAATATCGCCGCACAGGCCGCCGCAACCACCAGCATGTGGGTTCAGCAGCAGATAAAGATCCTGAGCTCTGCGGCAAAATCTCTGGGATCAGAACCGGAAGACAACATGGTTCAGACCATGAATATTCTGAAAATGACCATGGAGGCCGGGGATTTCAGCGATGTTTACATAGGTCTTGCCGACGGCAAGATGATTGACGGTGCGGAGTGGATACCCCCGCAGGGATACGACCCAAGAATCCGCCCTTGGTACATGCGTGCGCAGAAGACGGAAACCATAGGATTTTCATATCCTTACATAGATATGACCACCAAACAGATGGTCATTGCATTATCTATGCCCATCACATCCGGACGTCAAATCAAAGGGGTTCTCAGCGCAGATACCAACCTCGATATGCTTATGAAAAACGTTGTCAACGCAAGGGCAGCCAGAGGCGGCTATACTTTCGTTGTGGGGCAGGGCGGAACCATAATCATGCACCCTGACAAAAATCTGCTTATGCGGCAGAAGGTTCAGGATGCCGATCCCAGCCTTGAGAATATTCTTAAAGTTATGAAGGGCAAGGAGTCCGGCTCTTTTTCATACGCTCAGAACGGTAAGGAATACATCCTTGCTTATCAGAAGGTTGAGAACGTTGACTGGTATCTTTGCACAACTATGACCCGTGCCAACGCCTATGAACTTTCCGGTCGTGCGTCGATGCTTCTGGCTACAGAATCGGTGCTCAAGGTGCTGGGGATTTTGGTGGTTGTTACCATGTTCGGAGTGGGTGGGAGCGCACTGGTTCTCTATCTGTATAACCGCAGGTTTGTCAATGCTATGCAGAAACAGCAGGTGCAGATCTCCGGCATGAACGAAGACCTTAAGTGGAACATTACCCGCAGGAAAGAGCTGGAAACCCACTATCAGACCCTTTTCAACGTGGCCAACGATGCCATAATGGTTCTGAAAAGCATGATATTCGTTGACTGCAATGAGAAGGCAAACGAGCTTTTCGGACTGAGCCACTACGGAATTCTGGGCAACAATATGCTCGATCTGTCCCCCGCACATCAGCCGGACGGGGTGCGCAGTCATGAAAAAGCACTGAAAATAATATCTGAGGCCGAAAAGGGCGAACAGCAGTTTTTTAACTGGAACTTCCTGCGCAGCGACGGAACTGAGTTTCCCGCCGAAGTGAGCCTAAAAAAGCTCAGACTGAACAACGAACAGCTTATTCTTTTGAGCATCAGAGATATATCAAAGCGTGTCAACGCCGAGCAGCAGCTGAGACAGGCGCAGAAGATGGCCGCAATGGGCGAGATGGTGGGAGCCATAGCCCACCAGTGGCGTCAGCCTCTGAACATCCTTTCAACCTATATCGCAAGTGTTCAGTCGGCTTACTATAACAATATGGTGAGCAGGGAGTTTGTTGACAAGGTGGTGAGCGGAGCCGACAGCCAGATTCAGTTCATGTCGAAGACTATTGACGACTTCCGGCACTTCTTCAAACCATCAAAAAGCAAGGAGCCTTTCGACTCCATCGAGGGTATTGAGAGTGCGGCACGCCTTATTTCGCCTAACTATAAAGATTGCGGCATAGAACTGACCATAATCCGCCCGCAGGAGAAATATCCTCTGGTTGTCAGCGGCTGCCGGAGCGAGTTCGTGCATGTGGTGCTGAACCTGCTGGCAAACGCACGGGATGCCATCATGGAGAAAAATCAGGAAAGCGACGAACCGAAGGACGTTTATATAGTTATTGAACATGACGACAGCAATGTTATTATAAAGGTGAAGGATACCGGATGTAAGATTGCGGCGCACATCATGCCGAAGATATTCAATCCGTATTTTTCAACAAAGACCTATGCATCAGGCACGGGAATCGGTCTGTATATGTCCCGAATGATAATCGAGAGCGAAATGCAGGGAACACTGACAGCCCAGAACTATGAACACGGAGCCGTGTTCACAATAACTCTGCCGAAGATAGCAAAAGAGGACTGAAAATTGTTTGATCTGACAGGTCTTAATCCATCGATACTTATTGTTGACGACGAGAAAGAGGAACTGCACGCATATAAATTTCTCCTTGAGTCAATGGGACTTAAGGACATAACCATATTGGACGACAGCAGGAATGTTCTGGAAACCCTTGAACAGCTTGACGCTCCCGTTGTTTTTCTCGATCTGAACATGCCGAAAAAGAGCGGAAAAGAGGTTCTGAAAGAGATAAAGGCTCAGATGCCCCATGTTCCGGTGATAATCTGCACTGCAAACAGCGACCTTGAAACAGCAGTGCAATGCCTTAAACTGGGCGCACACGACTATCTGGTAAAACCCATCAGCATGAGCACGTTCGGCTCGGCACTCAGAAACGCCAGCGAGATAGGCTCGCTCCGCTCGGAGCTTCTGTCGCTAAAGCGGATAGGAGTGGAGACCGGACTTAAGAATCCTGAAAATTTCAAGAGCATGGTGACTCAGAACAGTACCATGGAAGGGATCTTTCATTACATAGAATCCATAGCCAAAAGCGGCCAGCCTGTGCTGGTTCTGGGAGAAACGGGAGCGGGAAAGGAACTTGTTGCCAAAGCCATCCATGATTCCAGCGGGCTTAAAGGCGAGTTTGTGGCTGTGGATGTTTCGGGTCTTGACGACTCACTCTTCTCCGACACCCTTTTCGGTCACGCCAAGGGCGCATACACAGGGGCGGATAGCAACCGTCCGGGGCTTGTGGAGCGTGCGGCGGGCGGAACCATCTTTCTGGATGAGATAGGCGATCTGAACGAAACGTCTCAGGTAAAACTGCTCCGGCTGATGCAGGAGCGGATATATTATCCGCTGGGTTCGGACAAACCGAAACAGTGTCAGGCGAGGATAGTGGCCGCCACCAATAAAGACCTGAACGCAATGACGATCACGGGGGGAAGCTTCCGCCGTGACCTTTACTACAGACTCAGCACCCATCTTATAAAACTGCCCTCCCTGCGTGAGCGCAAAGAGGATATTCCGCTTCTGACTGAATATCTTGCGGAGGAAGCCGCCATTGGGATGGGCAAGCCCGTTCCGGTGTTCAGCCCGCAGGCGATGCGTATGCTGATGGCACATGATTTCCCCGGAAACATCAGAGAGCTTAAAACCTATATCTATGATGCGGTTGCAAGATGCAGTGGTGACATCATGGAGGACAGGTTCATTGCGGAGCGTCTGGGTGAGCTGACCCGTGAGCAGACGGTTCAGATAATCTCCGGCGAGCCTCTGGAGCAGATATTCGGTCATTTCCCCACTCTGGAGGAGATAACCCAGTATGCAGTTACATCGGCTATGAAATCCGCCAACAATAACCAGTCGCAGGCGGCAAAACTTCTGGGTATCTCAAAACAGGCTCTTAACAAGCGTATCCAGAAGCGGGGAAGATAGAATTCTTTACGCAGAGATTCTTCACTCCGTTCAGAATGACAGGGAAGTCACTCTGAGCGATGCGAAGAGTCTCTTTTGTGTGTCAATCAACGTGGTCAACAAAAGTTGACCCCCGTCAACCATAACTGCCGATAATCCGTCTAAATCCATAGTATTTTCTGGCACTGTTCTTGCGTCCGCTAAGCCCATAAGATTTCACGAGGTGAGCGATGAAGCAGTATAAAACCTTGATCGGAGGGGAATGGGTCGAGTCGGCCAAGACGCTGGAGGTGAAGAACAAATACAATAACGAAGTCTTCGCCGCAGTTCCCGTTGCCGATGAAAAAGAGACGCAGAGAGCCATAGACATTGCTGAAGAGGCTTTCAAAACCTTCAGAAAATGCCCTGCGCACAAGAGATCGGAAATACTTGAAAAAACATCCGACATTATCCTCAGAAGAAAAGAGGAGATTGCCGAGATCATATCAAAAGAAGCAGGAAAAGCATGGAAATTCTCCATGAACGAGGTCTACCGCAGTGCGGAAACCTTCAAATTTGCCGCTGAAGAGGCAAAAAGAGTGCATGGTGAAACCATTCCTGTGGATGCCAGCGCATTCGGTGAAAACCGTGTGGGCTACTACATAAAAGAGCCTCTGGGCGTTATAGGAGCCATCACTCCTTTCAACTTCCCTCTGAACCTCGTTGCTCACAAGGTTGCACCCGCAATCGCAACAGGTAACACTGTGGTTCTGAAACCCGCATCCAGCACGCCTTTGTCTTCAATCATCCTTGCGGAGATAATGGAAGAGGCAGGGCTTCCCGCAGGCGTTCTTAATGTTGTTATAGGCTCCGGCGGAACAGTGGGCGACACCATCGTGGCGAGCCCCAAATGCAAAAAGATCACTTTTACCGGTTCACCCGGCGTGGGCGATCAGATAATCAAAAAAGCTGGCATAAAAAAGGTCACTCTTGAACTTGGCAACAACTCCGCAACCATCATCGAAGCCGATGCGGATGTTGAAAAAGCCGCTGCAAGATGCGTTGTAAGCGCATTCTCAAACTCAGGTCAGGTATGTATCTCACTCCAGAGGATATATGTGAACAGAGCTATAGCCGATGAGTTCTCAAAGGTATTCGTTGAGAAGACAAAGGCTCTCGTTGTAGGCGACCCTATGGATCCCAAATGCGACGTTGGCCCCATGATCGACGGAAAAGAGCTTAAGCGTATCGATGAATGGGTTCAGGAGGCTGTGGCTCAGGGCGCAGTTCTTGCCGCAGGCGGAAAAGTCGTCGGCAACGTTTTCGAACCCACTGTGCTCACGAACGTTACCGAAGACATGAAAGTTATGTGCATGGAGACGTTTGCTCCCGTTGTTTCAATCGTTGCTTACGATGATTTCAGCGAGGTTATCCAGCGTGTCAACCATTCCGACTTCGGCCTTCAGGCTGGTGTGTACACTAAAGATATCAACAAGATACTCGAAGCGGTGGAAGACCTTGAAGTGGGCGGCGTAATGATAAACGACACAGCCACCTACAGAGTTGACCACCTTCCCTATGGCGGAAACAAACTTTCAGGTCTCGGCCGTGAGGGCGTTAAGTTCGCAATGGAAGATATGCTAAGCATCAAAATGGTGATGATAAACAGAAACTGATGCGTTAACGGCTGAAAAGCCGGAACGTAGATACTGCAAAAAAGATTTTATAGACTATAAAAGAGCAACTCATAACGCACGAGTCAACCCGTGCTCCTTGCCCCGTACATTGTGCGGGGCTTTTTTTGTCAATTTTCGATTATCAGCGGATGGGAGGGTCAATAATTGTTGACGCTCTCTTCAATAAAAATTGACATCCATGTTGGTTAAAAAGCAAAGGTCTTGTTTATCAGTGGTTTGTTATGTGGCACAGCTGTTGCTTTAAAGTGGTAAATAACATCAAATCCCCGGAGGATAGCTATGCTGAAAGGCGATGAACTGGCGCAGATATCTGCACCTCAAAGTGAAAAGACTAAAGAACTGCTTCTGAAAAAGGAAGCGTATGTTGCATCGGGAATTTCCGCATCGGTGCCGATCTTCATCAAACAGGCCAAGGGTGCTGTCATTGAAGACATCGACGGCAACCGCTACATAGATTTTTATGCAGGGATCGGTGTCACCACAGCGGGGCACTGCCCGGAACCCGTTGTTGACGCCATAAAGGAGCAGGCTGAAAATCTGCTCCACTCATGTTTCATGGTTTCCATGTACGATTCATACGTTGAGCTTTCCAAAAAGCTTACCGAAATAGCTCCCGGCAGCTTCGACAAGAAAGCGATGCTGGTTAACAGCGGCGCAGAGGCTGTTGAGAACGCAGTGAAAATAGCCAGAGCCTACACAGGCAGACAGGGCATCGTGTGCTTCGAATCAGGTTTCCACGGCCGTACTCTGCTGACAATGTCTCTCACGAGCAAGGTTAAACCCTACAAATACGGTTTCGGCCCCTACGCTCCCGAAATATACAAAGTTCCCTTCCCCAACCTCTACAGAGGCCAGCTCCACGTCGGCAAAGAGGACGCTGTCAAAGCTTATCTTGACTATTTCGAAAGATTTTTCGCCGCAGAGGTCGATCCCTCTCACATAGCGGCCATCATCATTGAACCTGTTCAGGGCGAGGGCGGCTTCAACGTTACTCCCAAAGAATACATGAAAGGCCTCAGAGAGCTTTGCGACAAACACGGCATCCTGCTTATTGCCGACGAAGTGCAGACTGGTTTCTGCCGTACGGGCAGGATGTTTGCAATGGAGCACTACGATGTGTCCGCTGACCTGATCACAATGGCGAAGTCAATCGCATCGGGTATGCCCCTTTCCGCAGTCGTCGGCCGCAAAGAGGTTATGGATTCTGTGGGCGCAGGACGTATCGGAGGAACCTACGGCGGTAACCCCGTTGCATGCAGGGCTGCACTGGCCACCATCAAATACATGGAAGATAATAAGCTGGCTGACAAATCCGCCGATCTCGGCGAAAAGATCGTAGCAAGAGTCGGAAAACTTCAGGCCGACTTCCCTGTTATCGGCGACATCCGCAATCTGGGCAGCATGATAGGCATCGAGTTCATCAAAGACACAGCAACAAAGGAACCCGACAAATACAGTGTAACCGCAATCATCGAAGAGTGCCGCAAAGAGGGTCTGCTTCTTATCGGAGCAGGCATATTCGGCAACGTTATCCGTATGCTCCCTCCTGTGGTGCTGACGGATGCACAGTTTGAGCAGGCTATGGGCATTTTCGAGAGCGCAGTGCGCAAGGTCCTCAGCAAGTAAATATTTGTCATTCTGAGCTTTGCAAAGAATCTCTGAACTGAGATCCTTCGGCGAAGACCTCAGGATGACGGCAAAATAGCAATACTAAATGAAGCTCTCTGCCTAACGGCAGTGAACAATAAGGAGGGTATTTTATGAATCTGAAGAAATTCATAGTTCCTGCCATAGTTCTGGCAATGGGAACAGCATCTTTTTCCGCTTACGCTGCAGAAAAAGTTGTAAAAATCGGTAACATACTTCCCCTGTCCGGTCCCTCTGCCTCTGTGGGCATTCAGGGCAAACAGGCAAGAGAAATGGCTGTTGACGAGATCAACAAAGCCGGCGGTATCAAGGCTCTGGGCGGCGCAAAGCTGAAGCTTCTTTTTGCTGACAGCAAAGGCGACCCCACAACAGGTGTTACAGAGACAGAACGTTTCATCAACACAGAGAAAGTAAGCATCCTTACCGGTGCTTGGAACTCATCCGTAACATATCCCGCAACTCAGGTTGCAGAGAGATACGGCATTCCTTTCGTTGTTGAAGTTTCCGTTCGCGACACCATAACAGAGAGAGGATTCAAAAACGTATTCCGTATCGCTGCGAAAGATTCATGGTGGACACGTGACCAGTTCCGTTTCCTCGCCGACATGCAGAAAGAGTTTAAAACCCCCATCAAAAAAGTTGCTTTCGTTTATGAAAACGGCGACTGGGGAACAGGTTTTGCAGAAAAATGGCGCGGACTTGCAAAAGCTGCCGGCTATCAGGTAGTTCTTGACGAACCCTATCCCAGCACAGCAAGCGACCTGACTCCCGTTGTGCTGAAACTTAAAAGATCCAACCCCGACGTGGTCTTCATGACCTCCAATGCGGCGGATGCTATCCTCCTTACAAAAACAATGACAGACCTTAAGGTCAACGTTAAAGCCATCGTAACATCAGGCGGCGGCCACGCAGATCCTTCATATCTTGAAGCTGTCGGCAAAAACGCTGAATACCTGTTCGATATCGTTGAGTGGGAAACAGACCTTAACAGACCCGGCCTTAAAGAGACCAACGACAAGTTCAAAAAACTCTACGGCTACAACCTGACAGGTGAAGCGGTTGATGCTTATGCAGCTATGTATCTTATCAAGGATGTTCTTGAAAGAGCAAAATCAACAGACCCCAACGCTCTGCGTGCGGCTCTGGCTGCAACAAACCTGAAAGGCGGCAAAACAGGTCTGCTGGCTTATGACAGCATCCAGTTCGACCAGACGGGACAGAACAAGAACGCAAGCCTTGTTGTTGTTCAGGTCAGAACCGGCAAAGACGGCAAAATGGACAGAATCTCCGTTTGGCCCAAGAACGTCAGAAGAGCCGGATACAAAGTGGTATTTCCCCAGCCTGGTAAATAATTAAAGCACAGCAGTCTGTGCATTGTATTTAGAAAAAAGTACAGCAGGCTTACCGGTTGAGACTGCCACGCTGCGCTCGCAGTGACGTCATAGCGAGGAACGAAGTGACGTGGCTATCTCATTCTTTGGTTATCTGTTCGTACATTGGGATTTCTCAGAAAGATAAAGGCCGGAGGTTCAGGCTTCCGGCCACTCTTTAAAAGGGAGTTATTATTATGATCGGCTATATAGAATCCGTCATCAACGGCATACTCATGGGCTCGATATACGGGCTCACTGCGGTGGGGCTTACCCTGATCTTCGGGGTGATGAAGGTGGTAAACTTTGCTCACGGCTCAATCCTCATGGTGGGGATGTTTGCTGCATACTGGTTTATTAAGCTGACAGGGTTCAACCCCTATCTGGCGCTTTTCGTTGTGGTTCCTATGCTCTATTTCTTCGGTTATTATATGCAGAAAATAGTCATCAAACCCATCTTTGAGGCTGAGAAGCATGTCAGAGAGCCTATCACTGTCATCATTGTAACAACGGGTATCTGGTATGTTCTGGATAACCTCGCACTGCTGGTTTTCGGTGCCGAGTTCCGTGTGGCTGAAACTTCCGTAACGGGAAAGATGGTTGAGATCGCAGAGATGTATTTCCCTCTGGCAAAGCTGATCGGGCTGGGGCTGACACTGCTTCTGGGTGCATATCTCTACTGGTTCCTCAAACACTCCAGAATGGGCAAGGCGGTCAGAGCCACCAGTCTGGACAGAGAGGCGGCAACCCTTATGGGCATCAAGCAGAGCCGGATTTACAACGTGGTATTCGGAATGGGATGCGCCTGCTGCGGTGTTGCGGCATGTGTTCTTGTTCCCTTCTATTATGTTTACCCTACAGTCGGTGTGCCTTTTGACATCAAAGCGTTCGTTATCGTGGTTCTCGGGGGACTGGGAAGTATCCCCGGAGCGATTCTGGGCGGAATAATCATCGGAATCATCGAGACAGTGGGTGCGCAGTTCATGGCGGCCACCTGGACGGAAATGCTTATCTACGCATTCTTCCTCGTGGTTCTGTTTGTTAAACCATCGGGTCTTTTCGGCCTCAAACAGGACTATTAAGGGGGCTGACCAATGAAATTTCTAAGCAACGTATCAACAACACATAAAGTTTTTGCGGCTCTTGTGCTCGCAGTGCTCTACGCTCTGCCGATATTCATCAAAAGCCCTGTTATGCTTCAGATATTCATCCTTATTTTCTTTTATGCGTATCTGACTTCTTCATGGAACTTTGTAGGCGGTTTCGCAGGGGTTCTGCCTCTGGGTCACTCTGCCTTTGTGGGTCTGGGAGCATACACTTCAACGCTTCTCTACCTGACATACAACATCAGCCCGTGGATCGGTATGATAGCGGGCGGTATAGTGGCTGTGTTCTTCGGGCTTCTGATAGGTATTCCCACTCTGAAACTGCGGGGTGCGTATTTCGCACTGGCAACCATAGCCTTTGCCGAAGGTCTCAGGGTGCTTGTGGAAAACCTTGAAAAGATAGGCCCTTTCGAGATAAGAGGCCCCAAAGGTCTGCTTATCAACCTTGTGGGCAACTCTTTTGTGGATTTCCAGTTCCTCAGTAAGGTGCCTTACTACTATATAATCCTGACGATGCTTGTTCTGGTTCTGATACTGACCTTCTTCATGATGCGCTCCAAAGTGGGCTACTATCTGGCGGCTGGCGGTGAAGAGCCGGAAGCGGCGGAAGCTCTGGGTATCAAAGTTTCAAAATATAAGCTCATCGCAATGGCAATCAGCTGTTTCCTGACAGCTCTGGGCGGGACTTTCTACGCTCAGCTGGTGCTCTATTTCTATCCGAAATCCATCATGGGACTGGATATGTCATATGAAATAGCCTTTATAGCCCTTATCGGCGGCAGAAGCACAATTCTTGGCCCTGTGCTCGGAGCGTTTCTGCTTCGTCCCGTTGGCGAGCTTACCAGAATATATCTGGGCGACACACTGCCCGGTCTTCACCTTATCATCTTCGGTCTGGTGCTTATCATCGTAATGCGCTATCAGCCCCGTGGTCTTGTGGAGCCTGTTTCCAAGTGGCTCAAGGCTCTTTTCGACCGCATTGAGAACAGAGGGAGGGCATAAGCATGGCACTTTTGGAAGTTAAAAACGTAACAAAACAGTTCGGCGGCCTGACAGCCGTGAACAGTGTGGACATGGAAGTGCACGAAGGCCAGATAGTCGGTATCATCGGCCCCAACGGTGCTGGAAAAACCACCCTGTTCAGCTGTATTGCGGGTTCACACGTTCCCACAAAGGGCAGCATAAAATTCAACGGAACAGAAATAGCGGGCAAAAAGCCCTATGATATATGCAAACTGGGCGTAACCAGAACCTTTCAGGTGGTAAAACCCTTTGCAAACAAGACGGTGCTCTATAACACCACAGTGGGTGCATTTGCGAAGACCAACCTGCTGGACAAAGCCGAAGAGAAGGCTATGGAGGTTCTTAAGCTCATCGACCTTTATGACAAGAAGGATATTCCGGCGAAAAACCTTACCCTGCCCGAGCGCAAGAGGCTGGAACTGGCCAGAGCACTGGCCACGGAGCCAAAACTTCTGCTTCTTGACGAGGTTATGGCGGGTCTCCGCCCTTCGGAGGTTTCGGAGATGCTTCCCGTTATCCGCAAGATAAACTCCGTGGGCGTGTCGATCATCATTGTCGAGCACATCATGCAGGCCATTATGAACCTGTCTGAAAAGGTCTACGTTATCAATTTCGGTAAAAAGATAGCCGAGGGCGACCCTCACAAGGTGGTTGCCGAGGAAGAGGTTATCAAAGCCTATCTGGGGGATGAATATGTCGCTAATAGCCATTGAGAATCTTAGTGCCGGATACGGCGAGATAGGCGTTCTTTTCGACGTCTCCATGCGTGTGGAGGCGGGCGAGGTGGTGAGTATCATCGGAGCAAACGGCGCAGGAAAATCAAGTCTGCTGAAAGCCATGTCCGGTCTTATCCGCCCCACAGCAGGAACAATAACCTTCAACGGCGAGAACATAACTCAGCTTCCCGCCGATGAGATAGTTGAGCGGGGACTTGTCCATGTGCCCGAAGGCAGAAGACTGTTCAGCCTTATGACGGTTTATGAGAACCTTGAGATGGGGGCATTCAGCAAACATGCTCAGAAGGATTTCAAAAAGAATCTGGAGGACGTGCATAAGCTTTTTCCCAGACTCGCAGAGCGTGGCAAACAGCTTGCGGGAACCCTTTCAGGCGGCGAACAGCAGATGGTTGCCATCGGCAGGGGCATAATGTCCAGCCCGAAGGTAATGATGTTCGACGAGCCTTCTCTTGGTCTGGCTCCGGTTCTTAAAAAGGATATCTTTGCTGCGGTGAAGAGAATCGCCGTTGAATACGGCACAACGATTGTTCTTGTTGAGCAGGACGTTATGAACTCGCTGGCAATCAGCGACAGGGCATACGTTATGGAGCAGGGGCAGATAGTTATCGAGGGAACGGCTCAGGAACTTTTGAAAGATCCCCACATCAAAGAAGCATATCTGGGCGTATAATCGTCATACTGAGGCAGAGTCGAAGTATCGCATTCAGAATGACTTAAAACATATGGCGGGGGTTTTCGCTCCCGCCTTTTTATTCTCCGAGAACGGTCATTCCGCCGACGTCGATCTCAACCTCGTCAATTTCGTCTTTTTCAACTTCGCCCCGAATCTCGACCCGAACCATCGGATCGACCTTCACATCCGGATAGACCTCTCTGTCCACCTGAATCTTAATGTCCGCTGTTCCGTCGGAGAAAACAAAGGTACTGCTGTCCAGTTTTCTGATTATGTAGCCCTGAAAAACCACAGGCGCATCGTCAACAGGTTTTTTGATGACAGCCGCAACGTCCGCATACTTCGGCAGAGTTGCATATGCAGATGAAAATGCTGTCAGGATACCCAGAGAAATAATTGAAAGCGTGCGTCCCTTCATGCTGATAACCCTTGATATTTGTCTGATATATTATATCATCGAAAACTGTATATCATAAAAAGTTCGAAAAAATAAGAACGTAATACTTTTTGTGTTTTATTATTACTTATTCTGTGCTACTATCCGTCATTGATTTCAGAATAACGGAGGGTATTATGAAAAAAATTCTCACACTAATGCTTGTGCTGACAGCGTTTTGCGCTCATGCACACTTTCAGGTTCTGATGCCGAACACAGATGCGGCCACACAGCAGAACAGAAACATCAAGTTCGATATGTTCTTCACACACCCCTTTGAGCAGGGTCCCATGATGGAGATGGTGAAGCCCAAGGCGGTTGATCTCTATCTGAACGGTAAAAAAGAGAATCTCATGGGCGGCATAAAGCAGGTTAAAAGATCGGGGAAATCCGCATGGGAGTTCTCATATCAGATGAAAAAGCCCGGCGACCATATTTTTGTGGTGACACCTGACTACTACTTCGAACCTGCGGAATCAGTGTTCATTCAGCATATAACAAAAACGGTTGTGAACGGTTTCGGCATGGAAGAGGGCTGGGACACCCCGGTCGGACTTAAGGCCGAGATAGTTCCGCTGACTCGCCCCTACGGGCTTTACACCGGCAACGTTTTCACCGGAAAGGTGCTTTACAAGGGCAAGGCGGTTCCCTATGCTGAAGTTGAGGTTGAGTATTACAACGCAGGCTCAAAGGTTAAAGCTCCCACAGGCACTCATATCACTCAGGTGGTGAAGGCCGACGGAAACGGTGTGTTCACCTATGCCATGCCTTTCACCGGATGGTGGGGTTTTGCGGCACTCATCGAGGATGATGTGAAGCTGAAAAAAGACGGAAAACAATACCCTGTTGAGCTTGGTGCTCTTATCTGGGTAAAAACATACGGTAAGTAATCTATGCATATCTCCGAAGGCGTACTGTCCGTTCCTGTGCTTGTTGCCACGGGAACGGCAGGAGCCGTTTTAACAGTATACGGATTTTACAGGATGAAGGCGGACATGATGGCCAGAACGGCTCTTATGTCCAGCCTGTTTTTTGTTGGCTCTTTCATCCACATTCCCGTGGGGCCTGCCAGCGTCCACCTTGTGCTGAACGGACTGGTGGGGGCGGTTCTGGGGTTCTGCGCCTTTCCTGCGATACTCATCGCTCTGGTGCTTCAGGCGCTTCTTTTTCAGTTCGGAGGATTCACCACGCTGGGAACAAACGTTCTGGTGATGGCTCTCCCCGCACTGGCGGGATATTTTCTGTTTGCGCTCGGTTCGAAAAGCTCCGGCAGAATGAGATGGCTGCTTTACTATCTTACGGGTGCAGTACCCGTGCTTTTGTCTGCGGCTCTGCTCTCCGCCGTTCTTGCATTCAGCGGCAGCAGGCTGTATGATACAGCAAAAGCTATTTTCCTGATGAACATCCCCGTGGTTGTGACAGAGGGGCTGGTTTCGATGTATTTATTTAATTTTTTAAACAAGGTCTATCCCGACTTTTTGAGTAAAAACCATGAAAACTAAAATTCTTTTGGCTGCGATGTTATTGATTGGGCTGACGTCTAATGCGAGTGCCCACAAGCTGAACATCCTTGGCTTTGCGGAGAACGACACCCTTTCCATAAACGCATATTTCGCCGACGGCTCGCCCTGTCAGGAGTGCGCTTTTCAGGTCATAGGCTCTGACGGCAAAGTATTTGCCGAGGGCAGGCTGGACAAAAAGGGTGAGTTCTTTCAGGCGGGAAAAACACCTGCCGAAATGACCATCATCGTTGATGCCGGAGCCGGACACAGGGGCGAAGAGAAGATAACCGCCGCTGAGACCTCCGAAGTGAAAGCGGAGGACGAACCCGCCGCACCTGCTGACAACACACAGCTCAGGCAGATGATCCGTGAGGAGCTTTCGAAGCAGACTGCGGAGCTTAAGGCTGAGATGGACAAGGGAAAGAGCAGACTTGATAAGATAATCGCAGGCATAGGCTATATTCTGGGAATATTCGGAATAGCAGTGCTCGTAAGGAAGAGATGAGATTTTCCCCTGCGGCAGGCATATTGTGCGCCGTCATATATTCTTTCGTGATCGCCTTTAAACAGAGCATAACTCCCTTCGATGCCGTTTTTGCGGCGGGGATCATGGCTCTGCGGTGGAACTGTCTGCCGAAATACGCCCTCCGCATAGCGAAGCTGAATCTTATGATAATCTTCATCAGCGCAACGGTTTACATATTCGGGCAGGATTCTGCGCACGCAATTCTGATATTCATCAGGTACAACCTGATAGTCTGCGTCACCGCCGCCATGTTCTGCGGAATGAACGCAACTGATTTCTACTACGGTTTTTATACGCTGAAACTTCCTCATAAATTCACGGTTCTGCTGTTTTTTGCGGTGAAATACATCGAAATAATCGGAAACGAATACGAAAAGATGCGGACTTCACTCAGAATACGCAACTTCAAGCCCCGAACCGACAGATTCACCTACCGCACCCTCGCCTATCTTCTGGGTATGCTTCTGGTGCGCAGTATGGACAGGGCGAATGCCCTGACCGAGGCGATGAAGATGCGGGGATTTGCGGGCAGGCTCTATCCGTTCAACTTCCGCCCGTTCTTTCCGGCGGACGTTGCGGCGGCGGCGCTGCTGGTGTTTCAGATTTTTCTTACATACGGAGTGACCCGATGAGCTGTTCCATAACCCTGAGAGATTTGAGTCTTGCCAGAAACGGCGAAGTGCTTTTTGAAAACGTGACGCTGAGCGTCGGACATAAGGACAAGATAGCAGTCATGGGGCACAACGGAGCGGGTAAAACGACGCTGTTAAAGTCCATCGTGGGACTTTGCAGGGTCAGGTCGGGCACAGTTGAGATATTTCACCATAAGCTTGTCACCGAAGAGGATTTCCGCAAGGCCAGAGGACATATAGGCTTTGTTTTTCAGGACAGCGACGACCAGATAATCGCCCCTACCGTGATAGAGGAGGTGGCTTTCGGTCTGCTGAACAGCAGGATGAAGCCCGCAGAGGCAGAGGCTCAGGCGGAGGCAATGCTGAACGAGCTTGGAATCTCCCATCTGCGTGACAGGATAACCCTGCATCTGTCCGGCGGCGAAAAGAAACTGGTGACACTGGCTTCCGTGCTGGTGATGAAGCCCGATATCCTCCTTCTGGACGAGCCTTCGGCGGGGCTGGACGAAAAATCGGTCAATCAGCTGGCATCCATTCTTGCATCCATCGACAAGAGCATGCTTATAGTCTCCCATGACTTTGAGTTTGTGAACAAAATGGGCGCACAGATAATGTATCTTACCCGTGAGGGGCTTGTCAGAGGCTGACAGCGGATATTTTTACAGCCTTGTAATTTTCAGTGTTTATCTATATTATTCCATCCTAACGAAACAACACGGTGAACCATGATTACTTTCTACGACATTCTGGGGATAGCACTTGCCATGAGCATCGATGCATTCTGCGTGTGCATATGCGTCGGTATGAAATATAATAAGCCAGCAAATTATATGAGACTGGGCGCTGCTTTCGGCTTCTTCCAGTTCATTATGCCTGTGGCGGGAGCCTACGCAGGCAGACTTCTTATGAAGTATACCGGAAACATAAAATATCTGGCGGCGGCGTTCCTCTTCTATGTTGCGTTCCATATGTTCCGTGAGGCATGGAAGAACAAGGAATGTAAGGTCTATCTTAGCGATCCAACTGTGGGCGTTGCACTTCTGATGCTCTCTCTTGCCACCAGCATGGACGCTCTGGGAGCAGGAATATCCCTTGCTCTGTGGGACGGCGGTATAATCTGGGCATCCTGCGTGATAGGTATAGTTTGTGCCCTTATGAGTTTTCTGGGCGTGTTCATCGGAAAACGCAGCAGAGGCTATGTCGGCCACTATGCGGAATACTTCGGCGCATTCATTCTGGCGGTGATAGGGGTCAGATTCGTCTTATAATCATTGGACATGGCCTCATGCCCAATGTACAATAGGGTGTGAGGTATATCTATGTCAGGATTTAACATATTATTTGTAACCAGCGAAGCCGCACCCTTTTCGAAAACAGGCGGGCTGGGCGATGTCAGCGGTGCGCTTCCTGCGGCACTGGCCGACAGCAACAAGGTCATTGTCGTTTCCCCTCTCTATTCATCCATAAACAGGGAAAAATACGGAATAAAGCTTGTAACAGGCGGATGCTGTGTGCATATGGGCAACTGCGAAGAGTTCTATGCCCTGCACCACACTGTTCTTGACGGTGTGGACTTCTATTTCCTTGAGTTCGATAAATACTTTAACCGCACTGGGATATATCACACAAAGGCAGGGGAATACGGCGACAACCCGTTCCGTTTCTCGTTCCTCAGCCGGGCGGCTCTGCAGGTTGCAAAAGACCTGAATTTCAGACCGGACATAGCCCATGTTAACGACTGGCAGACGTCTCTCGTTCCTTATTATATAAAGCGTCTGGGCGACCCTTTCTTTGCGGATACCAAAAGCATAATCACCATACATAACATAGGCTATCAGGGGATATTCGGAACTGAGTTCATGGAATATGCGGGAATAGCTAAGGATGATTTCAACGCAGGAGCGTTTGAGAACTTCGGAGCGGTTAACCTGTTGAAAGGCGGGCTTGCCTTTGCGGACAAGATAACCACCGTCAGCCCCACCTATGCGAAAGAGATCCGGGGGCCAATAGGCTCGTCAGGGCTCCATGAGCTTCTGAATGCAAGGGGAAGCGACCTTGCGGGGATACTCAACGGAATCGATACCGGCGTGTGGAATCCTGCAAAGGACACCTATATACCTTATCAGTTTGATGTGAAAAGACTTGAAAATAAAACGAAAAATAAGCTGGAACTCCAGAAGAGGTTCGGCCTGATACAGGATGAGAAGATCGCTCTGTTCGGTTTCGTAGGCAGGTTTGCAGACCAGAAGGGGCTTTACCTTCTGCGTGATGCCTGTGTGCGTGCCATGAACGAAATGGTCTGCCAGTTTGTGGTGGTGGGTTCAGGCGAACAGGAATACGAGGAGTTTTTTAGCGCTCTTCCGGCCAGATATCCGGGCGGGGTCGGTGCTTTCATCGGCTACAGCGAGGAACTGGCGCATATTGTGGAGGCGGGCAGTGATTTCTTTGTGATGCCGTCTCTCTATGAACCCTGCGGGCTGAACCAGATGTACAGTCTGGCATACGGCACTCTGCCTGTTGTCCGTGCAACCGGAGGGCTTGACGATACTGTGGATAACTATGACGAGTCAACCGGCGGCGGAACGGGATTTAAGTTTGAGGCCATCAGTGCGGAAGCACTTTTCAATACCATAGGCTGGGCAGTCAGCACCTACTACGACCGCCCGAAACATATAGAAGCCATGCGCAAACGTGCCATGGCAAAGGATTTCGGCTGGAAAAAATCAGCGGATGCCTACATCCACCTTTATAAAGCCGTTAAAGGGTTGGTTTAGGCTTTTTGTTGATGATATAGATTGCGCAGAAGGCCAGCAGACCGCCTGCTATTGTGTTTAGGTGTATCTCCTCTCCGAGAAACAGCCAGCTCATCACCAGTGCGTTCACAGGAACAAGATAAACGAACGAGCTGGTTTTTTGTGAGCCAAGGCGTGTTGCCGCAAGAAAGAAAAGGGTTGTTCCGAATGTTGTTGCCGCCACGGACAGAAGCACCATGTTGCCCCAGAACATGAACGTGTGGGGAACAGCCGTGCTGCTGCCTTTGATCAGTACCAGCGCTCCTGCAATGAGTGTGCAGAAGAGATACATGTAAAATCCGTTGGTCAGCACTGTAGTGTATTTTCTCACATATCCGCCGAGATAGGTCACAAATCCCCAGACAACCGAAGCCGCAAGGAAAAATATATTGCCGCTTGAAAACAGCGTATCGATGTCAGCATTCCATATCTTCATGATTATCATTGCGCCGCACATACCCAGAACCAGTCCGAAAATATCCTTTCCGGCGGGAATTTTGCGGTTTGCCACGCTGACTATCAGAAAGGTCATGACAGGTATAAGGGTTGTCACAAGAAGACCGCCTATGCTTGCAAGGCCGTATCTGAGACCCGTGAAGAACATTTCGTTATAAACTATCATTACCATTGAGCACAGAAATGTGAACCCTAGCCCCTTCAGATTGATCCTGAAGGTTTCTTTCATGAAAATGACCACCGGAATGTAGCTTATAAAGGTAAGGAGGAAGCGGTAGAACATAAGGATGTCTGTGTTGGCTGAACCTGCGACCGCTTTGGCTGAGACCCATGATTCGCCCCAGCTTACCATAGCCAGAACCATCATTATATAGAAGAGCATGTCGGACATAAAAATACCCCACGCAGAAACATAGGTAAAACAAAAAAGCCCACCAGAAGGTGGGCTATATTTTTTTGGTTGCGGGGGCTGGATTTGAACCAACGACCTTCGGGTTATGAGCCCGACGAGCTACCAAGCTGCTCTACCCCGCGTCAAGGGAAACGAACAATATCAGTTTTATATGGGTGTGTCAATGGGGAATTTAAAAAAAATTTTATCAGTACTGATTATGCTTGAATTTATGCGGAAAAAGCGGCTTAATAGCTGAAATATAAAATGCTCCAGAGGTAGTTGACATGAAAATATCCTGTAGGAAGAAAACGGCGCTTAATTCCAAAAAGGATGCGATACTGATTCCTGTGTACCGCAATATGCGCCCCCTGAAGTCACTGACGGGAAAAAAGATAGAGGATTCCATCAACGAAATGATCGGCTCGGACTATTTCTCTTATGATGAGAAGGAGTTCACCTCTTTCTATGTCGAGATAGGCCGCAAGCTGAAAAAAATATATCTGGTGAACATCTCCAAAGATCCTCAGGAACTCAGATATTACATGGAGCTGGGTTCTGCATATTCTAAACTGCTGAAAAAGGACAGGATATCCTCCTTTTCCATGATAGCCTTCGAAGACGTATACATGGACAAGAAGGATCCCCAGTACACTGCGGCATTTCTGGACGGATTTTTCTTCGGCCAGTACAGCTATGATGCATATAAGAAAGAGAAGGGATGGCAGTTTGACGAGGTTGAGGTGATCACTTCATACGCCAAGCTTAAACGCAGTATGGACGACAACGCCGCAGGGCTGAACACCCAGTTCGAAAATATCTATCTGGCTAAAGACCTTGTGAACACCCCTCCCGCCGACCTTACGCCTGCAATATTTGCTGATAAGATAAGGGAAGCCGGAACTGAAAATCTGAAAGTGACCGTTGTTGAGGACATGGCGGAACTGGCTGAAAAATTCCCCATGGTCTATGCGGTGGGCAAAGGCAGCAGCAATCCTCCCCGCATGGTTATGCTGGAATACAACGGAAATCCTCAGAGCGAGAAACACGTAGCGCTCGTGGGCAAAGGGGTGACCTTTGATTCCGGCGGAAACAACCTGAAACCCACAGGTTCAATAGAAGACATGAAAACCGACATGGCGGGTGCGGCGGCTGTTTATGCAGTTACAAAAACTGCGGCCGAAACCGGAATGAAGGTAAACATAAAAACATATATCCCCATGGTTGAGAACATCATCGGCACATGCTCCTATAAGCCGGGGGATATCCTCACCAGCGCAATGGGCAAAACGGTTGAGATACTCAACACGGACGCAGAGGGCAGGCTTATCCTTGCGGATGCGCTTTACACCGCCACAAAGTCCGACCCCGAGGTCATAATCGACGTTGCGACGCTGACAGGCGCATGTATCATAGCTCTGGGCAAAAATTGTGCGGGACTTTTCTCCAACAGAAAATTCCTTGCGAAGAACATCACCGACATTTCATACGACGTTGCCGAGGACATCTGGGAGCTTCCCCTGCTTGAGTCCTATCAGAAAAGGGTTAAAAGCGACATTGCCGATCTGCGCAACATCGCAAAGCAGAAGGGCGAGGCAGGTTCTGTCATCGCAGGTCTCTTCCTGCAGGAGTTTGTGGACAACTGGCCGTGGATACACCTTGATATTGCAGGCCCCTCATTCATAGAGGAAGAGCACCCCATATTCGGCAAATACGCAACGGGATTCGGCATAAGGCTGCTGAACAGATTCATAAAAGTACATTACGCAGAGAATGCGTAAAAGATTTCATATCCCCTACTTTGGGAAAGGAGGGTTAGGGTGGATTTCCCTGTTATTGAAAGAGAATCCCTCCAGACCTCCCTTTGAGAAAGGGAGGCTTAATACAGAATCGATTGGAAGAATAATTAAGGGACATCTTGCCATGGATGTCCTTTTTTTTATCATCCTTCTGCTTCTGGTATATGTGCTGAATACTGCGGTGCGATACCGTCAGCATATAGATATATCTCAGAGCATAAGCCACGAGGCGGCGGGGCACATTATTATGGCGGCTAACGACCCCTACCGATGGCTCAGATATGCGAAGGAGATGTCAGCGGGAACTTTCGTCAGCGGCAAAGATCCGCTGTCTGCAGGCACTCCGCTTCCGTTCACTCCCCCTTTAAGCTTTATGATCTGCAAGCTGTCAGGTGCGTCAGGGCTTGATATGGAAACCGCATCCAGCCTGCTCACGGTCTTTCTTTCCGGCCTGTTTGTATTTCCCCTCGGTATTCTGATGTACCGTCTGGGCATGCCTGCGGCGGGTATCGGCGGCGGCATAACCGGAGGGCTGTGTCTTGCTTATCTTCAGAGAACCACTGCATTCCAGCCGGACACGGATATGCTGAACCTGTTTTTCCCGCTGACGATAATTCTGTTCATTCATCTGGCGGGCAGGGGGAGAACTCTGCTCTGGTCGGCGGCGGCGGGGCTTTTCTGCTGGTTTCATTACAGATGGTACGTGCACAGCGGTTTTGCTCCGGTCTGGCTCACACTTCTTATGATTTATTTGCTAATTATGGGCAAAAAAGGAAATATCATCCTGTATAGTGTTCTTGTTTTTATAATTTTCTGTTCACCGTTTCAGTTTTACAGCGGTTTTACAGGATTGTTCGATTTCTTTTCAGAAGGGGCGAAAAGCTATCCGGCGGCTGTTGACGAGCTGAGGAGAATGACCTTTGCCGAAAGTCTGCGGATGCTCACCAAAGACGGCTGGTCTGCTCTGGCGGGGCTTCTGTTGTTTGGGGCAACACTCCGGCGGACGTATCTGCTCCTGCCGCTTTTTGCGCTGGGATGCCTTATGTTTTTCAAAGGGGAAAGATTCGGGATGTATCTGGGGATGTTTGCGGGTATGGGCTTCGGTGTTCTGGCCGCTTTCGTATTCGGTCGGGTGAGGCGGTTCGGTTTTGCGCTCTCCTGCGCAGGTACACTTTTTATTTCCGTAATGCTCATTCATCCGTATTTTGTACCCGCTCCCTACGTTTCAAAACAACTCTTCGAAGAGATGGAAAAACTGAATATTCCGGCAGGTTCTGTGGTTGTTTCTCACTGGAACTACGGTTTTCTGCTCCAGTATCTGAAAAACGTGGGGACGGTTTCGGACGGAGCCAGCCAGTTCAAAGAGGGCTGGTTATTAACCCGTGAGCTTATGAGATCAGCCGATCCTAACCCTTTTGCAGGCAGAGTTGATGATGAAAAACCGCTCTGGCTGGTGCTTACGGAGGATATGAACGTTTCCGGAGGTTTGCACGGATATTTCAATGCGAACGGACTGGATTTCACTAATATTGAACATGGACTCGATTCGGATTTGAAAATTACGGAAAATGGTATGTTTTTTTCAATTTATAACAATAAAACACATGAATCATTTTTTGGGAAATCGTTTATTATTGGTACTTCCGATATAGGCTGTTTTAAGCTGGAAAATCGCAAGTACCCATATATCGCTGTGTATAAAGCAAAAGCTCACTGTCAATAAAACACTTACCCCTTAAAAATTACGAAATGAACTTTTCGCCATTGATTTTTTCTATGTTTATGCTATTTTCAACTAATATTAAACTGATGGAGTAGGATATGGATTTTAAACAGATTGAAGCTTTCGTGTTTGTTGCCAAATACAAATCTTTTTCCCGTGCTGCCGAAAAACTGCTTTTGAGCCAGCCCGCCATATCCACGCACATCAGCACCCTTGAGGAACAGCTCGGCGTTAAACTTTTCGACAGGCTTTCAAAAGAGGTAGTGCTCACCGAGGTAGGCCAGATATTCTTCCCCTATGCGGTGGATATCCTCGACCTGAGAGAGCGTTCCCACGAAGCCGTTAAGGAGTTTTTGAACGAGGTCAGCGGAAATCTGCACATAGGCTATAGCACTGTTGCCGCAGAATTTATTCTGCCCGAGGTCATTAAAAAGTTTAAGGAGGACTACCCTAAAACCTTCTTCAACATCGACAATGCAGGAACTCAGACGATAATCCAGAGACTTTCCGACGGTATCCTCGATCTTGCCGTGGTCGCAAGGAAAATACCCAAGAAAGACCTTGAATACAAAGTTCTTACGAAAGATAAGATAGTCCTGATAGTCCACAAGAACCACAAGTTCTATACCAGAGGAAGCGTTTTCATCGAAGAGATACTTGCCGAGGAGTTCATCACCCGTGAGATAGGCTCCGGCACCAGAGCTTCCGTTGAACACGGTTTCAAGCAGAAGGGCTACGACTTTGACAGCCTGAATATTGTCGCTGTCTTAAGCTCCACCTTCTCCATTAAAAATGCGGTTAAGAAGGAGCTGGGAATCGCTTTCATGTCTGAAATGGCACTGGCAGACGAGAACGACGGCACGATAAAAGCCATCCCCGTCACCGACCTTGTGGTGGAAAAAGAGGTATACGTTGTATACAGCAAAAACAGGACAAACAAGAAACTCCTGAAACATTACATAGATACGCTTCTGAAGTTTAAGTGACCGACGGCAGAGAGATATCGTTAAGCTACATTCTGGAGAAGGGGCTCAGCCATTTTAATCTGGTTGATGTCCGCTCAGAGGGTGAGTTTGCAGAGGACTGCATCCCCACCGCTTTAAATATTCCTTTGCTGAAAAACGAAGAACGGGCGAGGGTGGGAACATGTTATGTTCAGACCGGCCCCAGAGAGGCGAAACTGCTGGGTGTTGACATTGTCAGCCCGAAACTTCCTCAGCTTATCAGGCAGTATATGGATATCAAAGACAGCCGCATGCTGGTGGTCTACTGCTGGCGGGGCGGCCTGCGCAGCGGGAGCACGGCAGGGCTTCTCACTCTGGCGGGGCTTGTTGTCCACAGGCTTGAGGGCGGCTACAAATATTTCAGAAATCACATCAATTCATTTTTTCAGAACTTTTCACCCGACTATTCTTTCATAAATCTGTACGGCCCCACAGGATGCGGCAAGACCGCAATTCTCCGTGCCCTTGAGAGCGGAGCCAGAGTTCTCGACCTTGAAAAGGCTGCTGCCCACAAGGGGTCAAATTTCGGCGATGTGGACGAACCGGACTATAAAAATGTTACTCAGAAGAATTTTGAATCAAAAATCTGGTATAAATTATATAGCGGGAAAGAGGGCGTGTATCTGGCAGAAGCCGAGAGCATGAAGATAGGTAAAGTGTCAATCCCAAGAAGCCTTTTCAACAGGATGAGGGAGGGGAAAAGCGTTGTTGCCGAGGTGTCTCTGGATGCCCGCATACGCTTTACGGTGGACAATTACAAGCCCGAACTGTATAAAGATGAGATACTGTGTTCATTACTTCGCCTGAAAAAGTACATCGGAACAGCGAAGACGGAGGAACTGGCACGGCTTCTGAACCAGAAAGACTACGAGACCTTCACGCAGATTCTGCTTGAGTCCTATTACGACCCGCTCTACATGCGGTCAATACCCGAGAAGCCAGACTATGTCATCAGGTATGAGAACATTGAAGACGGGAGAAAACAGCTTGAACAGATTTATTTGGAAAATACTGATACTTAATCTTCTGATCCTGAGCGCACTGCCCGCCTTTGCGGACGGAGAGACTGCTCAGCCCCAAACGCAGCCGCAGGAACAGCAGAAAGCGGCCGCCCCCGAAGACAAAAAGATGGCCTCTGCCATCGAAGAAAAAAAACCTATAGCAGTCGCAGACGCACGGACACCCGCAGGTGCGGAAATGTTCGGAGCCGTTTTCGATCGCCCCTATACAGTCAGGGGAATAACCTATTACAGAATGAAATCCGTGCAGAGCTTTAAGCAGTCGGGTCTTGCCTCGTGGTACGGCAAGGGCGACCACGGTAAAAAAACCTCCAGCGGCGAAAGATATAACATGTTCGACATGACCGCCGCACACAAACAGCTGCCGTTGGGCAGTCTTGTGCGTGTGGACTGTTCGGAGACGGGAAAGACGGTTGTTGTTCGTGTGAACGACAGAGGTCCCCACGTTCCCGGCAGAATAATAGACCTGTCCTATGCGGCGGCAAGCCAGCTTGAGCTGATAGGCAAGGGGCTTACCAAGGTTGATATAACTCTCATAAACGGAACGGAAGAGGACAACGAACCTGAGATGGGCAACTTCTCGGTTCAGCTCGCCTCCTTCTCAATCCGCCAGAACGCCGAAGAGGTTGCGGCCGGCATCGCAAACGCTGTCATTGAACCTGCCATCATAAACGGAACGGAATATTTCCGTGTGCGTGTGGTTGGGTTTACCACGAGAGAGGATGCGGTGACCTTTAAGGACTCCAAGGTCGGAACCTATCCCAATGCACTGATAATAAGCGAATAAGGAATAAAATGAGAACAGACAGACCCGGCGACAGAATGCGTCCGGTAACACTTACCAGAGATTATGTTATGCACCCCGAAGGTTCGGTGCTCTGCGAATTCGGAAACACAAAAGTGCTTTGCAACGCCAGTTTCAGTCAGGGGGTTCCCCCTTTTCTGAAAGATTCCGGCAGAGGCTGGGTCACAGCGGAATATGCAATGCTTCCCAGAGCCACAAACACCCGCAACCAGAGGGAATCCAAACGGGGCAAAGAGGACGGCCGTACAATGGAGATATCCAGACTGATAGGCCGGAGCCTGCGGGCGGCGGTGGATTTTGAGAAGCTGGGCGAAAATACCATAATCATAGACTGCGATGTGCTTCAGGCTGACGGCGGAACACGCACGGCGGCCATCACAGGCGGATTCTGCGCACTTTACATAGCGGCAGAGAGGATGGTTGAAAAAGGAGTTCTGGCCGAGAACCCCGTGCAGGACTTTGTGGGTGCTGTGAGCATCGGCATAGTGGACGGGCAGTATCTACTGGATCTGCAATATACCGAGGACAGTGCGGCTGACGTCGATTTGAACCTCGTCATGAAGAACGGAGCCGATATCATCGAAATTCAGGGATGCGCAGAGGGTGCGGCCTTTTCAAGGGACGGGCTGGACAGAATGCTCGATCTGGGTGTCAGGGGGATTGAAAACCTTCTGGCGGCACAGAAGAGACTGCTGGGGCTTGCATGAGACTCTATGTCGCTACAAAAAATCAGCATAAACTGAAAGAGATAGGCCAGATACTGAGCGGGTTCGAGGTTGTCAGCGCATACGACTATATTGAAGAGGATATGGACGTTGAAGAGACGGGCAGAACCTTTCTGCAGAACGCTTCAATAAAGGCTAAGGCGCTTTCAAAACTGGTTGACGGGTACGTCATTGCGGATGATTCGGGAATTTCCGTGGATGCGCTGGACGGCGCACCTGGAGTTTTCAGCGCAAGATTTGCAGGCTCAAAGGCCACTGATGCGGACAATAACAATAAGCTTCTGGCTGTAATGGAAAGGGTTCCGGACGAAGCCAGAGGAGCGAGCTACATCTGCGTTATCGCCCTTGCTGCGGGCGGAAACGTTGAGCGAACCTTCGGCGGAATGTGCGAAGGGGCGGTTGCCAGAGACTATAAAGGCGAAGGCGGCTTCGGATACGATGTCATCTTCCTTCTGCCCGACGGCAGGCACATGGCCGAGCTGACGGACGAAGAGAAGAACGCCATCAGCCACAGAAACATGGCTCTTCAGCTTCTGAAAGAGTATCTGGATTCCAAACAGGACAAATGATGAGATATCTGAAACTTTTCCTGATACTGGCTGTGTTGGGTGCCGCAGGGGCGGCGGGCACGATGTGGTATCTGGAAAAGGTAAGGATAAAACTGGAACTCTATTCTCCCGATATGGGAGCGATGTTCTACTTCGACAGAAAGACCAAGACAGTTTCAATCTATTCCAAAGATAACATTCTTATGTATAAAAAGGTATACGAGCGGGCAGATGTTATGCCCTCGGTCATACCTGCGGATTTCTATGCACTCATGTCCTATGCTGGCAGAAACATCTATACCTGCGAGAGACCGGACACCGAAGATGAAATAAAACTCCTGAAAAAATATGAGATACCCGCCGGGGGGCTGGACGACTGCATAGTTATGTATCAGGCGGAGAAGGCCGCCTATATGTACAAGGACGACCCGCACTATGATCTGGTACTGTGGAAGACCGCCGCAGACCTGATAAAGATGCACGGGATGCAGGGCATATATGATGCGTATCTTCAGACTGTCTACATGCAGAGCGACCTCTGGGGGCTGGAGTCCGCTTCGCTCTTCTATTTCGGAAAGAGTGCGGAGTTTGCGGACAGGCCGCAGATACTCTGGCTTATGACAGTTATGACGCTGAACATCCTGCCGTATGAGGACATAGAGAGCTTCGTAAAGCGCACCGGTGAGTTAGCTCAGTTTATGACGAAAGACGGGAACAAGGCATATTCGGATGCTCTGCGTACCCCTGTTGAATACAATATAACGGCAATGACGGACGAATATCCCCAGTATACGTCACTTATCCTTGAGGAGATGGAGCGCAGAGGGGTTCAGCCTTCCGGCGAGATGACAGTCACCTCCGGTCTGAGCCTTGCAACCATAAAGGCGGCGCAGGAGGCCATAGCCGAGCGGCTGCCTCTGGTGCCTGAGGGTGCGAATATCGTTCTTGCGGTGGTGAACACCGAGGACGGTTCCATAGAGGCACTGGCGGCCAGCAACCGTTTCCGCTTCCGCACAATGCAGATGAAAAGGCAGATAGGTTCAACTTTCAAACCCGTCGTCTATCTGACAGCCTTTGAGAATGGCTTCAGACCGAATCAGCTGATAAACGATAAAAGATATGAATATAAGAACCACGGCAAGCCCTACAGTCCGGTGAACTATGACGACTATTACATGGGCGTGATACCTCTGAGAAAGGGGCTTGTGTTCTCTCTGAACAACGCCACCATCCGCCTTGCCACCCTGACAGGACTGAACAAGGTTGCAGACACCGCAAAGGATATGGGCATGGCATACGATGTTAAGCCCTATCTGGCGATGCCGCTGGGCATTTTCCCGCTGACGGCGGTGAATCTGGCTCAGGTATATTCCGTTATAGGCGCAGGGGGCATCCGGAAGGACAGCGGGCTGATACTTAACATAAGGCAGACAAACGGCGATCCCGTTTTCTATGCCAAGCGCAGACCGACCCCCATAGTTTCTCCGGTAAGTGCCTATCAGGTCATGCATATCCTTCAGGACGGCCCCAGAATAGGAACGGCCAGAGGCTCTGGCATCCTGCTTGGAACTGCGGCAAAAACGGGAACAACGAACGAATATAAGGATGCATGGACGGCGGCCATCGCTCCGCCCTATTCCATTGTTGCATGGGTGGGTTTCGACGACAACCGGAGCATGGGCGAGAAGGGTACGGGTGGCAGTCTTGCCGCACCCGTAGTCGCTGCATTTCAGAAAAGAATATGGGGCGAAGGCCAAAAAATAGATTTGAATATTCCGCAGGGTGTTGTATTTAAAGAAGCCGACAGTTACAGCGGAGTGGTGACGGGTGGTGCATGTCAGTCGAAAAAGGTCTATATTGAAGCCTTTGCCGAAGACAGCGTTCCCGAGCCGTGCGTCCGCTCGGCAGTCGAGAAAATGGAAAGCGAAAACACAACGAAGGGGCAATGATGAAGAATATTTACCTGATTGGCTTCATGGGCACAGGCAAAAGCACTGTGGGAAGACTTCTTGCGGAAGACTTTAAAATGAAGTTCGTCGATACCGACAAAATGGTGGAAGAGATGACGGGCAGAACCATCGGCGAGATTTTTGAGGAATCTTCCGAGGCAGAGTTCCGTAAACTTGAGACCGAGGTTTTAAGGAAGATAACCGAAGAGAAGGGCATGATAGTCTCAACAGGAGGCGGCATAGTCGTCACCAGAGGCAACCTTGACCTCATGAAAAACTCCGGCCATGTTTTCACCCTTATAGCCGATGCTCACACGATCCACGAAAGACTGAAAGCGGATGATACCTGCAGGCCTCTGCTTGAAGTTGCTGAACCGCTTGATGAAATTAAAAGGCTGCTTTTTGAGAGAGCCGCTTTCTATATTAATGCTCATCATATCATAGAAACTTCCGATATTACTCCTAGGGAGGCGGCAGACCAGATAACCGCTATCCTGAGACAGGAGATACAGGGCTGATAAGCCTTATAACGGGAGTGTCATGGGCAAAGTTTTCGTTGATCTGAAAAAGCAGGTTGACTATTCCTACGAAATAACCATCGGCAGCGGATTCGTTGCCGATGTTCTGAAATCCTTCAACACCGAAAGTGATTTCTTCATGGTGGATGACAACGTTTTCAGCCTATACAGCGGAATAATGCCTAAAGACCGTGTCTACCGTTTCCGTGCGGACGAACACAACAAAACCCATGAATCTGTTGTTGCCGTTCTCGGTTTTCTGTTTCGCGGCGAATGCCGCAGAGACGGCAGGCTCATTCTTGTGGGCGGCGGGATAACAGGAGATGTGGGCGGTTTCGTAGCCGCAACCTACATGCGGGGCATAAGCTTTGTTCAGATACCCACAACCCTGCTTTCAATGGTGGATTCCAGTGTCGGCGGAAAGACCGGAATCAATTTCAGAGGCGCAAAGAACAATGTGGGCGCATTCTGCCAGCCTAAACACGTCTATATAGATATGGATTTCCTGAAAACCCTCACCGATGAGGAATACCTTAACGGTGTTGCGGAAGTCATAAAATACGGCGCTGTGTACGATGCCGAGTTTCTTCAATATCTCTGTGACAACAAAGACAAAGTTCTGGCAAGGGATACCGAGGTGCTTGACTATGTGGTCACCCGCTGCTGTGCGCTGAAAGCGCAGGTGGTCAAGGTCGACGAGAAGGAGCAGGGCGAAAGGGCACTGCTTAACTTCGGGCACACCTTTGCACACGCAATAGAGACAGATTCCCACCATGTCGTAAAACATGGCTTCGCTGTGGCCACGGGCATGTATCTGGAGACGGATTATGCCGTTAAGCACAAGCTTGCGGTTCCTGATGCTCTGTCGGAAGTCGGGAAAGTTCTCAGAATTTACGGTTTTCCGCTGGAATATAAGATAGTGGACAAAGACCTTTTCTTTACTGCAATGACAGCCGACAAGAAGGCCGACAGAAAGGGACTGACCCTTGCCATTGCACCAGCACCGGGCACAGGAAGAATTGTGAAAAACATTAGCCTGCAATCGGTTATAGAATACTTCGAAAGTATCTGACCCACCGCACAAAGTCTTATCCTTTGACTTTTTTCTAATTCAGGGTAACATATCTCCATATGGACGATAAAACCAAAGCCGGACTTTTGGGCGACATCGAATATTTTTCTGCCAAGATGGAGGCAGACCATACCTCCATGCTTTTTCTGCCCCTGGCGAAGGCCTACGTTGAGCTGACCCGCTTTGATGAAGCGGCGAACGTTCTGATGAAAGGGCTGGACGCCAATCCGGATATCGCTACAGCAAAAACTCTTCTGGCTCAGTGCTATATAGGAATGGGACGGGTTGAGGAGGCCAAAGGCCTGCTCACCGAAATAAGAGTGCTGGATCAGAACAACTACCTTGCCGAAAAACTCCTCGGAAAAATCTACCAGTCTGAAGGCGAAAATAAAAAAGCTATAGTTTCATATAAAAACGCATACTTTACGGCTCCGGAAGATCTTGAACTGAAAGAGACCATTGAGGAACTTCTGTCCGAAAGCGGAATGCAGTTCTCCGACCTGCGTGACGAACGCAACCTTATGGAAGATGAAGAGCTTCTGGATACCATCGGACAGGAACTTGCGGACGAGGTTCGCAACGAACTCGGTGCGTCCGCAGAACGTCCCGATCTGTCGGATATGGATGTTAAGGATGCCGTTGAGGATATCATAGGCCAGTCACCCGACTTCGGAGCTGACAGCCTGGATAGATTCACAGAGGATGATTCTCCTGCGGAGGCGGCAGACGAGATTGAAGAGGAGATGCTGGCCGATGCCGACGAAAGAGTTGTTCCCACCGAAAGCCACGAATCCATCGCAAAGGTTGTTCAGGAACAGCAGAACGATTACTTCTCCGCTCTGGACGACATGCCGGAGGAGACTGCGCCTTCTGCGGATATAGGCGATCTGGCGGCTGAACTCTCTGCCGATTTCGGTCTGGAAGGGCTTAAATCCGAGGCGGAGGTCTTTGCCGAAGATTCCACCGATGAATCTACTCACGAGGCTGAATGGCATGCAGAGCAGGGAGAGGACGAGTTCCTTGCCAGTGCTGAAGACAGCATAGTTGTTGAGCAGGACGTATTTGATGAATCAGGAGATGTTGAGGAGATAGCCGAAGAACATCTCGCATCCATAGATGATCTTTTCGATTTTGTTCCGGTGACGGAGGACGGACAGGACATGGCTCCTGTTGTCATAGCTCCTGCACCTGTTGTTGAAGAGGAAGAGGCTGAGACTGCCGTATCCGAAGAACCTGAACAGGTTGACGAGCCTGAAGAGATTCAGCCGGAAGAGTTTGAGTCCGAAGCCCTTGCGGAGGCCATGGCGGATATTCTGTCAGAAGTGTCCGCAGATGAACCTGAAAAGATGCCCGAAACGGCTGAGGAAGAGGTTCAGGAGATTGAAGACGAACCTGAACCTGAAATTCAGGAAACGGCTGAAGAGAATGAAGTTCCTGCCGCTGAGGAAGCCGCTGAAACTGATGATATTATCGAACCGGAAGCGGAAATGCCGGAAGACGAACCGGAGCCTGAGGCTGATCTGGCAGAAGAGATATATGATGAGATAATCACCGATGAAAGAATAGATGAGGCGCTTAAGGACGTTCTGGAACAACAGCCTGTTGAAGAAGAAACAGCAGAAATGCCTGATGAGGCCGCCACAGAAGAGATAACCGATGCGGTTGAGGTTGAAAGTGCGGACGAGATAATCGCCCACAGAGACTTCATGCGCCCTGTTATAGAGATAAGCGAGGCGGAAGAACATACCCGGGCTGAAACATTTGCGGATACTGCAGAGGACACGGGAGAGATTCCCGCTGACATTATTGCGGATGAGAAAGAGCTTGTTTCAGAGATCCAGCAGGAGATAGCAAAAGACGTTGCCCTTGAAGACGAGCTTGCTACCCTGTTCGCTCTGGATGCCATGGAGGACAGGGAAACCGCTTCGGACACGGATGAATACATGAGCATTGATGCAGATGAAAATGCCCCGTCTGAAAAAGAAATAGGGTATGCGCATCTGGATGATGAGACATATGAACAAGTGAACAGGCTTGAAAACCTATTGGAGCTTATAAAAAATAATTCAAAATAGGGTCAAACGGCTCCTTTGCCGTTTATAATAGCTGGATTTGCAGATACTAATTGATATAATAGCTGAATTATTTTGCAGGAGACGGATATGAAGATTCTGGTTGTCAACGGCCCGAACCTGAATATGCTCGGGCGCAGGGAGAAGGGGATATACGGCGACGTTACTCTGGATTCTATCTGCGAACAGATGCGTGCGCTGGCGGACGGCAGATGTGAACTGGAATTTTTTCAGTCGAACCACGAAGGCGACATTATAGATATGATACACAGAACTGATGCCTCAGGGATAATCATCAACGCAGGAGCCTACACGCACACCAGCATCGCAATCCGTGATGCTCTGCTTTCGGTCTCACTGCCTATTGTTGAGGTTCATCTTTCAAACGTTTATGCCAGAGAAAGCTTCAGGCACAAATCATACATATCGGACATCGCCAAAGGCGTTATCGCCGGGTTCGGCGCAAAATCATACCTTCTTGCACTTGACTGGTTTCTCGGAGAGCTTGCTTGACGGACAGAATCGGAAAACTGCAGAGCCTCATTGCGAAGAGCGGCATAGACTGCCTGTTCATCAGCTCCCTTTCGGATATATATTATCTGACAGGCTTCACAGGAAGCACTGCCCTTCTGTTTGCGGACAGACAGTCCGCTGTTTTCCTTACCGACGGCAGATACGAAGAGCAGATAAGATCCGAACTGCCGGAAAATATTGACACAATCATCGTAACAAGCTATCAGGAAGCGGTTGCCGCTGTGGGCGGACGCTATAAAAAGATACATGTGACCTATGCGTGCAGTCTTCTGGACTACGAAACCCTTAAAGGGGCGGGATGCGAGGTCGATGTGGACAGGGCTAATCTCGTCGGTTCGCTGAGGATAATAAAAAGTCCCGAAGAGACGGCGCAGATAAGGGCTATGTATGACGCTGCCTATGCGGGGTTTGTAAACTCCCTGTCGGTGTTCGTTTCAGGCAACACCGAAGATCACTGGGCGGCGGAGCTTGAAAAGCAGATGAAACTTTCCGGTGCCAGAACTGTCTCATTTGACACCATAGTGGCATCCGGAGCCAGAGGCGCACTGCCCCATGGAATAGCCACCCGCAAGGTCGTTGAAAAGAACGACGCTGTGGTGGTGGACTACGGGTGCAGGCTGAACTATTGCAGCGACGTCACCAGATTAGTTATCACAGGCGATAATGCCGAAGCCGAAAAGATAGCGGACATCGTCTACACTGCGCTGAAAAAGGCTTCTGACTTTATCAGAGAGGGCGTCACCGCAAAAGAGGCGGACGCTGTGGCCAGAGACTATATTGAGTCAAAGGGCTACGGAAAATATTTTAACCACAGTCTGGGGCACGGCGTGGGCATCGACGTTCACGAGAAACCCAGTCTGAACAAACGGGACGAAACTGTGCTTAAAGCCGGAATGATAGTCACTGTGGAGCCGGGCATATATCTGCCGGGCAGCCTCGGTGTCAGGCTTGAGGACACTGTGCTGGTCACCGAAAACGGATGCGAGAACCTTACAGCGGTTTTTGACAGATACATTTACAAAACTATATGAGGTGTTTTTTTTTATGAGCGTTATCACTCCCAACCAGTTTAAGAGAGGAGCAAAAATCGAACTCGACGGTGAACCCTATGCAGTTGTCGAGTATCTTCATATTAAATGCGGAAGAGGCGGAGCAAACGTCCGCACAAAGGTTAAGAGCCTTCGCACAGGAGCTGTAATCGAAAGAACCTTCAAGTCTGACGAAAAGATCAAACAGCCCGACTTTGAAGAAAAAGAGATGCAGTATATGTACAGCGACGGCGAGAAGTTCTACTTCATGGACACACAGAGCTACGAGCAGATAGAGATAGGCACTGACGGCGTCGGCGACAACTACCTCTTCATGCCTGAGAACATCATGGTCAGCGTACAGATATTCAACGGCCAGCCCATCGGCATAGACCTGCCCAACTTTGTTGAGCTTGAAGTCACCGAAACAGACCCCGGTCTTAAAGGCGACACCGTTTCCGGCGGCAGCAAACCCGCAACCGTCAGCACAGGCGGAACAGTTAACGTGCCCCTGTTCATAAACATAGGCGACGTGCTTAAGATCGACACAAGAGAACAGATATACATGGAAAGAGTCAGAACCGCCAGATAAGGAGGGTGGAAAATGGACATCAGAGAGATTAAAGAACTTATCAAGTTTATTGAAAAATCAGACATCAAAGAATTTCAGTATGAAAACGAAACCGAGAGCCTTTTTATATCAAAGAACGGTGACGTTCCCCAGATAATACAGGGCGCACCCATGCAGTATGCGGCTGCTCCCGCTGTTGCCGCCGCTCCCGCCGCAGCACCCGCTGTTGCCGCTGCGCCTGCCGCTGCCGCTGCTCCCGCTGTGTCCGGCACAGAGGTAAAATCTCCCATCGTGGGGACATTCTATGAGGCAGCTTCACCCGGCGCCGCTCCTTTTGCTTCCGAAGGTGAAACAGTGAAAAAGGGCCAGACACTCTGCATCATCGAAGCCATGAAGATCATGAACGAGATCGAGGCTGAGTTTGACTGCGTTATTAAAAAGAGAGTCGGCATGAACGGCAAACCCGTTGAATACGGAGAGACGATCTTCATAGTCGAACCCATATAAGGGCGTGTCATGTTTAATAAGGTACTGATAGCAAACAGGGGCGAAATCGCCCTCAGAATTATAAGAGCCTGTAAGGAACTGGGAATCAAAACGGTTGCCGTATATTCAGACGTAGACCGTGACAGCCTCCATGTTGCAATGGCCGATGAGGCCGTGTGCATCGGACCTGCCCAGTCCAGAGCCAGCTATCTGAACGTGAAGAGCATCATGGCAGCGGCGGAGATCGCCGATGCAGACGCAATTCACCCCGGATACGGCTTTCTGGCTGAAAACGAAGACTTTGCCGCAATCTGCGAAGAGAGCGGATTTAAGTTCATAGGCCCCAGCTCAAAGCACATCGCAATGATGGGTAACAAGTCCGCCGCAAAGGATGCCATGAAGGCGTTCGGCGTTCCTGTTGTTCCCGGCAGTGACGGTTCCGTTGCGGATGTGAAAGAGGGACTGGAGATCGCCAAGTCCATCGGCTTCCCCGTTATAATCAAGGCGGCGGCCGGAGGCGGCGGAAAGGGTATGCGTGTTGCCCACAACGAAATGAGCTTCATGAACGCATTCGAAATGGCCAGAGCTGAGGGAGCGAACGCTTTCGGCTCCGACGAGGTCTATATTGAGAAGTTCATCGAAGAGCCCAGACACGTCGAGATTCAGGTTTTCGGCGACGGAAAGGGAAAGGGACTCCATTTCTACGAGAGGGAGTGCTCCATTCAGCGCCGCCACCAGAAACTTCTGGAAGAAGCTCCCAGCACCGGAATCAGTGCTGAAACAAGGAGAAAAATGGGCGAAACCTCCGTTAAGGCGGTTCAGTCTCTGCAGTATGAAAATGCAGGAACCATAGAATACCTTGTGGACAAGTATGAAAACTTCTATTTTATGGAGATGAACACCCGTATTCAGGTGGAACACCCTGTAACGGAGATGATGACCAACATCGACCTCCTTCAGCTTCAGCTGAGGATCGCCGCAGGCGAACCCCTCACCCTGAATCAGGAGGACATCCGTATCGTAGGTCATGCCATAGAATGCAGAATAAATGCTGAAGACCCCGAAACCTTCCGCCCCTGTCCCGGCACAATAACCGGATACAACATCCCCGGCGGATTCGGAACAAGAGTGGATTCGGCATGCTATGACGGCTACACGGTTCTCCCCTATTATGACAGCATGATAGCAAAGCTCATCGTGTTCGGCAAAAACAGGGAGATGGCCATCGCCAGAATGCAGAGAGCGCTGGACGAATTTGTTGTTGAGGGTATCAAAACCACGATCCCGCTCCACAAACGCATCCTTGAGCACCATGCGTTTATCAAGGGCGAAATAAGCACGGCATTTATAGAAAGGTATTTCTGATGCGAAAAAAACTCATTATCCTGCTGGCGGGTCTGTTTCTCACCAGTCTGATGTCCTCTGCGGACACCAACATCACCGACCTGACAAACGATGCACTCTATCTGCGTGCGTCCATGTATGATAATGAGGGGAAATATGAGGAAGCCGCTGAGATATATGAGCACCTGCTGGCATCTGACAACAATGCGCACATATATCTCAAGCTTGCTCAGGCCTACATAAAGATGAACGACCTTCAGTCCGTTAAGATAACCGTTGAGAAGGGGCTTAAAAAAAACCCCGACTTTGTGGAGCTTATCGGTCTGATGGGCGACATCTACCGCATGAGCAAAGACACTCTTCCCAAATCCCTTGAGCTTTATAAAAAAGCTTACGATATTTCCAAAGACCAGAAATATCTGGAATCCATCGCCTCTGTCTATGAGGACACGCAGGATTTCAACAGCGCCATAAGCACCTATAACCAGCTTATAGCCACCGAAAAAAAATCAGAGTATTACGTCGGACGGGCGAAAATGTATGCCCGTCTGGGGCTGGACAAAGAATCACTCAGCGACTATCACACCGCCGCAGACATTGACAGCAACTTCTTTGCGGCCTCAAGACTGGCCGACTATTATCTCGGCAAAAACGACACTGAAAACGCTGTCAAATATCTGAAAATGATAATTCAGGTGAACCCCGGCAACATAATCGCCCAGTTCCGCCTTGCAGAGATATTGAAAAGGCAGGGACAGGAAGGGGACGCCTACCCGCTCTATGAGAGCATACTAACCAACCTTGAAGGGAACGAAAAGCTCTATGTGCTCAAACAGCTGGGCAGTCTGAGCTATAATGCAAGAAAATTCGACAGGGCATATGATTATTTCAAACGTGCCTATGAGATAGACAAGGACATCCAGACGGGCTACTCAATGGCTCTGATGGCCGAAGCCGCAAAAATGGATATGGAGGCCGAGGCCGCCTATAAATCCATTCTTGCAAAAAGACCCGATTTTGCTGATGCCAGAAAGCGTCTGGCGATAATCTATATCCGTGAAAAGAAAGCCGATGCCGCTGTGGAAGTTCTGAAGGGTGTCGACAGAAAATATGCCGATGTGGATTTTTACAGGATACTTGCTGAGGCCTATTCCCAGCAGGAAAACTTTGAAGCCGCAGAGGACACTCTGGTAAAGGCGCTGGCGGAGAACGACAAGGACATAAAGCTCAGGCTCGACCTTGCGGTGCTCTACGACGGTCAGAAAGAGAAGGCAAAAGCCGTTGAGGTGGTGAAACAGGGGCTTAAGATATACCCTGACAACGAATCGTTCCTCAACTTCCTCGGCTACATGTATGCAGAAATGGGCATCAACCTGAAAGAGGGTGAAAAACTCATCAGAAAGGCTCTGGCAGCAAAACCCAACGAGCCTGCATATCTGGACAGCCTCGGCTGGATACTCTACAAACAGGGCAAGTACAAAGATGCATACGTCTATCAGAAAAAAGCGGTCAAACTCGCTCCCGAAGAGCAGGAGATAGTCGAGCACATGAAAGCCATAATGAAAAAACTTGGCATCAAGAAAACCATAGATGAAGTCATTAAAGAGAATTAGTCTCTGCCTCCTTCTGCTGCTTGCGGCGACAGGCTGTGTAAGCAAATCGCTGGTAACTGATTATGACAGCGACACCCTCCGTCTTATAGAAGAGGCCAACCGTGTGGTCTGTGAATATAAGGGCAAAGTGGTTGTGCGCTATGTCTATAAAGAGCAGGACCTGCGGTTTAAAGGCTATCTGGACAAACAATGCAGCAACGACCTCACCATTACCCTTCTCGGTCCGTTAGGCATAACCCTTGCGAGGGTTGAGTACAAAGACGGCAAGATATCCGCAATGGACGGAACGGGCGATATCTCACTTCTGGCTCAGTACATCAGCAAACAGAAAGGCCTTGAGACAATGGTGGAGCTTATCCGATACCCATACGTCAACGTTGACCGGAGCTATAAGCTGGAAGTTAAGAACGGCGAATATGTCATGACCAAAGACGATGTGGTGGTGACGGCAGGAGCCGACTACCTCATAAAATCAATAAAGACACCCGAAGGAACCTATAACTATAAATACAGCGGCGGCAAAGCGGAACAGCTGGAATATGTTACGCCGAAGCAGTCGATCTACATAGGCCTGCAATGACCTCCCTGACCCTTGAGAGCAGAGCAAAAATCAATATTTTTCTCCATGTGCTCGGCAAAAGGGCGGACGGCTTTCACGAACTCTACACACTTTTTGCTCCAATAGGCATCTCCGATACAATCACCGTAACAAAATCCGGTAAATTTGAGATCACATGCACTAACCCCGACATACCCACGGACGAACGCAATATCGTAAGCAAGGTGAAAAAGATACTCGCTGAATACGGTATCAAAACGAACCACACTGTGGATATAGTCAAAAGAATACCTGACGGCGGCGGACTGGGCGGCGGAAGCTCCAACGGAGCCGTCTATCTGAAAGCTGTGCTGGAACTTGAAAACGTGGAAATGCCCCTTGAAGAGCAGGTCAGGATAATGGCTCAGGTCGGTTCCGACACTGCGTTCTTCCTGTATGACCAGCCGATGACAGGCGAAGGCAGGGGCGAGATACTCACTCCATACGGAAACCTTCCGGAGGCTTACGTTCTGCTTGTTAACCCTGCGGTGCACGTTTCAACCGCACAAGTTTTTACATCGGGTAATTTGCAGTTGACTGACAGGGCGGAAGTGAATAGAATCCCGCACATAGCAAAATTTGATGAATACAGCAAAGTGCTGTACAATGGGCTTGAGCCTGCGGTGCTTCCTTTTTATCCGGAAGTGGCGAAGGCAAAAGAGACCGTTATGCGCTCAGGGGCGGATTTTGCTCTGATGAGCGGCAGCGGGGCAACCGTTTTCGGGTTGTTCAGGGACTTTGACAGGGCACAGCATGCCCTTTCTGAAATTGCGGGTGCAAATCCGCACTGGAAATGCTTTTTAACCAAATTATTATAACAGCAGGAGCACACAATGGATTATCTTGTTTTTTCCGGGACGTCCAACCGTCCGCTGGCACAGGAGATAGTATCTAAGCTGGGGATGAGACTCGGCGATGCGGACATCCGCAAATTCAGCGACGGCGAAATTTTCGTCAGGATCAACGAGAGCGTAAGGGGACGTGACGTATTCGTTGTTCAGTCCACCTGCAAACCCGCCGAAGAGAACCTCATGGAGCTTATGATCATGGTGGATGCACTGAAAAGAGCATCTGCAAACAGCGTAACAGCCATCATGCCCTACTTCGGCTATGCCAGACAGGACAGAACAAGCGAACCCCGTGTGCCCATCACTGCCAAACTGGTGGCAAACCTGCTCACAAAATCCGGCATCGACAGAGTGGTAACCATGAACCTCCACGCCGGACAGATTCAGGGATTCTTCGATATCCCCGTGGACAACCTCTATTCCTCTCCCGTTTTTGAAAAATATTTTAACATCAATAAAATGATGGGCGACGAATACATCGTGGTATCACCCGATGCGGGCGGTGTTGCCAGAGCCAGAGCCTACAGCAAGATTCTGGAAACAAACCTCGCCATCGTTGACAAACGCCGTGAGAAAGCGAACGTTGCTCAGGCAATGAACGTGATCGGCGACGTTTCCGGCAAAAAAGTCATCATCGTTGACGACATGATAGACACGGCGGGAACCCTGACTCAGGCCGCAGTTGCCTGTATCAACCACGGGGCAAAATCCGTTATAGCGGCCGCTCCCCACGGTATCCTCTCCGGCCCCGCCATAGAAAGGATAATCCAGTCTCCCCTTGAAAAAGTGCTCGTAACTGATTCCGTTCCCTTCGCAAAGGAGAAGGCTGTCAGCAAGATAGAGGTTCTTTCGGTGGCAGGTCTCTTTGCCGAGGCCATCACAAGGATCTGGCAGAAAGAATCCATCAGCTCGCTGTTTGCAAAAGGACAGGTATAAGTGCTTATTGTCGGACTTGGCAACCCGGGCGAAAAATATGACCGCACACGCCACAACCTCGGTTTCATGGTTGCGGACTATCTGGCGGACAAGCTGGGCGGAAGTTTCAGGGACGGTTTCAAAGGTCAGTTCTGCGATGTCACCATCGACGGCAGCAAGCATTACATCCTGAAACCAATGACCTACATGAACCTCAGCGGAGAGAGCGTTCAGCCGCTCTGCGCATTTTATAAGATCCCCCTTTCCGATGTCATAGCAGTCCACGACGATCTGGACATGGACTTCGGCAAGCTGAAGATACGCAGGGGCGGAAGCTCCGGCGGACACAACGGGATAAAATCCATCGTCCAGCATATGGGCGGCGAGGAGTTTCCGAGGGTCAAGATGGGCATCGGCAAGGATATGCGGAAGGAGACAGTGGGGCACGTTCTGGGCAAGTTTGCACCCGACGAGGCCGAAAAGCTGGATCATTTCATAAAGCTGGCTGCGGAAGCGGCGATGTGCATCGCCAAAGAAGGGCTGCAAAAAGCCATGAACGGGTACAACAACCGCTGCGTTTGAAAAAAAATGAAGGCGGACACTTGCGTGTCTGCCTTTTTTGTTTTAGAGTGAACCGGAGGTCTCCGCATCACAGGAGACCTTTATTTTATAAACGGAGATTTTAATGGGATTCAACTGCGGAATAGTGGGACTGCCCAACGTCGGCAAATCCACAATTTTTAACGCTCTTACAAAAGCCGGAGCGGAGAGTGCGAACTATCCGTTCTGCACCATCGACCCCAACAAGGGAATCGTGCCTGTTCTGGACGAAAGACAGGACTATATCATACAGTTCATCAAACCGAAATCCGTGGTAAGAACCACTGTTGAGTTTGTTGACATTGCCGGACTTGTTAAAGGCGCAAGCAAGGGCGAGGGTCTGGGTAACCAGTTCCTCACCAACATCCGTCAGGTGGACGCAGTGGCACACGTTGTCCGCTGTTTCGACAGCAACGACATCACCCACGTTGAAGGCGGCGTAGACCCAGAGCGTGACATCGACATCATCAACACCGAGCTTCTCTTAAGCGACATGGAGATTATCGACCGTGCCGTTGAAAGAACGTCCAAAGGAAGCAAGGGCGGCGACAAGGAACTTCTGAAAAAGCTGGAAAACCTGAAGATCCTTCAGGCGGAAGTGGCAAAAGGCACGCTCATCAGGAATATTGAAGGTTATAAAGAGATAACCGCCGAACTTTCCGAATATTCATTCATCACTGCTAAACCTGTGATGTATGTTATGAACGTTGACGAGGACAATATTCTCGAAGACAACGAATATGCCGCAAGAGTGCGCAAAATTGCCGAGAAAGAGGGCGCAGTGTGCGTCCGCATCTGCGGAAAGATAGAGCAGGAAATTTCTGAGTTGGACGAAGAGGAAGCGAGAGAGTTTCTCGACAGTCTCGGGCTGACACGCTCAGGACTTTCCGAAATGACCGAACAGGGCTATAAACTGCTGGATCTTATAACATATTTCACAGCAGGCGAAAAAGAGGTCCGTGCATGGACCATAACCCGTGGAACCACAGCACAGAAAGCCGCCGGAAAAATCCACAGCGATATCGAAAGAGGCTTTATCCGTGCCGAGGTGACGGGGTATAATGACTTTAAAGAGTTCAACTCGCTGGTGAAGGCCAAAGAGATGGGCAAAATGCGTCTTGAAGGTAAGGAATATATCGTTCAGGACGGAGACATAATCTATTTCAGGTTTAATGTTTAATAAAACTGTAATAATTCTGACCCTGCTTTTTGTGCTTCTTTGCGGCTCGGCCTTTGCAAAGGCCACCTACGGAAGCGTGACCTCATCGAAACTGAACATCTATGCCAAGGCATCCTCAAAATCTGAGGTTGTTGGTCTGCTGGGCAGGGGTTCATCCGTTGAGATTCTGTCCACCAGAAGCGGCTGGCACAAAATAAAGCTGCTTGAGGGCGGAACGGGCTATGTTAAAGCCAGCGGAGTCAGAACGTCGAAAGATAAACCGAAAGAGACCGAAGAAAAAGCAAAAACCGGGGATACGGGAAAGGATATTGACCGTATCCTCGATAAATTCAACAGCACAGTAGAAAAATCGAATTTTGCGAAGAAAGAGAAGGTCTATCCGAAGCTGAAACTCATTTCAGCAAAGGGTTCTCAGGAGGTTGTCCTGAGATATTCCGCAGTGGATGAGAACGGAGACGAAATTCCGTCTCTGAAGAAAAATCCTCTGGCTAAGAACATGCGGGAGCTCATCAGCCTGATTTTCAGGAAGATGATAGTAACATCCGCACCGGAATATAAGATTACCGTTATGGTGCCTTCATACGGAATGGGCGGAAAGGTTGCGGGAGAGGCCGTTTATGCCGACCTTGTGATGAAGCCCTCGGCTCAGGAGCTTCTGGAGATAAAAGAGGGAACGACATCCCTCTGGACTGTTGTCCGCTCCACAAGAAAACTGGGCGATGTTTTCGCAGAATATCCGAGATAGGGGGGAATACGTGTCGCTGACTCATTTTGACGAAGAGGGCAGAAGCCGGATGGTGGATGTCACCGATAAGAACGAAACCGTGCGGGAAGCAATCGCCGCAGGATTCATAAAAATGAAGCCCGAAACCATGGATCTGCTCATTGAGGGCAAAATGGCTAAGGGCAGAAACGTTTTCGAGGTTGCCCGTGTGGCCGCAGTGATGGGGGTTAAAAGGACATCCGACCTCATCCCCATGTGCCATCCGCTGTTCATCACAAAGGTGGACGTGTATTTTGAAACGGACAGAGCCAACTCTCAGGTGGACATTCAGGTTGTTGTGAAAATGGCCGGAAAGACCGGAGTTGAGATGGAAGCTCTTACGGGTGTTTCCGTTGCCGCTCTCACCATCTACGACATGTGCAAGGCTGTGGACAAAGACATGCTCATCGGCGGAATCAGGGTAATGAAAAAAACGGGCGGCAAGAGCGGGACTTATATCAGGGAAGAGTAGTATTGTCATCCTGAGGCTTTAGCCGAAGGATCTCATAAGAGAGACTCTTCGTTGCACTCAGAGTTACGGTGTATTTATGAGCCGTCACTGCGAGGAAGCCTTCAGGCTGACGCGGCAGTCTCATCACGTTGGAACGATAGAATGTAAATCCCCCCCAGTCCCCCTTTATTAAAGGGGGATGTAAGAGTTACTCAGGTTAAAAGGGTGGATTTTCTTATAGAGGCGTTTATGAAAGTACATCTGGCGCAGATGAAACCCGTTCTGGGCAATCTGGAAAAGAATGCCCAGAAGCATTTTGAGATAATTGAGCAGGCTGTGAGCGAGGGCTGCGACCTTGTTGTTTTTCCCGAACTCTCACTCACAGGTTACTATCTTCTCGACCTTGTCTATGACGTTGCGATGGATGAAAACCATCCGGTCTACCAGAAGTTTCTGGACTATTCCAACGAAATAGCCATCGTTTTCGGCTACGTTTACGAATCCAGAGAGAAACTCTTTTATAATGCTGCCTCGTTTGTGCACAGGGGAAAAACCGTACACACACACAAAAAGGTCTATCTGCCGGACTACACCCTTTTTGAAGAGGGCAGATATTTTGCGGCTGGCAGCAGCATTCAGGCTTTCGACACAGAGTTCGGCCGATGCGGACTGCTCATCTGCGAAGACGTTTTCCATTTAAGCTCGCTTTATATTCTTTCCCAGTCCGGCGCACAGAACATCATCATCCCTTCAAACAGTCCTGCCAGAGGCAACCTTGAGCTTGGACACGACGCTTCAAACGCATGGCAGACCTCGAACAGATACATTGCCGGAGTGCTCACGGTAAACCTTGTTTTCGTGAACAGGGTAGGCGTTGAGGACGGCGTATCCTTCTGGGGCGGCTCCGAGGCATACGACGCCAGAGGGCGCAGGCTTGCGGCGGCGGATATGTTCAAAGAGACCGGAGTCACTGTGGATATCGATATCGACAGTGTGCGCAGGGCAAGGATAGAAACACCTTTTCTTAGAGATGAGAAGAGCTTTCTGGTCAGAAACTTTCTGAACGAGGAAGGAGGCAGGAAATGAAGCTTGACCTTGACCTCACGGTTGATATACTCACGAACTTTATAAAGGAAGAGACCGAAAAGATAGGGCTGAAACACGTCGTGCTCGGTCTTTCCGGCGGAATAGATTCGGCGCTCAGTGCGGCTCTGGCCGCAAAGGCGCTGGGCGGCAACAGGGTTTTTGCCTACTGCATGCCCTATAAACTCAGCAGCGAGGAGAGCCTTAAGGATGCCATCAAGGTGGCTGAGACCTTCAGGCTGAATTTTGATGTACTTGAGATAACCCCTATGGTGGATCCGTACTTCGAGATGCAGGAGGATATCAGCAAACTCCGCATGGGCAACGTTATGGCACGCCAGAGGATGATATGTCTGTTCGATATGTCTGCGAAGGTAGCGGGACTGGTTCTGGGAACAAGCAACAAAACGGAGCTTCTGCTGGGCTACGGAACATGGTACGGCGACCTTGCAAGTGCCATAAACCCCATAGGCGATCTTTACAAGACGCAGGTGTGGGAGCTTTCGGAATATCTGGGCATCCCCCAGTCGGTGGTGGACAAACCGCCCACCGCAGGCCTCTGGGTCGGCCAGACCGACGAACAGGAACTCGGCTTCACCTACAGAGAGGCGGACGACCTGCTCTATGCCATGGTGGACGAGCGCAGGCGGATCCCTGAGCTTATTTCCATGGGATTTGAAGAGGAATTTGTTAAAAAGGTTGCGGAGCGTATCCGCAGAAACCAGTTTAAGAGGAATATGACCGTCATTGCAAAGGTGAGCCAGCGGACGATAGGCCGCGACTTCCGCTATTGCAGGGACTGGGGATATTGATTCCATAAATATGCGAGGCACATCCCTGTGCCTTTATGCTGTACTGAACAATTAGTCATAACACTATAGAGGTGATTGAATGTACCACGAGAAGATACTTAAGGACGCTCTCACATTCGATGACGTGCTCATCGTACCCGGAAAGAGCGAGATCCTGCCCAAGGATGTGGACACGAAAACCAGACTCACTGACCGGATAAGGCTGAATATCCCGCTGGTGAGTGCGGCGATGGACACCGTTACCGAGGCGAAACTTGCGATAGCAATGGCGCAGGAAGGCGGAATAGGCTTCATCCACAAAAACATGTCCATTGAGGCGCAGGCGGACGAGGTTGACAAAGTTAAACGTTCCGAAAGCGGAATGATAGTTGACCCCGTAACCATCGACCCCGACAGAACAGTCGAAGATGCGCTTAACCTTATGGGCAGATACAAGATCAGCGGCGTGCCCGTTGTTAAGGATGAAAAACTTGTGGGTATCCTCACCAACAGAGACCTTCGTTTTGTTGACAGATATACCGCAAAGGTATCCGAATATATGACCAGCAAAAATCTGGTCACTGTTCCAGTGGGAACGTCTCTGGAAGAATCCATGAGACACCTTCAGGAGCACAGAATAGAAAAACTTCTTGTGGTGGACAGCGACTATCAGCTGAAAGGTCTCATCACCATTAAAGACATAAACAAGCGCATCAAATATCCCAATGCGGCCAAGGACGACATGGGCAGACTGCTCGTTGGAGCGGCTGTGGGTGTCGGCGAAGAGGCGAAAGCAAGGGTTGCCGGGCTGGTTGCGAAAAAGGCTGACGTAATAGTTGTCGATACTGCACACGGACATTCTTTCAAAGTTCTGGACATGGTCAGATGGATAAAGAAAGAATATCCTGATATTCAGGTGGTTGCGGGCAACGTTGCCACAGGCGAAGCGGTTGAAGACCTTGCAAAAGCGGGTGCTGACTGCGTTAAGGTGGGTATAGGCCCCGGATCGATCTGTACGACCCGTGTTGTTGCGGGTGTGGGCGTTCCCCAGATAACAGCTATCATGGACTGTTCAGCCGCAGGCGACAAATACGGTATCCCGATCATAGCTGACGGCGGTATCAAATATTCCGGCGACGTGGTGAAGGCCATCGCTGCCGGTGCGGCCTGTGTTATGATGGGTTCAATGTTCGCAGGAACAAAAGAGGCTCCCGGCGACATAGAGCTTTATCAGGGAAGAAGCTATAAGGTATACAGAGGTATGGGTTCAGTGGGCGCAATGAAAGAGGGCTCAAAGGACAGATACTTCCAGGATGAAGTGATGAACGAGCAGAAATATGTGCCGGAAGGCATCGAGGGCAGGGTTCATTACAAAGGTGAACTGAGCGAAACCATCTATCAGCTGGTGGGCGGCCTTAAATCCGGCATGGGTTATACAGGCAGCAGAGGCATTGAAGACCTGCGCAAATATGCGAAATTTGTAAAAATTTCCGGTGCGGGACTCAAAGAGAGCCACGTTCACGACGTTATAATCACTAAAGAGGCACCCAACTACTGGGTTACGACCTGATAAAATAAAACTTCAGGATGAAGTTCTCGAAGTGAGTTACAACATAACAGAATAAAGTACGGTTAAAGATAATGTAAATCCCTCCAAACCTCCCTTTATAAAAGGGAGGCTTAAAACTCCCTCCTTTATCAAAGGAGGGTCGGGGTGGATTTTCCAAAATATACTGAGGTACGCTAAATTGGACATACACAGCCAGAAGGTATTGATACTTGATTTCGGCTCACAGTACACCCAGCTCATCGCAAGGCGTGTGCGTGAGGCGAACGTTTACTGCGAAATCTTTCCCTGCAACGCCGATTTCGAAAAGATTAGAAATTTCGGCGCAAAGGGTATAATTCTGTCGGGCGGCCCCGCATCTGTTTATGATGAGGATGCTCCCACAGTTTCCAGAGAGATATATGACCTCGGAGCACCTGTTCTGGGCATCTGCTACGGACACCAGCTCACAGGTGAATACTTCGGCGGAAAGGTTGCCGCCGCAGACCACAGGGAATACGGCAGAGCCGAGCTTTTCATCGGCAAAAAAGATCCCTTCTTTGAGGGAATAGACACGGAATCCTTCACAGTCTGGATGAGCCACGGCGACAGACTGGAGAAGATGCCCGAAGGGTTCGATGTGATAGCCTACACCAAAAACGCACCTGTTGCGGCGATGAAGCATCACACAAGACCCATATACACCATCCAGTTCCACCCCGAAGTGGCACACACCGACAACGGTGCGGCTATCCTTAAAAACTTCGTTGTGGGGATCTGCGGATGCCAGCAGATATGGACGCCTGCAAACTTTGTTGAGGCTGAAATTGAGCGTATCCGTGAGCTTGTGGGAGACAAAAGAGTGCTTTGCGGTCTTTCCGGCGGCGTGGATTCATCCGTTGCGGCGGTGCTTATTCACAGAGCCATCGGCGACAGGCTGACATGCGTTTTCGTGGACAACGGACTTCTGCGCAAGGACGAGGGAAAGCAGGTTGAGGAGGCATTCCGCAACCACTTCCACATGAACCTTATCGCCGTGAACGCCGAGGACAGATTCCTTGAGGCTCTGAAAGGCGTTTCCGATCCTGAGAAAAAGAGAAAGGCCATAGGAAACCTGTTCGTAAGAATATTTGAAGAGGAGTCCAAAAAACTGGGCGACTTCGATTTCCTCGCACAGGGGACACTCTATCCCGATGTTATCGAATCCGTATCATTCCGTGGGCCCTCTGTCACCATAAAGACACACCACAACGTCGGCGGTCTGCCCGAGGACATGAAGTTCAAACTTCTTGAGCCTCTGCGTGAACTGTTCAAGGACGAGGTTCGTGCTGTCGGTGCGGCGTTGGGCATTCCGGATAACTTCATCTGGAGACACCCCTTCCCCGGCCCCGGTCTGGGCGTGCGTGTGCTCGGCGAGGTAACTAAAGAGAGATGCGACGTTCTGCGTGAAGCGGACGCAATATACATGGAAGAACTGCATAAGGCAGGGCTTTACAGAAGGATATGGCAGGCTTTCACAGTTCTGCTCCCCGTAAACACCGTCGGTGTCATGGGTGACAACAGAACATATGAGAACGCAGTGGCAATCCGTGCGGTGGAATCAACCGACGGCATGACCGCCGACTGGGCGCACATCCCTTATGAGGTGCTGGGCAGGATATCCAACAGGATAATCAACGAGGTCAGAGGCATCAACCGTGTGGCCTACGACATAAGCTCAAAGCCGCCGGCAACCATCGAGTGGGAGTAATTTTACTTGAACTTTGAACGCTTTATAGCGAAAAGATATCTGAAATCCAGAAAGTCCAACCGTATACTCTCGTTCATTTCGGGAGTATCGGTTCTGGGCATAGTTCTCGGCGTCGCCACGCTTATCGTGGTCATCAGCGTCATGAACGGGTTTTCGGACAACCTGAAAAACAGGATTCTGGGAGCCAACGCACACATAGTGATAAACCGTGTGGACGTCAGCCCCATCGAGAACTGGCGGGATGTTCAGAAGGAGATAGCCTCCGTAAGGAACGTCACCGGAGTGTCTCCGTTCATCATCAGTCAGGTGCTTCTCACCAGCCCCAACAACGTTTCAGGCGTTGTTATCAGAGGTGTCAACGCACAGGATGAGATGAAGGTCACCACCATATCCAAGTTCATGAAAGAGGGTTCTTTCGCCGACCTGAGCAAAAAAGGCAGTGCTCCGCAGATTGCTCTGGGCAAGGAACTTGCGGCTAATCTCGGTGTTCTCAGCGGTGATATGGTGACAATGGTCTCGCCTCTGGGCAAGAAAGGCCCCTTCGGCATCACCCCCAAGATGAAGTATTTTCAGGTATGCGGTGTTTTCGACACCGGAATGTATGAATACAACAACACACTGGCGTATATAGACATTAAGGCGGCTCAGGAGTTTTTCGGGCTGTCTGACGTTGTTTCCGGATTCAGTGTGGGAACGAGCAATTTCGACCTTGCTGTGGACATCTCAAAAGAGATTCAGCATAAACTTGATTTTCCTTTCTGGGCAAGGGACTGGATAAGCATGAACCAGAACCTTTTTTCGGCTCTCAAGCTTGAAAAATATGCTATGTTCATAATCCTGACACTGATAATCATAGTGGCTTCTTTCAACGTTATCAGCATGATAACCGTTACAGTCAAGGATAAGAAGCGGGATATAGCCATCCTTCGTGCCATGGGCGCATCCGAAAGCTCAATTTCCGGGATATTCAAGCGTCAGGGTATGATAATCGGCATCACAGGAACCCTTATCGGGAACATTCTGGGGCTTGCAATCTGCCTTATACTGGCTAATTTTAAAATAATCTCACTGCCTGCGGACGTGTATTTTATGGACAGGATACCCGTTAAGATAGAGGTCATGACGTTCGTGGTCATAACCGTCTGTTCACTGGTGATAACATATCTGGCTGGGCTTTATCCGTCACGTCAGTCGGCAAAACTCGACCCTGTGGAAGCTCTCAGAAGGGATTGATGAAACTGTCGATATATGTTCAGCCGGGCGCAAAGAAGACCGAACATTCCGGAATGCATGACGGCAGGCCGAAAATAAGGCTGAACGCACCCCCTGTGGACGGGGCGGCGAACGAAGAGCTTATACGGTTCGTCGCAAAAACTCTGGGGCTGTCAAAATCCTCTGTAAGGCTTGTTTCGGGTCATGCATCAAGGCTGAAAACACTTGAAATAGATGCCGAAGAGTCGGCAGTCAAAGATATATTTGGTGAATAATGAGATACAGAGCGGCATTGCTGGATTTTGACAACACTATCCTCGGCACGGAGCAGGGCAACTTCAAAGCTTTCCACGATGTGCTGCACGACATCTACGGCCACGGCATGCGTGTGGATGATTTCATATATTTCACCGGAAATTCATGGAAAGATATTTTCAAATACATATCAAACAAATACGGCAAAGTTTCACCCGAATACATCCATAAGAGGTTTATAACCATTAAAGGTGATTTCTTCTCAAAGCACGGTGTGCGTATCGCTGACGGATTTCACGAGCTTATGGAAAGGGTTGAGATTAAGGCAATCGTAACCGGAAGCAGTTGGGCGGAGATCGAAGTGTTTTCGGATATTGTGGACTTTTCAAGGTTCGATACCATCGTGACATGCGATGATTTCCTGAACGGAAAGCCTCATCCTGAGCCATATCTGTTAGCGCAGAACAGGCTTAACATTGAAGCCGCAGAATGTTTTGCTGTTGAGGATTCCAGAGTGGGTATAACATCCGCCAGATCGGCAGGCGTTTTCACCTATTTCCTGAAAGAGTTCGCCGACGAAGACCATACGGCAATAGCCGACGGTGCGGTGGATTCCATGCGTGAGATTTTTTTATAGTCAGCGTTTCTGAATGGAAAATTCAGAGGGATCAACATTAAAAAATGCCAATCCCTCTCGTATCAAGTCAAATCAGTCTGCGCAGGATGCTCCTGTCAGCGGGTAGCTATCGAGAACAGGTTTAACTGCTCTTCCCAGCCAGTCGGTGACGGCTGCCAGATGATCCATATTCGCCAGACCTTCCTCATCGCCCTCAACCTCGCCTTTGTTGCGTCCGTAGACCATGTTCCAGTAGGTCGAGCCGGGCATTATCATGCGTGAAAGGTGCATGAAATGGTTGATGGTATCTATAACGTGGATAGAGCCGCCCCTGCGGACAGCGGAAACAGCCATGCCTATTTTGCCTTTCAGGAGGTGGCCGTTTGCAATGGCGACGTAGCCCGCTCTGTCCAGCAGTGCTTTTGTTTCGGAGGTAACGTCTGCAAAATAGGTTGGTGAACCGATGATTATCGCATCGGCCTCAGTCATTTTAGCGAAAACCTCGTTGAATCTGTCCTCTTTAATGGTGCATTTGCCGTCCTGATTCTTAAAACAGCCTCCACAGGCTATGCATCCTCTGAAAACCTGTCCGCCTATCTGTGCGTAGTCGGTCTCCCAGCCTCTTTTTTTAAGCCCGTCAAGAACTCTGTTGATGATTATTTCGGTGTTGCCGCCCTTTCTGGGACTTCCGTTGATACCTAAAACTTTCATTGAGCCACCTCATATTTTTTAATTTCTATATCTTTTTCGTGCCAGTCTTTTGACTTTTCAAAGAACTCAACCATATATGGCTGTTTCATGTGGGCATCAAGGTGCGCATCGCTCTCCCATATTTCAAAACAGAAGACCTGGTCGCCCAGAATTGTTATGGTATATTCCCTGCAGCCGTCCTCTTTCAGAACATCGGGGCGGACATTGAGCAGTCCGTTCAGGAATTTTTCGGCGTAACCCTCTTTCAGTGTGGCCTTAACATGAATTATGAACATTTTTCCTCCTCCTGTTGCTTAAATCATAAACGCATACTATAGTAAACGCAAGAACGGTAAAAAAATACATGTACTTACAAAAAGTATAGTGAGGCATCCATGGGCAACTGCAAGACAAAAGAGATATGCGGCAAATCGTACAACTGCTATTTCGAGCTTACCATGACTGTGTTTTCCGGCAAATGGAAAGCTATCATACTGTATCACATCGCACGGGAAGAGGTTCTGCGTTTCAGCGAGATACGCAAAGGGATGAACGGCATAACCGAGAGGATGCTGGCAAAACAGCTTCGTGAGCTTGAGGCTGACGGGGTTGTCAGCCGCCATATTTACAACCAGATACCGCCCAAGGTGGAATACCGCCTGACTGACATCGGCAAAAAGCTGATACCTATTCTGAACATGATGAAGGACTGGGGAATTGAGTATGAAGAATTCCTCGGCGGAAGAGAGATCTTCGCCTCCGCCGAGTATGAACAGCCTGATAATTCTATGGTTTAGAAAGCCCTGTTGGCTTCCGCCGTGCTTCTGAATGCGCAGTCCTCTATTGCAAGCCCTGTGAACCAGTTGCCTGTGACATAAAGTCCTTTGACCTTTTGGATTATTTCGTCCAGCCTGTCCATGCGCTCCTCGTGTCCCAGTTTAAGGGTGGGGCAGAAGTGAACCGTTTCGGCAACGTGTGCAAATTTTGACTTATCGGTCTTCAAAACCTTTTCCGCTACAGCGATTTTTTGTTCATAAGTGAGTCTGTCCGGTTTGAAATGGAATGCGAAGCCTCTGTATTTCGAATCTTCGGCAACGTCACGGGAGACAACGGAGGTGAACTCGCTGTCTGCGGCTATGATGAAGCTCAGCTCCTCCACCGCAACGTCCTCTTTTTTGATTATAACGCCCATGCTCTCAACCTTTGCGGAAGAGATGGGGATGAGTATCTCTGATGCTTCGGGGGCAACGTCCGCAAGGAGTCTGCCCGCTTCCGCAGGATAAACTGCCGATACGAAGTTGTCGGAGGTGAAGGTCTCGCCGCCCGCCACGATAGAATATACTCCGCCGGAGAGCGACACGCTCTCAACCCCGCATGAGGTCTTGAGGTTTATGTTGCCGTGTTTTGCGGCCTTGTTTATGAATTCCGTCATTCCGCCTTTCAGGGTGAAGCTGCGGGGGAGTGATTTATCTTTGGGTCTGCTTTTCAGCATCATGTCAGCGGGAAAGTCCGAACCTTCCTGCGAAATAACCGCCGCTATCATGGGTCTGAACATCTTTTCGTAGTTGCCCCTGCCCAGAATTTTCGTGTAATACTCACGCACGGTCTTTCCGGCCTTTTTTGTAAAGAAGGCGGAGGGAACGTTCAGCGCAAGCTCAAGTTTGTTGAGGCATTTTGTGATGGGCACAAGTCCTGCGGATGTGAGCATCCGGAACGGAACCTTTTTGCGGGGCAGAAAGTTCTCTTCAAGCCCTGCGTGTTTCATTGCGCTTATGTATGAGGCATATGAAGCATAGACGGTGTGTCCTCCCAGCTCCAGCCAGAAATTGTCATATGTTGCAGATGCGAGGCATCCGCCCGCTCTTTCGGATTTTTCGAGCACCAGAACTTTTTTCCCCTCTGCCGCCATTATCTGGGCAAACACCATGCCGCTCACGCCGCTGCCCGCAACAATAAAGTCAAAATGAGCCATGACATCCTCCTGATGTTTTATAACACACTATACCCCTGTCTAACTCCATAATCAATAAATCAAAATGCAGAAATACCGGCTGTTGACTGCATTTACATAATTTACAGTACGCTTACAACCTTAATCCCGCTTTTACAAAAATAGCGTTAACCTTGAAGGGTGAATAACCGCCGCAGACAATACTAACCCCAGAGGCCGCGCAGAAAGCGGCCTGAGTGCGTCTTCGGCAGAGATATAAAAGAACCGGAGGTAATTTATTATGGGCAAGAGGCTCGCAGTTTTTATTCTGGTGCTGACGCTTGCGGCATTCGGCGCAGCATCGGCTAAGGGTTCGAAAGTGAAAGGGCATCCCGAAAAAATGGGTGATACGGACTGTCTCACCTGCCATCAGGATGTGACGCCCGATCTTGTAGCTCAGTGGGAGCTCAGCGCACACAGCTTTACAGGCGTTAAATGTCAGGTATGCCACGGCGACGAGAAGAACTTCAGAAAAGTTCCTCTCACAATAACCTGCGTCGGCTGTCACGACCATCAGGCCGAAGTGAACGCAGCACCCAAAACATCCTGCGCAAGCTGTCATAAGGCACACACTTTCACTGTACACAAAAAGGGTTACACCCCCACCGATGTTAAGTAAGGAAGGACTGAGACTATGATGAATTTAACCAGAAGAAATTTTATAAAAGCAGCAATGGCAACCGCCGCCGCCGCATCTGTCGGCGTGACACTCCCCAAAGAGGTTGAAGCGGCCGAAGCGGTTGATAAATGGGTAAAGGGCACCTGCCGCTTCTGTGGAACAGGCTGCGGTGTTTATGTGGGCGTTAAGGGCGGCAAGGCAGTTGCCATGAAGGGTAACCCCGATGCGAAGACAAACTTCGGATTCCTCTGCGTAAAGGGTTTCCTTGCGTATAAATGCATGTATCACCCCGACAGACTGAAAGCCCCCATGATCCGCCAGAAGGACGGCAAGTTCAAAGAGGTTTCATGGGATACAGCTCTCGACTATGTGACCGACAAATTCAAGTATTTAAGACAGACCTACGGCAAGGACGCAGTGGCCTACTACGGTTCAGGCCAGTGTACCACCGAGGAAACATACACTTTCAACAAGCTGTTCAAAGGCGGTTTCCGTTCGAACATGGTTGAAGGAAACCCCCGTCTCTGCATGGCTTCAGCGGTTGCAGGCTACATCAGCACATACGGTTCCGATGAACCCGTCGGCTCATATGCGGACATTGAGAAATCAAAGTGTCTCTTCATTACCGGTTCAAACACCAGCGAGTGCCACCCTGTTCTGTTCCGCAGAATCATGCGCCACAAGCTGACCAATCCCGATGTTAAGATAATCGTATGCGAACCCAGAAAAACCTCCACAACCAAGATTGCCGACCTGTGGCTCCCCTGCGACCCCGGAACGGATCTTGCGGTGTTCAACGCAATGATAAAATACATTCTGGACAACGATCTCTATGATGAGAAGTTTGTAGCCCAGAATGCAAGGATAACCAACGGAAAAGAGGTCAAGACCATTGCGGAATACAAAGAGTTCCTTAAGGACTTCACCCTTGAGAAGGTCGAGAAACTCACACGCTGCCCCGCAGAGAACATCAAAAAGGCGGCTGAGTGGTTCGCAAACAGCCCCGCAACAATGTCTCTGTGGTGCATGGGACTTAACCAGCGTGTTAAGGGCGTATGGGCGAACAACCTCGTTCACAACCTCCACCTGCTCACAGGCCAGATATGCAGACCCGGCGCAGAGCCTTTCTCGCTGACAGGTCAGCCCAACGCATGCGGCGGTGTTCGTGAGACTGGTGCACTTTCTCACCTGCTCCCCGGAACAAAACCCGTTGCAAACGATGGTTGGAGAGCCCACGTTGAGAAATGCTGGGGTGTTGAACCCGGCACCATCGATCCCAAACCCGGCTTCCATACAATGAAAATGTTCGATGCTCTCGGCGGCGAGGCGGATGCATCCAAACCCATAAAGGCTATGCTGGTCTCCACTACAAACCCCGCACAGTCCCTCCCCAACCTCCACAAGTATATAAAGGGTATGCAGGACAGCTTCCTTGTGGTGCTGGATATTTTCCCCACCAGAACAACACAGCTTGCAGACGTTATTCTGCCCGCCGCTTTCATTTATGAGAAGGGCGGTATTTACGGATGTTCCGAGCGCAGAAGCCAGCTTACTGAAAAAGCAGTTGAACCCGTTGGTCAGGCAAAACCCGACCTCTGGATCGCCGCTCAGATAGCGAAGCGCATGGGCATGGAAAAACTCATCCCCTGGAACGGAAACGATTCCATGAAGGCCAACGAAATGGCTTGGGACGACTATCGTGAGATAATCAAAGACACAGACCACACCCTTGCCGGAGCTACCTATTCCAGACTTAAGAAGGAGAAGGCAGGTCTTCAGTGGCCCATTCCTTCACTTGACCACCCCGGCACAGAGAGAAGATATGTCAGAGGCTCTGACCCCATGTTCAACCATGAGGGATTCAAGGCGAAATTCGGCATAACCTTCGACCCCGCCAGAAAGATAAACTTCTACAACGATGCGAAGAAAGAGGGCAAGGCAAACATATTCATGCGTCCCTTCGCAGGTGCGGCAGAGGTTCCGGATGCGGACTATCCGTTCTATCTGACAACCGGCCGTGTTATCGAGCAGTGGCACACCGGAACAATGACAATGCGTATTCCTGAGATCGCAAGGGCGCACTCACACGCATACCTTGAGATCCACCCAGAAGATGCCAAAAAAGCGGGAATCACATCCGGCGATATGGTTGAAGTTGCCAGCAAGAGGGGCAAGTGCGTAATGCCCGCCCATATCGTAAGCGGCACTCTTCCCGGCGTTCTGTTCGTTCCTTGGCACGATCAGGCATTTGTCCGTATGATCAACTTCGTGTGCAACGATGCTGTGGACGACACGTCTTTCGAGCCTGAGTTCAAGATTGCGGCCGTAAAGATCAAAAAGGTCTCCGGTCCCAAGAACGTGGCAGAGAAATTCATCATCAGAGACGTAAACTCTAAATTCTCCTAAGACGGAGCGACATACACCTCTTGGCGCCCTGCTTTAAGGCGGGGCGTCTTTTTTTATTAAACAAGGAAGGTCAGCTATGATTTATTCAGGAAGCGTTGTTTACACTCAGGCGGAGGATCTGGAAAAAGCAAGAACCATAATATCTGCCGTTGAGAACATAGAGATATTTGCCGTCAGCGACGACAAAACCCAGATAATAGTGGCAATAGAGGCCGACGATGAAGAGCATCTGAAACAGATATGCGCAGGTCTGCGTGAGTATCCGGAGATACTTGAGGTTGCCCACCATATTTTCCATTTCGAGGACGATGTCGAGGATATCCTCTCCGGACGCAAAGTACCTTCGATGGAAGGATTTTTCAAAAGTAAAAAGAAGGAAGAGCGCAAGTTAAATGGCTAGGAACAGGCTGACGGAGCTGTTTGAAGGGCTTCTGAACAGCAACCCGTTCAAGAATTTCTACAAAAAGAACAGACTGAGGCCCCCCGGCGCCGCAACGGAGGAGACCTTTATGGAGCTGTGCATCCGCTGTGCACGCTGCATAGAGGTTTGTCCGTACGATTCCATCGAACGTGCCGACCTTTTCGAGAAACTTCAGATAGGCACACCCTATGTATTTCCCGATACAAAAGCCTGCTATCTCTGCATGCGCTGTATGAAGGTCTGCCCCACGGGAGCACTTGACCCGAAACTTACCGACGGCAGAAAAGTTCGTATGGGCATAGCGGTCATAAACGAAAAGACCTGCCTCAACTTCCTCTACTACAAGGATGAGATGCTCGGTGTATCCGCCACAGGAACCGCCCAGCTCTGCGGAACCTGCTACAACGTCTGCCCCTACACGGATGAAGCGATAGTAATGGAAAAATTCATCCTGCCCGTGGTGACGGACAGATGCACCGGCTGCGGAATCTGCGCCGAAAAGTGCCCCGCAACTCCCGAAAAGGCGATGTCCATCTATCCTGAAGGAATGCCCGTTGACAAGAACGAGGGTTATTTCGGCAGACGAAGCAAAATACACGGCGAGGAACGCAAAAAGGGCAATGATATCCTGAAAGGTGAAAAACTCCTTGAGGAGAAGCAGAAGATAGACTCCTCGGATGTTAAGCCCGATTTCCAATACAACACCGAAACCTACGACACCGAGTGGTAAGCCATGAAGATCAAAACATACAGACGCACGGCGCAGATACTCACCGTGTTTGCAATATTTTTCATACCGCTTTTAAACGTTTACGAGCTGTATTTCGTTAAGGGAACTTTCATCTCCATGGATATAGGCGATGCCGCAATGGCAGACCCGCTGGCTGTTTTTCAGTCCATGCTGGCCGCAGGCAGAGTCAACGAATATATGCTCGGTTCCGTTATAATTCCTGTTGTGCTGATGCTCCTTCTGGGGCGTGTGTGGTGCAGCTGGTTCTGCCCTTATTATCTCTGCGCCGAGCTTATGACATGGCTCAGAAAAAAGCTGAAGATGAAGCCCTACAAGCCTGTTTATAAGGATACGGTGCCTGTCCGCCAGTCGAAGTTCAGATATATCTTTCTGTTCATAGGGCTTGTGCTGATGTGTATTGCCGGAGTGCCTATTCTGAACCTGATCTCCGCACCGGGGATAATCTCCACGCAGGCCATGCTTATAGTGAAATTTCATTATGTAACCTTCGAACTGGTCTTCGTTCTGGTTCTGCTTGTTCTGGAACTGTTTTATTTCAGGTTCTGGTGCAGGCTCTTCTGTCCCACAGGAACCTTTCTGTCGTTCTTCCGCTGGAAAAAGGGCATGACTGTTGAAAAAGTCCGTTCCGAGTGCTCGGACTGCCTCTCCTGCGTTCGCTCCTGTCCCATGATGATAAACCCCATGACCATGGGGGCATCCAGCCACTGCAACAACTGCGGCGACTGTGTGGATATCTGCCCCGACAACAGAAAAGAGGACACCCTGAAATTTACTTTTAAATAGTTTATGTGTATAATGCAGGTATGAACAAACAGGAAGCAGTAAAACTATTCGCAACAGGGTTCTTCGGCTCAGCCGATCCCGAACTTTTAAAGGTGCTGGACACCATCTGCCGTCACAGAACAGTGGAGAAAAAATCCATTCTGTTCGTTGAAGGGCAGGAGGGCAGCACGGTATATTTCCTTGTGAAAGGCAGTATAAAACTTTTCAGAACAAATGACGAAGGCAGAGAGGCCGTCGTTCATTTCGTGCGTTCCGGCGAAATATTCGCCGAGATTCTTCTTCAGCTGGGGCTGAAATATCCCGTGACATCCATGACACTGGAGGAGTGCGACCTTCTGGAGATGGACGCAATGAAGCTTGAGGAGGTCATTTCAAAAGACCCCAAGGTGTCCATGCGGCTCATCGGAGCACTTGCCAAACGTATAAAATATTTCGTTAATCTCATAGAGAGCCTTACTGTGAACGATGTCCGTGCGAGGCTTGTGAACTGGCTGAGAAATCAGAAAAAGAAAGAATCCGCCGTGGTCAGGCTCCCTGTGCCGAAGGGCGAGCTTGCGCTCCTGCTCGGAACCACAGCCGAAACCTTTTCCAGAGTGCTTAAGAAGTTGCAGGAAGAGGGGTATATAGAGGTGCAGGGGAGAGATATCAAGATACTGAAAAATCTGGATTGAGTTTGGTTTTTATAACGCTTCGCATTACCCACATAGAATTTGCCGAGCGGCGGGTTGACTTGAGTGGGAAGACTGCCACGGGCTAAAGCCCTCGCAGTGACCTGTAGCTGTCACTCTGAGCGGAGCGAAGAGTCTCATCCTGTATTTTGTATGTTTATTTGTTCTGCTGTTTGAAGAAATCCACAAGTGAGACGAGGTTCTCTTTTTTAACGGCCTGAAGGTTCTCTTCCTTGATAGCCTCGTAGACCTCTTTCCGGTGAACGCTCACATCTTTGGGCGCATCTATCCCTATCTTAACGTTGCGCCCGGCGACCTCGACTATGGTCACTTCGATATTGTCACCGATTATTATGCTTTCGTTTATCTTCCTTGATAATACAAGCATTTGCCTTCCTGTGGTTATTTATTGAAAAGGGGCGTTTTAATCTGCCATTTATCTTCTTCCAGAATCACCTGTTTTGCAAGTTTTTTCTCGGTGTTCATAACCAGCGGCGCACGAAGGTTCATCGTGGCGTTTTTGGGCTGGTCGGGAACAACAACAATGCAGAACAGTTTCAGCTTTGCGTCCTCTTCCGCTCCGAGAATCTTCATCTCACGTTTGTTGAGCTTGGGGTTATAATCTGTAGCGAAAAGCTCAGGCTCAACAAGAATGAAGCACACATCGCTATCCTGAACAGACTGGAACCAAAGGAAAGGGTATGACTTTTCATTTGATATAATAATAAAGTCGTTCAGGTCGGGAAAGCCCAGCATAGGGGACGACAGAGTTACTATGTCGCTCTCATTGAAGGTTATTTCCCCGAGTTTAGCGGATACTATTTTTTTGACTTCCATTGTATCCTCACATATTTTAACGGAATTTGCTCCCATGTGTTTCTCCTCTGTTCTGTCGGCGTCATATACTTAATCGGCACTTTTTACAGATAATCAAGCAGACTTACATTTAAAAGCAAAGAAGTTGTTTTCAATGCATACTGGTAAGCTGTCTCGGCTACCGTAAGATCCGCCGCCGCCTTTGTCTGGTCGATGGTGGTTGAGCCTGTATATTTGGCTTTCATCTCTTCCGTGGTCAGCTTCAGATTTGCGTTAAAGGTCACGGCCGATTCTGTTTTGCTGGTGTTGTTGCCCACTGTTGTAAGCGAAGTGAGCACCTGCGATTCGGCCTTCTGAAGCACGTCCAGTTCATATTCTATCCCCGAGCCTACCGCCGCAGAGAATGAATCCGTTGCGTAGAGGAAGCCGGGATCATAGTATTGGTACACACCGTCGGCCACATAATATTTTTCGCCGGCAGTGTCCATGGAGTAGCTGTTGACCAGTTCGCCGTCTGTTCCGGTAACTTTTATCTTAACTGCATCTCCGGCCTTTGAGAAACCGAGTGTGCTGTTATAATCGCCTGAAACCGCCGTTCCCGTTACTCCGTTGAAGGAGAATCCAAGACCGTTCACTCCGACCTTTTCAGCGGAAACCACTCCGCCTATGCCTGCCGCAGCCAGTTTGGAGTTGATATTGGCAACGAGGGCGTCATAGGTCATAAAGTTCTCTGCGTCAACCTCGATACTGACTTTTTTGTCGGTACCGTCGTTGTATGAGAAAGTGAGAGTTCTTTCGGCAGCTGTTTTCTGGCTGAGATCCATCGTAACGGTGCCGTAGCTGGCAACAGTGTCTGCACCAACCTTATGCTGAAATCCCAGTGCGGCGTTCTGGTCGCCGGAAACTATGATATCTGATGTGGGGCCTGTAAACGAAAGCACATCGCCTGACATTGCAACGCTGACTCCCGCAGGGAGCTGGGGGGATATCACGGCGATCAGGTCTGCGTTTGTGGCATAGGTTGCGTTGGGCACTGTGACCGTTGCCGTTTGCCATGCTCCTCCGTCGTAATAGTTTATGTCCAGCGTGCTGTTTGCCGTTCCCAGCTTGCTCAGGTCGAGGGTGGGCTGTGTTTCGCCGTTTCCGGGGAAAGCATCATTCATGCCCATGACATATGCTGAGAGATCGTTGTTATAATTGACGGATATTTCGTTGGCTCCGGAACCCGTGTCGATCCTGAGTTTTCCGTCTTCGCTGTAGGCTCTGACACCAGCCTGCTGAAGGGCGGTGTCGTTGTTTATCTGATTTACGAAGTCGTCAAGTTTTGCAGATGCGGAACCTGCGGACGAGCTGTATGATCTGGTCAGTTTTCCGTCCGGAGTGTTGACCACAACCTCAAAGCCCACTGTGCCGACGTTCAGGTTGTTGAATTTTTCCGATGTCCACTCCTGCTTTTTCTGGATGTAGTATTCGGATTTAAGTCCGGAGGACTGCACCTCGAAATTCAGCAGATCGTTGTAGTTGCCTCTGAACTCACCGTCAAGATAGGGCACTGCCGTGGAGTTGAACGTGTCTTTCCATGAGCTGGGTGCGCCGATGCCTGAGTCGGGAATGTTCATGTTCAGTGCGAAGTAGAGGTTTTCAAGGGATTTGAAAACGTTAACGTTCTCACCCTTTTCTGTAACGTTCAGGTCGCCGAAGCTCAGGTTTGAGCTTGCCTTCATCTGAACTTCGAAAGAGTTGACCATGGGAATGGCGGGTGATGAGACCATATCGCCAAGCTGTATGGACACACCGTTGCCTATGTCTATTGCGTCGCCGTTATAGGTTGATTTGGGGATGGGGTTGGCTGTGTTGTCAAAGATGACGTTGCCCAGCTTATCCTTCACCAGAACAGAGATGTCGGTTGCGTCTACGCTGACAGTGACATTCCATGTGTCGTCCTTTTTGGAGGAATAGTAGCCTGAGAATTTAACATTCTGCTCAACCTCAGGATATCCTATACCGGAGTTGTTTTCGTTCACTCCGAAGGTCAGCTTGCTTGTTCCGCTTCTCAGGTCTTTCACCTGAAGTTTGCCGTCGACAACCGTGGCCTCAACAGCGTTTCCGTAGAGTCCTTCTATGTGCGTCAGCATGTCGCTGATACGTTTTTCGTCCGTTGTGGGATAGTTCACCCCTCTGGGTGTCGAAAACTGATACTCATCAACTGCGCCTGTGTCCACCTTTGTGGCCAGAGATGTGCTGTTGGTGTATTCAGTGTTCATCAGCTCAAAAGAGATGTCATATTCGCCTGCCACTGCCGCATCGCTGACACTTGCGTATACGTCAAAGCCCATTCCTGCATCCATAAGAGCCTGATTCAGAGCCGTCTGGATTGAGTTCGCATCGCCTGCGGCGGGTGTGAAGCCTATCTTTTGCCCCTGAACATAGAACTCTGTGTATGCGGCTGAAACGGGAACGTCGCTGTGGGTTGTTGTAACGGGCCCCACGAAGCTGTTGTATCCTGTTTCAAATGTGGTATCCATTCCTGTGGCTGTAACGGGTACTGTCTTAAAGCCCAGTTTGTTGTTCTGGGAACCTGTTACCGACAGTTCAACGCCCTCTCCGGTTCTGTTGGAGATGAACATTATCTTGTCGCCGTCGCTGACAGCGGTCATTTCTCCGCCTATGCCATGGTTGTCCAGGCTTCTGTTGATGTCGTAGATTATTTCTTCCACATCGGAATAGCCTTTCTGAGGCAGGGTTATGTCATAGTCCCTGTTGGCGTAGTTCACGGTTATGGTTCTTTCGGATACGGATGCCTTGGTCATGTCCAGCGTAACGTTGCCGGGGGCTGACACTCTGGCAGTACCTATCTTGTAGCCGTTGTGGTCTGTCCCTGTGAAGGAGATGGAATCCGCAAGGCTTGCGTTGGCTCCGTCTATCTGGGAGAACTTTGTTGTGTTGGTTATGGGCAGACCGTTCACCGTGTTTCTCATGGTGCCTTTAGTGGTTCTGTAGGTCTCCATGAAGGTCTCTCGGCCGCTCACGTTAATAGCAACCTCCTGATTGGAGGCAATTTTGGTAGTTATCTTTCCGTCATCGCCGACATAGGTTATCTCGTTGCCGGGCTTGTAGTAAAACTGCATCTTAAGGCTCTGGCCGCTGGTTATGCCCGCCGGCAGCTTTATGCCCACGCCCACGCCTGTGTTTATGACGCCTTCGCCGTTGTAGTCTGTCACCAGTGTTGTGGTGGTTATGTTTCCTGCGGTTGTGGTGTCGTCTGATGCGTTGCTGTCTATCAGAACGGACTTGCCTCTGGAATCGGTCATGGAGATGTATGCCACCCCGTCCTGAACGTTAATGTTGGCTGTGTATGAGCCTTCGGAAAGCTCCGGCATATCGCCGTAAAGTTTTCTGGTGATGGCCTCGGCTCCGGGATAGCTCGATACCACTGCGGATATCTGCCTGTCGCCGCTGACGAAAGGTTCTGTCTGGGTCTGATATCCGGAGAAAACGTATCTGCCGAGATATTTACTGTTTCCTATATCTTTCATAGCATTGAGGATTGAGAGAACGTCGCCCGCAAGCGCCTTCCGGCTCTCTGCGTTCTGGCTGTCGTTTCTTCCCGCAACTGCGAGTTCGTTTCTTGCTTTTGATATATAGTCATAAGCCGACTGGAGCAGATTGTCCTCGTTATCCAGCCATGTTACGGCGTTTTCTGCGTTTCTTTTGAACTGTGTGGCCTCATTGGAGATTATCTGCATGCTGTATGCGGTGACGTAGTATGTGGGATCGTCCTCGGGGTTCAGCATGTTTCTGCCTGCGGTCACTCTTTCATTGGCGTTCAGCAGGTTTGAAAGACTCTTTGCGTTACCCGAAGTGTAGGTCATATGTATCATATTTGTAGTGATTCTCATGATATCAGCCCCTTATTACCTGCCGCCTGTTCCCAGGCCGTTCACTATCTTGTCGATCATCTCATCAACAACGTTGATAAATCTTGCGCTGGCTTCATATGCCCTCTGAAAGCGTATGATCTCAGCCATTTCCTCGTCCAGAGAGACACCCTTGATGCTCTCCAGTTTTTTGGAATATTCGGTCACCAGATGCAGTTTTGTGGTCGCATATGTGTCCGCTGTGGATTTGTCGGTGGCTATCTTGCCCACGAAAAGAGCGTAGTATTCATCCAGAGTAACGTTCTGGGAAAAGACCTTTGAGCCTTTCAGATCGGCTATGGCTTTGGCGTTCTGGTTGTCGCCCACTGCGCCTGATTTGGATGTGGCCAGATAGCTTATGTTCTCTTTTATCAGCGATGAAACGCCTATGTTCGAAGCGTTTTCACCGGAGAAGAAACCGTAGGTTCCGGATGCCGTCAGGAAACCTGATGTATCCTCCGCAAAAGAGAAGGAGTATCCGGACTCGGAGTATATTTTTATTGTGTTGTTCTGGGACAGCGAGGCCTGAATGATGCCTCCGTTGGGGTTGCCGTCCGCATAGGATATCTTGCTTATGATGGAGTTCATCGTATCGACCTTGGGATCGATCTCGATGTCGAGGTTGTCGACAACCTTTCCGTCGCTGTCATAGATGGTGATACGCATTACTCCGGCTGTGACAGCAGAGGGCAGTGCGCCCGCAGGGTCGCTCAGAGGATATGATGCGTTTTTGACGCCGCTGGATGAGGTTATCTGTGTGAGTTTGTCCGAACCCTGACCCACCGAGTGCAGTTCGTTTGTTTTTACGATAAGCGTGGCTGCAAGGTCGTTCAGCGAGTCCATATAGCTCTGGACAACAGAATCTCTTATGGTCAGCTCGCCGCCTATTTTGCCGGAGCTGAAAGATTCCGTAACATCCACGCCCAGTTTGTCAACAGAGCTGGGTGTTCCCCAGAAAATTGAGAAGTCGTTGTCGGAGCCGGATGTCTGAGCTGTGCGGAGCTGATAATATGCCCCTTCGTCCACCAGTGCGTTTCCGCCCACATAAACTGCGATCTGTCCTGATGTTCTTTCAACAACAGAAACGTTGGTCAGTTCCGAAAGATCGTTCAGGAGTATCTCCCTCTTGTCTCTCAGGTCGTTCGCCATCTGGCCTGTGGCCTCAACCATGGCTATCTGGCTGTTAAGATAGGATATGTTCTGGGAAATGGTGTTTATCTCGCCGACGTAATCTTTAACGTTTTTGTTGGACTGCTGCTTAACCTGCTCCATAGCGGTGTAGCTGGCTCTTATCTTTTCTGCCAGCAGGTCGGCTTTTTCAACAACGGTCTGTTTCTTTATGAGTGCTTCGTCCGACTGATCGGTGGCTGTGTTTGCAAGGTCGCTCCATGCGGCAAAATATTCCGACATGGCCTCGCCCAGCCCCGAACCGTCCTCAAGCTCGTTGAAATAGATCTCGATGTTTGTCAGCGCATCCTGAGTTGTGGTGTAATACGCCAGATCCGAAGTTTCGTTACGGATGGTGTTTGCGAGAACGCTGTCGTATATCTGAACGATGTTCTCGATGGTTACGCCACGACCGAAAACTCCGTACTGCGTTACCTGTGAGCTGGATGTCACAAGGCTTACACGCTGTCTGGAGTAGCCTTCGGTGTTTACGTTTGTGATGTTGTTACCGGCAACGTCAATCTGTGCCTGAGCTGCAAAAAGCCCAGATACGCCCGTTCCCAGTATGCCTAAGATATTTCCCATGTCCCTCTCCCGCCTTTTTTTGGGCGACTTAGCCTGTCTGACAGATGGTGGAAGTTTTTCCCGTGTTGAACTGTTTGCTGATGCCGTAGGTGTTTCTTCCGGCAACGCCCAGTTTCTGGAACAGTCCTTCGATCATTGTCATGTTGGTCTTAAAGAGAATCTTCAGCGAGGTGTTCGCATCGTTCACTTTTTTGGTGAGGGACACCAGCTCGTTGCGGACTGCCATCAGCTCCGTTGAGTGTTCCCCGGCCAGTTCACGCGCGATAATCTCAACACGCAGACCCTCAAGGCCGTGCTCTTTTTCTATCTTTTTGATACAGTTGACAAAAGCCTCATTGATGAACTTTTCCTTATAGGTAAGGGTGTCCTTGGTCTTCGCCAGCTCGTTTGTGCGGGCGGAGTCCCATCTGATTGCGGCTTCTTTTTCTTCCTGAAGAACGGACAGCATCTCATTGTAGAGTTTTTTCTGAGAGTCCATTATTTCAAGCAGTGCTTTGATGTTTTCCATCTCATCCTCCGAATGTTTCGGCAGCAATGAGATGCAGGGAACTTAAACGGGATTATTTGCCTGAGTTTTTAGAAGAGATCTTCTATCGAGTTCTGAACTATCTTCTCGGCAACCTGACGTCCGGAAACATTATATGTTCCGTTTTCGATTCTGTTTTTCAGGTCGGCCACGAGATCGGTTCTGACATCGGGCGAAGATTTAACGCCGTTTTTGACACTCGAGAGGAGTCTGGCGCTGTCGGAGAAGCTGACAGAGTCTGTGCCGGACGCAGAGACGGACTCGTATGAGGAAGAAGCTGTTTTCTTTTTTGCTGTAGCCTCGTTCGCCTTGTTCAGGTCGAATCTCATTTTGTCGTCTATTCTCATTTTGAGCCTCCGGTACTAGTCTCTAATCGGACTTCCCTCTAAAAACTTTAGCAGTTTTGATCCGGTTATTCCAGTAAAAAAATCTGTTTCCCGTTTCCTGCACTCATAGTCAGGGGTTACTGTCTGACTGCTATATCAGAAGCAACATCCGTGCCACTTAATTCCTGCCTTAATTTCAATATATCGCTCCCTGTCGGGGCTGTTTTTTCCTGTGCGGGGAAATTATTTCCTTTGTCGTTATCGAGATATTTGCTGAGGGACTCAAACATCATCTTTCCGAGACCCATGCCGCCGCCCTTTACGGAAAGCTGTGCTATCTCGGAATCAAGCATTGAGGTGAAGACCTCTTCCCCCTGATTCTTTTCCACCAGTCCGCCCTCTATTTCGGACTTGCGCATTGTTTCGAACATTTTCGACACGAACAGAGCTTCAAAATCCTCACAGGCTTTTTTCAGCTTCTGTGTCTTGTCTTTGGTGTAGTTTATGGAGCTGTCGATTACTTCCGTGTTCATTACATCACCTGCAGTTCGCCGTGGAGTGCTCCGGCTGACTTTATTGCCTGAAGGATGGATATCAGGTCTCTGGGGGTCACTCCTATTGAGTTGAGAGCCTTGACAAGGTCGCTTATGGCAACGCCCTCGGGGACTATCATCAGTTTTGCGTCCTCTTCGGTCACTGTTATCTGCTGTTGCTGCTGCTGAGCCTGATTGTTCTGCCCCTGCTGACCTATGAAGTTCTGATCTTTCTGAACCTCAACAGTGGAGCTGATGTTTATCGTCAGGTTGCCGTGCGATACGGCAACTGTGTTTATGCGCACGTCCGCACCCATTACGATGGTTCCCGTTCTCTCGTCAACAACCACTCTGGCAAGGTTCGTGGGTTCAATTTCCGCTGAAAGGACGTTGTCCATATATACATAGTAGTTGGCTGACTGTGCTCTGGGCACAACCACTTCGATGGTTGAGGGTGAGGATATCTTCGCAACGTTTGCGCCCACTCTTCTGTTGATGGCATCCTTTGCCTTCACCATGTCGGAGAGGTTGTTGTTTTTGAAGTTGAGCACGATGTTGGTTTCATCCATATTGAAGGGGATCTCACGCTCGATGATGGCTCCGTTGGGTATCATGCCCACTGTGGGGTGGTTTTTAACCGTTCCCGCTCCGGATGCCGCAACGTTCATTCCGCCCACGGAAACCGGTCCCTGCGCAACTGCGAAAACCTGACCGTTTGCCGCCGAAAGGGGGGTCATAAGGAGCGTTCCGCCCTCAAGGCTTTTTGCATCGCCCACAGATGAGACTATAACGTCCATCTTGCTGCCGGACTTTGAGAAGGGCTGGAGTTTCGCCGTTACCATTACCGCCGCAACGTTCTTAACCTTAACGGCGTTCTTGTCCACGGTTATTCCCATCCGCTCCATCATGTTTACCAGCGACTGTACGGTGAACTCGGTTCCGCTTTTGTCGCCTGTTCCGTTGAGACCGACCACAAGACCGTAGCCTATGAGCTGGTTGTCTCTTATTCCTTCAACGTTTGAGATATCTCTTATTTTCACCAGTGCGAATGCGCTCTGTGCGAATATTGCGATTAAAAGTGTTAAAAATACTGTCCTCATCATGTCCCCCTTAGAAAGGCATTATCCAGTTGACAAGAGTCATCAGCCAGCCGGGCTTGTTTGCGTCGGAAAGCATGCCCGAGCCGCTGTAGGCTATCTTGGCATCGGCAATGGCGATGGATTCAACTGTGTTGTCGGCTGCTATGTCTTTCTGGCGGACGATTCCGCTCAGAGTTATCGTCTGTTTCTCGTTGTCCACGATTATCTCTCTGTGTCCCTCTATAACAAGGTTGCCGGAGGGAAGAACCTCAAGCACTCTTGCGGCGATGGTTCCTGTAACCCTGTCGGTTTTGGATTTTGCTCCGTTACCCTGAAATGTGTTGGATGAGTTGAGGCTGTTGTCCAGATTGAGTGCGTTTCCGGTTCCCAGCAGGTTGGTTACGCCGAGGTTTGCGGAAAGACCCATCAGGTTTGTCAGGGTGGACGATGCCGCCTGTGACTTAGCTGTGGATGTTGAGTTTGAGTTTGTGGCAGAAGAGCTTTCCACGATGTTCACCGTTATGATGTCGCCTATGTGTCTGCCCTTGTAGTCCAGAAACAGACTGCTCTGTGATGCAGTGTCGGTCCACAGGGAGGCTGTGGGTCTTTTGGATTCCTGCATGCGTTTATAGTCTTCCAGCTCTTTTTTATAGCTGTTGGCAAGAGCATCGTTTTCGAATGTGGGTTTTTTGGCGCATCCTGCTGTCAGGAGGGCTGTAAGAACCAGCATCAGAAGGGCATTTTTTATCATTTTTCTGCTCCGGAAATTAATGTCAAAGCAGTAATAACAAAATGCGTGCCAGATTATGAAGAGAATGTGCAGGGGTTGACAGTCAAGCGTTATCTTGAATTTACAATGACTTTTCGGCCTGAGGCGTATTCACCGCGGATAATTTTGCCGCTGGAGATGTTTTCCACCCGGACTATTTTTCCCTCGAAGGCATCCTCGATAAGTCTGCCCTGAGCTACTATCTCCAGATTTCCGGATTTATAGACTATTGTGACGTTGGAATCCTTAAGAGCGTCGGGTTCTTTCTCTATCACGCCGGATGTGATGGGGCGGCCTGCGGGTATGTTCATGGTTGCAATGTAGCCTTTAAGCTTCATGACCGGATCCCCGTGAACCTTGCCCATGTCCATGCGCATAAGGGTTGATTTTGATGCCACGTCCTCGCCCTTTCTGATGAGTCCGGAGGCGACGTATATCTCTTTGTAGGCTTTCAGCAGAACACTGAAGCTGTATTTGCGCACGCCGTTGTCAACGCCTATGGAGACGTTGCCGAACCTGTTGGCGGGAATGTCAATTTTATACTGCATGCTGTCGGCCACATAGAACGGGCGGGTCATGCGTATCTCCTCAACTTCAACGTCCATGTCGGGATACATAATCGTCAGCTGATTTTTGATGTCCTCTTTGAACCTGTCGGTGTTGACCTCCGCACCCTTTCTGCGGAAAGTTGCCTCGCCGGGGGAGACTCCGGCTATCTTGTATTTGTTGATTATGAATACGGCCATCTGCCTGTTGATGACCTTTTCCTGTCCGTAGTCCAGCCCGCAGAAAACGTTATCGTTTATGGGAAGGTTCGGAAAGATATCCCGAAGGGTGATGCATTCCGAATCCACAATGATAACGTTGGCCTCGGCTCTGGCAAAAAACAGCAAAAGGATGAACAGCGCAAAAAATCTCATGGCTATATCATATTACCTTTTAAGGCTGTTGACAACTTGAAGCATATCGTCAGCCGTCTGAATAGCCTTTGAATTTATCTCATAGGCTCTCTGGGCGGTGATCATGTTTACCATATCCTCAACGACGCTTACGTTGGACATTTCAAGAACGCCCTGAGCTATCGTACCGAAGTTCTCCTCGCCGGGAACTCCCGCAACGGCTTCACCGCTGGCTCCGGAGGGTATGTAGAAGTTTTTTCCTATGGACTTGAGACCTGCGGGGTTGATGAACCGCACAAGCTCTATCTGGCCTATCTCCTGAGCCTCCTCCTGATCGGGAGTGGTTACACTGATGGTTCCGTCCTCGCCGAAGGCTATTGAGGTGGTGTTTTCAGGAATTGTTACTGCCGGCTCAAGAAGATATCCGTTTTCGTTGGTCAGGTTGCCGTTTGCATCGACCTTAAGGGAACCCGCACGGGTGTAGCCTATGTCGCCGTTGGGAAGCTGGAACTGGAAATATCCGTCCCCTTCAATGGCGATGTCAAGGTCAACGTCGGTGTTCTGAAAACTGCCCTGCGAGTGAACCTTTTCAATGGCTGAAACTTTCGTACCCAGACCCACCTGAATGCCTGTGGGGTGGGTGAGTCCTGCGGCGGAGATCGCTCCTGCGGGCTTTATCTCCTGATATATCAGATCCTGAAAAAACGCTCTCGATTTTTTAAAACCGATGTTGTTAACGTTCGCAAGGTTGTTTGAAATGGTATCAATGTTTGTCTGCTGTGCCGTCATACCGGAGGCGGCTGTCCAAAGTGTCCTGAACATTTATCTGCTCCTTAGCTCATCGAGCCTACAGAATTGGCTGCTTTGCTGTTAAGTTCGTCTATCGTCTGCACTACTTTCTGATATGTCTCGAAACTTCTGTTCGCTTCGATCATACGCACCATCTCCGAAACGGGGTTGACGTTGCTCCCTTCCAGAAATCCCTGCTCAATACCGGGGTTCTCGGACTCAGCGGGAAGCATGTCCACAGCGGCGAAGAGGTTGCTTCCCACCTTCTCCAGCTTGGTCATGTCGTCAAATTCGGCTGTGGCCAGTCTGCCCGCCGCAACGCCGTTCACAAGGATGTCCCCTGTCTCGGACACCACAAAGGGCACTCCGCCCTGAGGCACCTGAACGTTCTGAGGCACAGTAAGGTTTGAAAGCACCTTGTAGCCCTCCTGCGTAGTCAGCTCGCCGTCCATATCCACCGTGAAATCGCCGTTTCTGGTGAAACGTATGCCGAACGGGGTGTCCACTGCGAAGTATGATTTTGGGTTGGTCAGCGCAAAGTCCATGCTCCGTCCCGTCTCCTGCATACTTCCCATTGAGAAATCCGTCTGTATTCCGTCCAGCCTTGCGGTGGCGTTTATGGTCTTGTTGTAAAGGCTGTTTCTGATAACGTCGTCCGGATGCTTCCCGGCGTTCGCCAGATACTGCGAAAAGGTCGCCGTGTCGGTCTTGTAGCCTTTTGTGTTCGCGTTTGCGAGGTTGTTGGATATGACATCCATCCGCCTCTGCTGAACCAGCAGTCCGCTTGTTGCCGTGTAGATTCCGTTCAGCATCCCCTTAGCCCTCCTTTGCCATTCCGGCTTTGGCCAGAATCTTGTCTGTGGCTTCCCTCAGCTTCGACTTGTCGCCGTGTGCTTCGGGAAGGCTGTTTGCCATAAGATATGCAAGTCCCTTCATTGTCAGTGTTCTGACGGGCATTGCGGTTTTTTCCGAGTAATACCAGAAGTTCTTGTCGGATTTACTCTCCATTCTGAGACTGGCCGCAAAGACCGGCTCATCCAGTTTGTTCATAACGGAGAGCGAAACCTGAGAAGCGTTTGTGCCGTAGTTTCTGTTGAAAGATTCTTTGGCGTTGAAAACCACTATGTATTCAGCCTGTGCGATGGTGTCCACGGGGATTCCGTAGTCACCTGCCGCCAGAAAGTTTTTTATCTGTCTTTTAAGCGTATCGTTGAACTCATATGTACCGTCGGAATGGGTTATTCTTGGCGGCACAACATATATGAATCTTCCGTGCTGGAGCTTTTCCGTTGCTATGCTTGCGTAGTCCTCCGCCTTTTCTCTGGTTTTGTCATAGAGCAGTGAGGACACGTTTGTGTTGGTCTCAAGGACAATGGCAAACATCAGAAGTCCGGAACTGGGCTTCATCAGTTCTATCAGAGGCTCTGTGACAGGATTTGACTTAAGGACAGACTTTCCGACGTCCTTTGCGACGCATCCGCTTAGCACCAGAAACACAAGCATAATGGGAAATAATTTCTTCATTTTTTGCTCCTGGAATGTGTAGAAGCAATGGAGATGCCAATTATGTTCGTTGCCTTTTCATCCATCCTTGGAGAAAATGCGCCAACGCTCCGGTCCGCATGCCTTCCTCGAAGAATCTATTATAATGAGACTCTTCGCTTCGCTCAGAGTGACGATTGTGCGTCACTGCGAGGGCTTTGGCCCGTGGCAGTCTTCCAACTCAAGTCAACCCGCCGCTTTGGCAGGTTCTGTGTAGGGTTGGCAGTGATGTGTATTTTACGTCATTCTATTCAACAATTAATGGTGAGGCACAGCCGAAGAATTTCTGATACCCTGAATGAAAATACTTGCAAATCATTCGCAAAGATGTATTCTGTTTTCTATGGAAAAATGTAAAGCAGACAGCCTGCTGAAAACAACAAATACCGTAAGAACCGAAGCCAGAGAGACGATTCTGAGAATGATACTCGAATCTGATCGCCCGCTGTCCGCAAATGAGTTGCACTCTGTGGTTAGGGACAGAGGCATAGACCTCGCAACCGTATACCGTGCACTGAAACTTTTTACAGAGAAAGGTCTGGTGCGTCCGGTGCACACCGACGGCGGACTCAGCTTTTATGAAAAATCCTGCGAGCACAATCCGCCCCATCCCCATTTCGTCTGCGAGGGCTGCGGGCAGATAGAGTGCCTTAAACCATACGGCTTTGACGAATCCGCTCTGTTCATGAAAATGGGCAGGCAGAAAGAGGTCAGGTCGGTGGAACTTGTTCTTAAAGGATGGTGTGAAACATGCGGAAACTGATTATTTTTATGATGGCCGTTCTGGCGGCTGTTCCGGCCTTTGCCCAGATGAAGGTCTTTGTCACCATAGCCCCTCAGAAATACTTTGTGGAGCAGATAGCCGGAGACAAGGTGCAGGTGGGCGTAATGGTTCCTCCCGGTTCAAATCAGCATTCATACGAGCCCAGACCCAGACAGATGGCCGATCTGGCTCAGTCTTCAATATATTTTGCTGTCGGCGACCCCGCTGAAAAGGCATGGCTCTCAAAGCTGGCATCGGTTAACAAGAATCTCAGGATAATTCAGACCGACAGGGGAATAAAAAAACTTGAGATGGAAGAGCACCATCACGGTCACGAAGAGCATGGGCACGACGACCATGACCACGGTATGCCCGATCCGCATATCTGGCTCGATCCGGTGCTTGTGATATCTCAGGCAAAGGTAATCGCAGATGCGCTGGCGCAGGCCGACCCCATGAATAAAAACTTCTACGCCGCAAACCTGAACGGCTTCACCAACAGGCTGAAAGCCATAGATAAGGATATCGCCCGCATCACTCAGGCTTCTAAGAACAAAAAATTCATGGTGTTTCATCCCTCATGGGGATATTTCGCCGCACGCTATAAGATTCAGCAGATAGCGGTTGAGGTCGAAGGAAAGTCACCGAAGCCCGCCGAGCTTGCGAAGCTTATAGACACTGCAAAAAAGCAGAAACTGAAAGTGATATTCGCACAGCCTCAGTTCTCGAAAAAAGAGGTTGAGACCATCGCCAAAGAGACAGGCGCAAGGGTTGTCTTTATCGACCCTCTGGCCGAAAACTGGGAAACGAACATTATTAATGTGGCCAAGGCCATCGCTTTACAATAACACAGGGCGGGCTGACCACCCGCCCTCTTATAAATTTATATTGATAAATTATCCGATAATCGTATAATTTGTAATATGAAGACAAAAGATATCCAATCTATGCTGGGTGTTTCTCCTTCCACTTTTTTTGAGTGGAACAAGCCTGGCAATCAGAAAAATCAGTTGGCAAAACTCCTGAAAAATCTTGATTCCGAAAATGTGCAGAAAATTCTAAACGCCCCGCCGAAGAAACCTAAACCTCTGATGCTTTTATCTACTGTGAATGCATCCATTGGCGATAAAAAGAAACATTTTACTCTGATTTCGCTTAAAAAAATCTTCTATAAAAAGACTGAACTTACACAGCTTGAGAAATATGCTTTGAAAACAATAAAGAATGAAGCTCTTTCGTCAGAACTGAAAGACTTTGCCTCATATTACAAAATTCCTGTAAAAAGAATAAATGAAAAACTTGGAAAATATTGATTTTATCAGAGCCAATTATGATTTGCAGATCAAGGCATTGAATCAGTTCATGACCGATGCATACCCATTTTTGCCGAATAGGGACAATTCTCTGATAAGATTTGGCGGCGGCACTGCACTCGCTGTTTATTATTTCCGTCACCGTCTCAGTTTTGACATAGACCTTTTTGTTACCGACTGTCAGGTGATGAGCTATCTCAGCCCGAAGCATTGGCTGGAAAACACGAGTTTATTTAATAAAGATACCTACAGGGATATGTCGGATCATATCAGAGTGCTTTATCTCAATGGTAATATTAAAATAGATATTCTGATTTCTGAAAACAATACAGGTGACTTTTTTAAAGATGATTCCATGCTTGTTTTTAATGACACTGTTTATGTGGAATCGGCGGAAAACATCATATCGAAAAAGATTGTTTACAGAAAAGAGGATAACTTTGCCAGAGATATAATTGACCTTGCGGTCTATCTGGAGAAAAATCCTGAAGGCTTAGAATTGCTGCTTGGCAAAGAGCTTATTTGTCAGGATGATTTAGTGGTGCTCTGTAGCTCTCTTCAACAGCTGGACAGGGTGGAATATGCCGAAGAGGTTGAAATAGTATCTCCCTTTGCTGAATTCAGGAGCACAGCCCATCAAGCACCTGAAATAATTCTTGAATCCTGCCGTCACTTCATAAAATAGAAATTTTCGCCGCTCATATCCCGTATCTCAAGTCTTTCGGCGGGGATCTGCGCCAGAATCGCCTCCACTTCGGAAGAGGGCACCCCGAACACCATCGAAATATCCTTAACACTGCACGGACGCATGGTGATGAGCCTTTCAAGCTCAGCCCTTGTCATGCTGCCCCCTGAGAAGTCCTTTATATAGTTGCTGACGGGTTCAACACTGATGCCTCTCTGAGAGAGAAACAGTGCCGCCTCCAGCAGGAACGCACTGCCCACAGACCTTGCGGATGAAAATGCAGGCGGGCGGTGGACGGTGTTCAGCTGAACCTTTTCGTATCTGCATCTGGAAATGATGTCCGCAATCTTTCCCAGCTCCTCAAAATTATCGTTTATACCTTCGCAAAGCAGAATTTCTATAAGAAGCCTGCCCTTATATTCGTTTGAAAAGGTCACCAAGGCTTCGTTTATCGCTGATATATCAAGAGAAGGGTGGGGGATGCAGATTTTTCTGAAAACCTCCGGTGTTGCAGCATCGATGCTGGGAACGACCACGTCCGCTTCCATAAGCTCGGCACGCACCTGCGGGTCGGTAAAAAGTGTACTGTTTGTCAGTACGCCAACTGGGATGCTGCTTATTTTCTTAATCTCGCTGATAAGCAAACCTAAATCTGAACATAGGGTCGGTTCGCCGGAACCTGTTATGGTGACGATATCGAGCTTTTGTGCAAATGGCGGATAGTGTTCGGAAAACTCTGAAATTACCTCATTTGGGTTATTAAAACGCTGTCTTGTTATTGCGCATTGGGTTGTTTTCCCGACTTCGCAGTAAACGCAGTTTAATGAGCACACTTTCGACGGAACTATATCAATGCCCAGAGAACGCCCCAGACGCCTTGAGGGGACGGGTCCGAACAAAAACCTGTAGCCTTTGGATTTATCGTACATTCTTCCACCTGTGTTTTAGACAAAAGTTTAAATTTATTTTAATCCTGTTGTGCAAAAACACAAGAATGAGTTTATAATGTTATTATATAGAATACCGTTTCAGGAGGTCTGTGATGAGTCTGAAAGAAGTCCTGCGAACCTGCGGTGTCAGCAGAAGAGATTTTCTGCAATACTGCACGGCCATCAGTGCAACCCTTGCGCTGCCGCAGACATTCGCTCCGCAGATTGCCGAGGCTCTGGAAAATGAAGACAAGCGTCCGTCCGTGATATGGATGGAGTTTCAGAGCTGCTCCGGTGATTCAGAAGCGATTCTGCGTTCGGGTCGTCCGAAGATTGGAGATTTGATACTCGATGTCATATCACTCGACTACAACGAAGTGGTAATGGCCGCATCGGGACATCTTGCCGAAGAGGCAAAAAATCAGGCCATGGAAAAGAATGCGGGAAAATATCTGCTGGTGATCGAGGGCGCAGTGCCCACGGAAGACAGCGGAGTTTACTGCTGTGTTGCGGGCGACACCGCACTTAACCATCTCAAAAAGGCCGCAGCCAATGCCGCCGCTGTTATTGCGGTGGGCAACTGCGCATCTTTCGGCGGAATACCCGCAGGACATCCGAACCCCACAGGTGCAAAAGGGGTTAAAGACCTGTTCAGCGGAAAACCTGTCGTCAACCTGCCCGGATGTCCCTGCAATGCTGATAACATCACGGCTCTCGTGGTGCATTATCTCGTGTTCGGCGACCTGCCGGCCGTTGACAGACACCTTCGCCCCAAATTCGCATTCGGCAAGCGTATACACGACAACTGCGAACGCAGAGGTCATTTCGATGCAGGTCAGTATGTTGACGCATGGGGAGACGATGCCCATAAGAGAGGCTGGTGCCTCTATAAGATGGGATGCAAAGGCCCCGAAACCTTCCACAACTGCCCGACCATTCGCTATAACGACGGTCTCAGCTGGCCCGTAATGGCAGGACACGGCTGTGTCGGCTGTGCGGAGCCGGGCTTTATGGACACTATGGCTCCCTTCTACAAACGTCTGCCGGATATTCCTGGTTTCGGCGTTGAGTCTCAGGCCACCAAGATCGGTATCAAACTTGTCGGCGCCGTGACAGCGGTATTCTTCGTACACGGAATCGTCAACATGATACGCAACAAGGGCATGGTAAAGAGGGTCGAGGCGAAACACCTTGACAACTCCGAAAAGAAAGGCGAAGGGGGTAAATAATGTCTGACAGGATAGTTGTAGACCCCATCACCAGGATTGAGGGTCACCTGCGCATCGAGGCAAAGATTGAGAACGGCGTCATAACGAACGCCTTTTCCAGCGGCACGATGTTCAGAGGGATCGAAAAAATCCTTCAGGGGAGAGACCCCAGGGATGCGTGGTACATCACCCAGAGATTCTGCGGTGTCTGCACCACGGTACACGCCATCGCATCGGTTCGTGCTGTCGAAAATGCACTGAATATTCATGTGCCTTTTAACGCAGAGCTGATACGCAATATAATAATGGGCTCCCAGTGCGTACAGGATCACGTGATACATTTTTATCACCTCCATGCGCTGGACTGGGTGGATATAACCTCCGCTCTTCAGGCCGATCCCGCAAAGACAGCTCAGCTGCAGCAGGCGGTATCCGACTGGAAATACAGCAGTGAGGACTATTTTAAATCTATAAAGGACAGGCTGACCGCCTTTGTTAACACAGGCAGACTCGGCCCCTTTGCAAATGCATACTGGGGACACAGCGCATATAAACTGCCGCCGGAGGCAAACCTTATGGCTGCGGCGCATTATCTTCAGGCTCTTGAGCTTCAGAAGGAGATAATCAAAATTCATGCTGTGCTCGGTTCGAAGAACCCCCACCCGCAGACGTTCCTTGTGGGCGGTATGTCTCTTCCCATAGACCCAAACAGCCAGAATGCGTTGAATGCCGACCGCATTGCCATGATCATGGAGTACAACAAACTGGCCAAAGAGTTTGTTGAAAAGGTCTATATTCCCGACGTGCTTGCGGTTGCTCCCTTCTATCTGGACTGGGCAGGGATCGGTGCCGGACATAAAAATTATATGTCGTACGGCGAATATCCCGAAACCAACAAGGGCTATCCCTATGACCTGTGGCTGCCTGCGGGTATCATCATGGCGGGCGACCTTTCAAACGTTATGGAGGTCGACCAGAGCAAGATAGCCGAGGATACGGCTCACTCGTGGTATGTTGACAAAGATTCAAAACACCCCTTTGAAGGTGCCAGCGAAAAACGCTACACAGGCCCCAAGCCGCCTTATGAGTTCCTTGACGTTGAAAAGGACTACTCGTTTGTCAAGGCTCCACGCTACAACGGCGTGCCCATGGAGGTAGGTCCTCTGGCAAGGGTGCTGGTGGCATATGCGAAAGGCCATGCTGAGATAAAACCGGTTGTGGATTCCGTGCTTTCAAAACTGGGAGCAGGCCCCGAGGCTCTTTTCTCAACTCTCGGCCGTACAGCCGCAAGAGCCATTGAGACACTGGTAATTGTCAACCGCATCGACAGATGGATAGCCGATCTGGCCAGCAACATAAAGGCCGGAGACTACAGCATCCATGCGGGCGAGAAATGGGAGCCTGAAACATGGCCGAAACAGGCCATGGGCTATGGCTGGCATGAAGCACCCAGAGGTGCGCTCGGTCACTGGATAGTCATTGAGGACGGCAAGATAAAGAACTATCAGGCTGTGGTTCCTTCAACATGGAACGCAGGACCTATGGACAAGGGAGCCATCCACGGTCCATATGAGCAGTCCCTCATCGGAACGCCCATAGCCGATCCGAACAAACCCCTTGAGATTCTCCGCACGATCCACTCTTTCGACCCGTGTCTGGCATGCGCCGTACACGTTACCGACGAAAAGGGTGTCGAGATAAGCAAGGTTAAGGTTCTCTGATTACAGAGTCATCCTGAGCCTTGGCGAAGGATCTGTTTTAACTGAGACTCTTCGCTGCACTCAGAGTGACATAAAGAAATTAAAAAAGGCAGACCCGCAGGTCTGCCTTTTGTTTTATGTAGGTATGGTGCATACCCTCGATTTGGTTATGAAGTGAGCGTTCTCCCCTGCGGGCAGTGAAAACCCTTCCGGAAAACCTTCGCCTACATCCAGAATCAGCTGGGTGTGCTTCCACACCTCATACTGCCGGAAATCGATGTAGAACGGGCATCCGCCGACCTCGCCCAGAAGAACGTCATTATCGCTTATGATGAACTCGTCCTTGCCGAAGCACAGAGGCAGGCTGCCGTCACAGCATCCGCCGGACTGATAAAACATGACGGATTCATGTTCTTTAAGCAGGTTCTCTATGGCTTCCAGAGCCGCAGGCGTTGCAACAACCGCAGGTTCGCCTGTTGACGTTTTCATCTTTAAACTCCTTTCAGAAGAATCCCAGAGGATCCGGGCTGTAGCTCACCAGCAGGTTTTTCGTCTGGGTATAATGCTCAAGCATCATGCGGTGGTTTTCACGTCCGACGCCTGATATCTTATATCCGCCGAAAGCCGCACCGGCGGGGTACATATGGTAACAGTTGGTCCATACACGTCCGGCCTTGATGGCTCGTCCCATGCGGTATGCCAGACTGCCGTTTCTCGTCCAGACTCCTGCGCCCAGACCGTAAAGGGTGTCGTTTGCGATGCTCAGGGCTTCAGCTTCGTCCTTGAAGGTGGTCACAGCCAGAACGGGGCCGAAGATTTCCTCCTGAAATACACGCATCTTGTTGTTGCCCTGCAGAACTGTGGGTTTGTAGTAGTAGCCTTCGGCAAGCTCGCCGCCCATTGCGTTGCGTTCGCCGCCGATGAGGCACTTTGCACCCTCCTGTCTGCCGATATCAACGTATCCGCTTATCTTTTCCATCTGCTGAACGGAAACCTGAGCTCCGATCATGGTGGATGTGTCGAGGGGGTTGCCCTGAATTATCTGCTCAATGCGTTTCAGTGCCCGCTCCATGAATCTGTCATAGATCGATTCCTGAATGAGCGCACGGGAGGGACATGTGCACACTTCCCCCTTGTTGAAAGCATAGAGCACCAGTCCTTCGATGGCTTTGTCAAGAAATGCGTCGTCGGCCGCCATAACGTCTTCAAAGAAGATGTTGGGTGACTTGCCGCCCAGCTCTGTTGTGGACGGTATCAGGTTCTGCGCAGCATACTGCATTATCAGCCTTCCGGTGGTTGTCTCTCCGGTGAAGCCTATTTTGGCTATTCTGGGGCTGGTTGCCAGAGCTTTGCCTATCTCTCCGCCGGGACCTGTGACAACGTTTATCACGCCGGGGGGTACGACCCCTGCGATAACTTCCATCAGTTTCAGTATCGACCACGGCGTGGGCGATGCGGGCTTCAGCACGGTACAGTTGCCTGCCGCCAGTGCGGGGGCTATCTTCCATGCGGCCATCAGCAGGGGGAAGTTAAAGGGGATTATCTGTCCCACAACGCCGAGGGGTTCGTGGAAATGATATGCCACGGTGTCCTTGTCGATCTCGGTCACTGTCCCTTCAAGAGACCTTGCGGCTCCTGCGAAATAGCGAAAATGGTCAACTGCCAGAGGAATATCCGCCGCCAGTGTCTCTCGCACGGGTTTTCCGTTCTCCCAGCTTTCGGCCACAGCCAGCATTTCAAGATTCGCTTCGATGGCGTCAGCTATTTTGTTCAGAACAGCCGCTCTCTCTGCCAGAGATGCGCTGCCCCATGCGTCTTTTGCTTTATGTGCAGCATCGAGAGCCAGCTCCACATCCGCAGATGTTGACTTGGCAACCTCGCAAAATACTTTTCCCGTAACGGGGCTGATGTCGGGCATATATTGTCCGCCTACGGGGGCTACCCACCCTCCGCCGATGAAGTTATCGTAACGGGGTTTTAGTGATACTATACTTCCTACTTTTCCCGGTGCTTCGTAAATCTTTCCCATTGTTGCCTCCAATAACGGTTGAAACATGATACTTGACATAATAATGATGCCGCTTAGGAATCCTGAAGAAGCGTATCCGGAATCAGCCGCTCCGGATATGTTCACTCAATAATTAAAATATAGTTCTGAAAAGTCTGCGGTCAAGGTGTTCTGAAAGATTTTTGATAATAAAAATCAATATCGATAAATGGGCGGAAAACATCAATATGCAATTAATATTTCCGTCTTCCCGCCATTGACTATATTTCAGCACTGTAGTATCGTGAAAAGTAATTTTCTCAAATTGAAGGTGCATATATGCTGAAAAAATACCTTATGGCTCCCGGGCCGACACCTGTGCCTGAGAGAGTGCTTCTGGAAATGGCGAAGCCCATGATCCACCACAGAACAGACGAATTTTCAAAAACCTTTGCCGAGGCCTCCGCAGGTCTTAAAAAGGTATTCAATACAAAAAATGAGGTTCTGATGCTCGCCGGAAGCGGCACCGCCGCCATGGAAGCTGCCATCATCAACACCCTGAACCCCGGAGACAAGGTTCTTGTCGTTGATGCGGGCAAATTCGGCCAGCGATGGAAAAACATCTCAAAAACCTTCGGAATGGACGTTCAGGTCATTGAGCTTGAATGGGGTTCATCCGTGGATCCCGCTCTGGTTGAGAATTTCCTGAAAAGCAACCCCGACACAAGGGCTGTCATGATTCAGGGAAGCGAAACCTCCACCACCGCATACCACGACATTGAAGCCATCGGCAGAATAATCTCATCCAGACCCGACACTATATTTATAGTGGACGGAATCACCTCCATCGGCGTACACGAGACAAAAATGGACGAATGGGGAATCGACGTGGCTGTGACAGGCTCTCAGAAAGCCTTCATGCTGCCCCCCGGTCTCGCTTTCATCGCCCTCAGCGAAAAAGCGTGGAAATTCTGCGAAACGGCCACAATTCCCAGATATTACCTCGACCTCAAGCGTGAGCTTAAAAACCAGCTTGAATCAACCACAGCATACACTCCCGCTGTGACCATCATCAACGGACTTAAAGTCGTTCTGGACATGATGCTCGAAGAGGGACTGGAAAACGTTTACAAACGTCATCAGATAAACGGCGACGCCACCCGTGCGGCCGTTCAGGCGATGGGCTTCAAACTCCTGCCTACGGGCACCCCCTCAAACGCCGCAACAGGTTTTTATCTGCCTGAAGGCTTTGAAGGCGGAAAGTTTGTCAAGTTCATGCGTGAGAAAGTGGGCATAACCTACGCAGGCGGACAGGATCACCTTAAAGGCAGGATCGTCCGTGTGTCTCACCTCGGCTACCACGACGCCTTCGACACCATCGTCGCCATAAGCGGCCTTGAGATGGGACTGTCCAGATTCGGCGTTAAATTCCAGATGGGTGCAGGCGTTGCAGCCGCACAGGAAATTCTGAAAAACTACATCGGTGAATAAATGGTACGAAACATGATGCCGAACTCCGCCGGAAACATTGCCCCCGGCAGAGCGGTTAAAATGAACCGCATCGAGAGAACCATTAAAGAGGTTGTGCAGAGTTACGGCTATATGGACATCTTTCTGCCCATATACGAGTATTACGACATGCTCAAAGACACCATGCATAACTTCCGTGATGAGAACATCATCCGTTTCATAGACCGCAACACGGGCAAGTCGCTTGTTCTGCGTCCGGACTTCACCCCCCAGGTGGCAAGATATTTCGCCAACTATATGAGCGATTTCCCTCTGCCCATCCGTCTGTCGTACAACGGCAGGGTGTTCCGCAACGTGGATCTTGACAAGGGCGTTAAATCGGAAAAACTTCAGGTGGGCGCAGAGCTGTTCGGCAACAGCCAGCTTGAGGCGGACACCGAAATGCTCCTCATGGCCAGAAGGGTCTTCGATAAGCTGAACATTGACGGATGCAAATACGTTTTCGGACACAGCGGCTTCACCCGCAGAGCCCTTGAGCTTGCCGGTAAGGATAAAGACGAGTACCATAAACATCTTGATGCTAAGAACATCACCGCTGTGGCAAACCTTTTCACAGGCGACAACGACCCCGAAAAATTCCTTAGGCATCTGCCAAAGGCATTCGGCGGCGTTGAAACCGTTGAAAAACTGGCAGAGGTGAGCAGGTTCGACAAAGAGCTTGCGGAGTGCGTGGACTACATCTCCACTCTGTTCAAAAGGCTCATCAGCCTCGGCATCGATGCGAAATCTCTGGTTTTCGATGCTTCCGAGTCCGCAGGACTGGAGTATTACACCGGAATAACCTTCAGCGTCCTCCATGCTAAGATAGGCGAAAGCCTCGCAGTGGGCGGCCGCTATGACAACCTGACCGAAAACTTCGGCAGAAAGGCCTTCGCATGCGGAATGGTCTTTTTTGTGGAAGAGATATACAGTGTTGACGAAACCGACATCAGCCTGAAAGAGATAGACTGGCTGGTGGTGGGCAGAGAGAACCTCGGCAGATGCGAGGAGCTTAGAGACAAAGGGTTTTCAGTGTTCTTTGCAGAGGATGCGGCTGAAAAATCCGAACTTGAAACGAGTTACAATTTCTTAAATACACTTTCGTGAGGTAGCAAAATGAGCTGTACAGTAGTTCTGGGCGCCCAGTGGGGCGATGAAGGAAAAGGAAAGATCGTAGACCTCAGCACGGTTGATGCAGATGTGGTTGTCCGCTATTCCGGCGGTCACAACGCAGGTCACACAGTTGTTGTCGGCGACACAAAATACATCCTCCACCTTATTCCCTCGGGCATTATCCACAGAGGAAAGATAAACATCATCGGAAACGGCGTGGTGATCGCTCCCGATGCGCTCATCGAAGAGATGGAGATCCTTAAGAAACAGGGCGTTGTTTTCGATGAAAACTTCTACATCAGCAAACGTGCACACGTTATCATGCCCTATCACAAAACAATGGATCTTCTCAGAGAAGAGCTTAAAGGTAAGAAGAAGATAGGTACAACAGGCAGAGGAATCGGACCCACATATGCCGATAAAGCCGCCAGAACAGGTATCAGAATCTGCGACCTTTACGATGATGAAGTTTTCCGTGAGAAACTGGAGCAGAACGTCCGTGAGGTCAACTACCTTATGGAACACCTCTTTAAACAGGATAAAATCGACGCTGAAAGGATCTTTAAGCAGTATAAAGAATACGCTGAGTATATTAAGCCTTTCGTCGCAGAGACGGCCGAAATGGTCACAGAGCTGTATGACGCAGGCAAAAAGATAATGATGGAAGGTGCACAGGGAACAATGCTCGATCTTGACTTCGGCACATTCCCCTATGTTACATCCAGCAACGCTTCCGCAGGCGGAGCATGCACAGGCACAGGCCTTTCTCCCCGCAAGATAGACAACGTTCTCGGCGTTGTTAAGGCATATTCCACCCGTGTCGGCGGCGGTCCCTTCCCCACTGAGCTTCTCGGTCAGGACGGCGAAGATCTGCGTCAGGCAGGACACGAATTCGGCGCAACAACAGGCAGACCCAGACGCTGCGGCTGGCTCGACCTCGTTTCCCTTAAGTTTTCAGTTGCCATCAACGGCATAAACCTTATCGCCCTGACGAAACTGGATGTGCTCTCCGGAATGGAAAAAATCAAAGTGTGCACCGCATACGAATATGACGGCAAAGTTCTGGACAGATTCCCCGCAGAACTTAAATATCTCGACGGCTGTGTACCCGTTTATAAAGAATTCGACGGATGGAAAGAGGACCTCACCACCGTTAAAAGCTATGATGAACTGCCTGAGAACGCTAAAAAATATATCCAATATATCAGCGATTTCCTGAAAGTTCCCTATGCTATAATCAGCCTTGGAACTGACAGAGAGCAGACAATAAAATTAAATGAACTTTTTTGATAAAAAGTAGTTGACATCGATTTGTCACTTTGGTATAACCTACCTCTCGCAGGGAACACCGAAAAGGTGCCTGAGAGGAAAAACTAAAGTGATACGAGCCATTAGCTCAGTCGGTAGAGCAATTGCCTTTTAAGCAATGGGTCGTTGGTTCAAGTCCAACATGGCTCACTTTTGTAAAAACGTCTCCATCGTCTAGCCCGGCCTAGGACATCGGCCTTTCACGCCGACGACAGGGGTTCGAATCCCCTTGGAGACGCTTTCTTTTAAACGACTGCAAAAGTCACTTTAACGTCAGAGAAATTCTTTGACAAAGATGTTTAAAAACAGTATACGGGTGGTTAGCTCAGCTGGGAGAGCATCGGCCTTACAAGCCGAGGGTCGCAGGTTCGATCCCTGCACTACCCATTTTTTTAACAGGGGGCGTAGTTCAGTTGGTTAGAACGCTGGCCTGTCACGTCAGAGGTCGAGGGTTCGAGTCCCTTCGTCCCCGTCCTGTTAAAAAAGCGAAAAGCCTGTCTTCGGACAGGCTTTTTTGTTTGCTGCATTTTGTGTCCTCTATTCTCCCGTCACTGCGAAGCACCGCAGGTGCTGTGGCAGTCGCATAACATGCAAAAAAATCTGAAACAATTTTACAGAAACCTTCATATGATGAGATTGCTTCACCCTTACAGGGTTCGCAATGACGTATAATATATGTCACTCTGAACGAAGTGAAGAGTCTCAGTTTGAAGTGAGTGACAATACAACAGTGACGTGAACTGATAATCTTCTCACCATAATTTTATTTCCCCATTTAAAATCTGTGATACAATATCTCCATGCTGAACAAACAGAAATTCAACTTTTTCAGAAACTGGGGCTTCGCCCTGCAAGGCCTTAAAGAGGTCTTTACGAATGAAAGCTCATTCAAGATAGAGGTTTATATTGTTCTTGCCCTTCTGGCCGGAATAATCGCCGCTCCTCTGCCGATTCTGCATAAAGGTATACTCAGCACATCCATGCTCATTCCGCTCGCCGCAGAGCTTGCAAACAGCGCAATCGAGCGCACGGTGGATCTGGTGACCATGCGGTATGACGAAAAGGCCAAGCGAGCCAAAGATGCGGGCAGTGCGCTGGTGTTCATGAGCTTCATAATCACAGGCCTTATTTGGTTCTGGACATTTTTTTCACTGTTTTTTGACTGACATCAATTTCATCTCCCGAAAATCCGCTATCTTAACAAAAAACAAATAAGGAGGAGACTATGCACGAAGGATGCAGCGGTTCTTTCGAATCGGGAAAACAGGTGGTTGATAAACTTCGAGTGATGGGATTTTCAGAAGGGCTTATGCCTCTTCCCCTTGAAATGACCTGCGAAAACTGCGGAAAAGATTTTCAGATGTATACATTCGAGTCAAAATGCGAATGCGGAATGGTTTACGGTGTAACGCCCTGCCATGCTTTCAGTGCCGACCACGTTCAGGCGGCCGGAATTGACTATTAATCTATAAAAGAAAGGACATAGACAGACCTGCCTATGTCCTTTTCCTGTTCTATTGCCTCTGGCGGATAGCCTGCATAAAAATATCTGCATCATTCTGTTCACCCATCAGCATCAGCTCATCCCGCTCCTGAATAGCAAAATCGCTTCCGGGGTTGGAGATGGTATCCGTGCCTCTGTTCACTGCCAGCAGGTTAAGCCTGTATCTGAATCTTATATCAACATCTCTGACTGTTTTTCCCGCTATCTGTGAGCCTACGGGCACAGTTATGTTTATTATGTTCATGTCGGCAAAGGTTGTGCCTTCTGTGCTGTTTGAAATCATTTCGCCGGGTCTGCCCATTATCTCCGTTCTTATCTGGTTTGCCAGTGCCTCGATCTCATCGTGAGAGATGTAATATTTTTTCAGCACTCTGGAGAATGTCTCTATGGACGTTTCGTATTCTTCCACTACAATCTCGTTAGCACCAAGTGCCTTGAGAGGTTCAAGCTCGGTGAGGTATCTTGTTCGGGCAATTATGTATATTGTCGGGTTCTCACGCCTTGCGGTCTCCACTATCTTGCGTACGCCGATGGGGTCGGGCAGGGTTATGACCATCACTCTTGCCGTTTTGAGCGCAGCGTGCTCAAGAACTGCTGCCTGAGAGGCATCGCCGAAGAAAATGGGTGTGCCGTTCCGCTTCTCCCTTCTGACAGTGTCGGGGTTCATTTCGATAACGACGTATTCGATGCCCTTCTCTCTGGCGGCACGGGCGGTGTTTCGTCCGTTCATACCGAATCCGGCTATAATTATGTGATCTATGAGTTCTTTTTCAGGTTCCTTCTCCTCTTCTGAGAGGTAGCCGCCCCTGAAAGCTCTGGGCATCGGCAGTTTAGTCACCAGTTCGGCCACGTGGGGGGCTGAGATGATGAGAAACGGGGTCGAGGCCATTGAAAGAACGGTCACAGCTATGAAAAAAGAATACTGATCGGAAGTAAGAATACCTGTGGACGCACCCACTGCGCCGAGGATGAACGAGAACTCACTCACCTGCGCAAGGGACAAGCCCGCCAGAACAGAGGTTCGGACAGGGTAGCCGATTATGTTTATCACAAAGCCTGTGACGGCGAATTTTATTATAATGAGAAGAATAAGGCTGATTATAGTGAGGACGGGTGCGTTCAGCACCACTTCGGGGTTGAGCAGCATGCCTATTGAAACAAAGAAGAATCCTGCGAAGACATCCTTAAAGGGGATAACATCGCCAAGCGCCTGCTGACCGTATCCGGATTCGCTGACCACAATTCCGGCAAGAAACGCTCCCAGAGCCAGCGAAAGTCCTGTTTTGGATGTCATCCATGCAACTCCGAGGCAAACAAGAACCACGGTTATCATGAAAAGCTCACGGCTTCTGGTGGCTGCAACCTGATAGAGCAGTTTCGGAACGAGGAATCTTGCAAAAGCGAACAGCAGCACGACAACGACAACAGCCTTGCCGAGGATTATGCCCACATCTGAAAATTTGCCGCCCTGTCCTGCCAGAAGGGGAACAAGGAGCATCATGGGGATCACTGCGATATCCTGAAAGATGGATACTGCCAGAGATATACGTCCGTAGAGCGAGTCGACCTCGCCTCTGGCGGCAAAAACGTTCAGCATAATAGCCGTACCCGAAACGGCGGCCATCATGCCTATTACCACTGCGGTGTTAAGCTCGTATCCGCCCAGATATGCCGCACCTGTGAAGGCGGCGATACAGCCCGCAACCTGAAGACCTCCGCCGGCAAGAGCCGGACGCTTAAGCGACAGCAGGGTGGACAGAGAGAAGGTTATGCCGATGGTGAACAGCAGAAGAACAACACCTATTTCCGCCATCATCTCCACCTGCTCAACGGCGTGTATCAGCCTGAGACCGTTAGGTCCCACCAGAACGCCTGCAAACAGGTAGCCCATGATCTCAGGTATCTTCAGCTTGCCGCAGATGAAAAGCGCTATGGCGGCAAAAAGGAATATGATGGTGATGTCGGCAAGAATCGGTATCTGCATATAAAATTTCCCCCGTCAGTCAATAATATCCGTATGAAGCTATTAATCAACATAAAATGTTTTATCTTTGCGTTAAAATGTATAGAATGTGTTATGGAGATGATCTGATGAAAATTAAGAGCGGGATAGGTTTTGATGCGCACAGGTTCGCCGCCGGGCGGAAGCTCATCATAGGCGGGGTTGAGATTGAGCATGAACTGGGGCTTGACGGCCACAGCGATGCGGACGTTCTGATACACGCCATTGTGGATGCGGTTGCAGGACCTGCTCTGGGCAGAGATATCGGCAATCTGTTTCCCGACACCGACAAAGCCTACAAAGACATAGATTCGAAGATCCTCCTTAAAAAAGCAGTGGATGAGATACGCCTTGCAGGATACGAGATTTCCAACGTAGATGCGCAGATAATAGCGCAGAAACCAAAGATGGCTCCACATATCCCTGCGATGCGGAAGACCCTTGCGGATGTCATGGGACTTGAGTTTGACGATATAACCATAAAGGCCACCACAACGGAAAAAATGGGATTTACAGGCAGGGAGGAGGGCATAGCCGCCCTTGCTTCGGCGCTGGTTTTCAGGAGGGGCTGATGAAACTTCTTGTTCTGGGCATCGGAAATCTGGTGATGAACGACGACGGAGCGGGTGTTCTGGCTGTTCAGGAGCTTATGAAGGAGTTTCAGGAGACAGAGACCCTGCGGATAATGGACGGCGGAACTCTGGGGCTTGATCTGCTTGTTTATATTGAATGGGCGGACAGGCTGATAATCGCCGATGCGGTGGATTTCGGACTGGAAGCGGGGACGATAGTCTGTGTTGATGGTGACGACATCGATACGGTATTTGAAAACAAACTCTCAGCCCATCAGATGGGTATGAAGGATATGCTGGCAACGGCGGCTCTCATGGGTGTGCGCCCGAAAGAGGTTCGGCTGTACGGCATTCAGACGAAAAGTATTGAGATGGATATGACACTTTCGCCGGAGGTCAGTGCGGCACTTCCCAAGCTGACAGAGCACCTTCGCAAAGAAATATCTGCGCAAATTAAATAGTTTCTGAACTTTTCTGTGATAACATATTCTAAAGGCATGTATATTCAGACGTCAGAAATTCAGGCGAGCATATAATGGATTATAAAATTACGGTTTCTATAGTATATTACGATACTGATTTTAATGTTTTTTCCGAAACGGTGAACAGCCTTCTAAACAGCAGTTGTGTTTCGAGAATTTACATTGTAAACAATTCCGGCGGTGAAATTCCGCAGTATGACGACGGCGGAAGGATAGAGATTATCACACCCGACAGAAACATAGGTTTCGGAGCGGGGCACAACCTGATAATCCGTGACAGATATGACATTCTGGGTGATTACCACCTCATCTGCAACCCCGACGTATATTTTGACGGTGATGTGACACGAAACCTTGCGGTATTTATGGATTCAAACCCGGATGCGGGGCTGGCCGTTCCTAAGGTTCTTTCGGTTAACGGAGAAAATCAGTATGCCGCTAAACTGCTGCCCACCCCTGCCGATCTTGCTGTGAGGATGTTCCACCAGTATCTTCCCGACAGCTTTGTGGAAAGGTTCAACAGGCTTTACGAGCTTCAGGACTACAGCGGCGACAAAAGCCTGCGCACAGGCAATCTTTCAGGCTGTTTTATGTTCCTTCGAAAATCAGTTCTAAAGAAGTCCGGATTTTTTGACGAGAGATTTTTTATCCTCATGGAGGATATTGATTTTTCAAGACGCATAAACACAGCCGCCGGGAGCTATTACGTACCTTCGGTATTCATTTATCACCACAGGGGCAGAGGCTCTTATAAATATTTCAAACAGAGGATGATACACATCAACTCCGCCATCAAATATTTCAACAAGTGGGGCTGGGTGTTCGACAGTGAACGGAAGTCCGTCAACAGATCGCTCATTTCCGTGCTGGGTTCATCCTGATTCCGGCTTAAACATCTGCCCTTGATTGAGATAATTATAAAGTGTAATATTAATCCATATTCCGCTCAGGCGGGCTTATCAGAGGTGATTTTGTGATAGGAATAAAAGAAGTCGCTTCATATTATGCGCCGGACAGGGTTTCCAATTATGAAAGGATGGAGAAGTTCGGCATCAACGAATCTTTCATCGAGAAAAAAATAGGCATAAAGAATGTTAGAGTTACAGACAAAAATATTTCCGCTTCTGACATGTGCGTTCTGGCCTACGAAAACCTTGAAAAGAAGATAAAACTGGACAGGAGCACTGTTGAGTGCCTCATCGTAATAACACAGAACCCTGACTACAACATTCCCCACACGTCGGCAATTGTCCACGGCAAGCTAGATATGCCCGAAAGCTGTGCCTGTTTCGATATATCCCTCGGCTGTTCCGGATTTGTCTACGGTGCGTCCGTGATCAAATCATTTATGGAGGAGAACGGCTTCAGGACAGGGCTGCTGTTCACATCCGACCAGTATTCCAGAGTTATAGATCCTGAGGATAAAAACACATCTCTGCTTTTCGGCGATGCCGCCGCTGTGACACTTTTCACAGATGATCCGGTCTATACACTCGGCAAAATGTCTTTCGGAACCATAGGCAAAAAATATGAAAACCTGATATGCCGTGACGGCGTTCTTTTCATGGACGGTTTTGAGATTTTCAACTTCGCTTCCGGCTATGTTCCGGTGGATTTTGAAAAATCACTCGCCGCAAACGGCATAACAAAAGACGATATCGACTGTTTCATGTTCCATCAGGGCAGTAAATACATCGTTGATACGCTTCGCAAAAAACTGGGACTGCCTCAGGAAAAGGTGGTATTTGACATAGAGGACTACGGAAACACCGTATCTTCCAGCATTCCCGTTCTCCTTGAAAAAGTAATGAACAATGAAGAGATCAAAAAAATATACATATCCGGTTTCGGAGTCGGGCTCTCCTGGGCTTCCGGCGTTCTGAACAGGGTTTAAGGAGCTAGATATGACCGAACAGCAATTTCTGGATGAATTTAAATCCATACTTGACACTGAGTGTGATGTGGAAGCGGGCACAGAGCTTGCCGATATAGACGAATGGGATTCACTTGCGGCTATGTCTCTGCACACCTTCCTTAAGGAGGAGTTCGATTTTTCGGCCAACATAGCGGCTCTTATGGCTCTTAAAAAAGTTTCGGATATCGTTGATCTCGTCAGAGGCAAGCTGTCTTGAGCCTTTTTTCATCCGAAGACATTTTTCTGGTATCGGGAGCCAGCAGAAGCATCGGCAAGGCCATAGCTTATAAACTGCTGGCGGAAGGGGCAAAGGTTGCCGCCATCGCCAGAAGTGCGGAAGGTCTTGAACAGATGAAAAACGAATCTCCCGCACCGGAGAACGTTTTCGTCTATCCTGCCGACCTCATGGATACGGCATCAATAGTCCCGCTTGTGAAGAAGATAGCTGCCGAATGCGGCAAACTGAAAGGAATGGTGCATTGCGCAGGCATTTTGCAGACCATCAGTTTCGGATCTTTGAAAAACAGGGATAAAGAGCTTTTCGAACTGAATTTTCATGCGGGTGCAGAGCTTGCCAGAGGCTTTTCCGACAGGAAAGCCTGTGTCGGCAAAGGCTCCGGTATTGTTTTTATATCTTCAATAGCATCAGAAAAAGCATTTCCGGGCGGAGCGGTATATGCCGCTTCAAAAGGAGCGGTAAACTCCCTTACGGTCTCCCTTGCGGGCGAACTTGCGCCCAGAGGAATCAGGGTGAACGCAGTTCTTCCGGGGTTTGTGAAAACCGATATGCTGGACGAGATGGTTCAGCTGCACGGAGAGGAGATTCTGGCCAGACTGGAGGCTCAGTATCCTTTGGGAATGGGCGAACCGGAAGATGTGGCGGAAACGGTTGCTTTCGTTCTTTCGGACAAAGCAAAATGGATGACAGGTTCACTTATAAAAATTGACGGCGGCGGGACACTTGTATGAGCAGGATTGCGGCATCTGCTGAAATAGCAGACACTGTTAAGATAGGTTGTGATGTTGAGATAGGCGAAAACGTGGTTATCCACGACTACGCTGTGATAAAAGATAACGTCAGCATAGGCGATAACGTAGAGATATTCTCCTTCGCCGTGATAGGCAGACTGCCCAAAAGTGCCGGAGTGACAGCCAGAAAGCTCAGCTCGGATTTCGAGCCTGTGGTCATCGGCAGCGGAAGCGTGATCTCTCCGGGAGCGGTGATATATGCCGGTGTAACAATCGGATGCAACTGCCTCATAGGCGACCATGCCTCTATCAGAGAAGGTGCCGTTATCGGCGACAGATGCCTCATCAGCAGAAATGTTACTTTCAACTACAACGTTACGGTGGGCGAGGGAACTAAGATTCTTGACAACACCCATATCACCGGAAACTGCAAAATAGGCCGGAACGTGTTCATCAGCGCCGGAGTCGTCAGCGTCAACGACAACAATATCGGGCGTGCGGGATACACAGAAGGGGAGATAACAGGACCCACCGTGTGCGACAACGTGTCTGTGGGGGCGGCATGCATTCTTATGCCCTCTGTTGTTCTGGGTGAAAACTCAATCATTTCGGCAGGTTCAGTTGTAAAGAAGAATGTGAAACCGTTTTCAGTGGTTGCGGGCAACCCTGCGAAGTTTATAACGAAGATTCCGGATTATCTGATAACCGAGTGATCAGAACCCCAGTGCGGTCTTCAGAATAGAGATATAGACCTTGCACAGCTTCAATATCATCCGAAGTCTTTTGCTGAAATTCAGAAGTCCTATATTTTTTATTATTGTCTTTGCGGTGTCCTTTTTCAGGCGGATGATCTTTGCCTTGTTTTTGTGCGTGCTTGCACCGTGGACACGGTATCCGGCAACGATCCTGTCATAAAACATCAGACAGTCTGCGGCGGCGGCACGGAAAAAGAAGTCCCAGTCCTCCTGAATAAGCGTTGTGTCATATCGGCCTATGATGTCATAGACCTCTCTTTTCATGATGCACACAGGCCCAACCAGAGACCAGTTGAAAAGAATTTCTGAAACAAGTCCGTTTTCGGTGAAATAGTTATCCTTTTGCCCACGGTAATATTGAAAAATTCCGCTGGGTGAGATTGTTTTTCCTTTATCGTCTATGACTTCTGCATCCGAAACCAGTATCAGCTTATCGCTCTTTTCCAGAATTTCTATTCTTTCGCCTAGGGTATCGTTCATCAGACAGTCGTCACTGGCTATGGGCAGGATATATCTGCCTTTCGCCTTGTCTATGAGTTCGTTCAGCGTCCCTGTAAGCCCTTTGTTCGGTCTTGAGATGTAGTCTATGGCAATTCTGCCGGAATTGAGTTCAACCCATGATGCTATAAGTTCTGCGGTTCTGTCCGTTGAGCCGTCATCTATTATGACGATCTCTTTGTCCGGATAACTGTCCGCAAGGATACTGTCGAGGGTCTGCACCACAAAATTCTCATGGTTATATGCGGAAATAATGACAGAGACAAGGGGTCTGCTGTCAGTATTCATTGACCGTTCTGGCTATGTACAGAATATTCTCATCCGACAGGTGGCTTCCCATGGGCAGGCTGAGAATCTCTTTATGTATGGACTCGCATATGGGAAGATCCAGATGCGCCAGTTCTTTGTATGCATCCTGTCTGTGGGGCGGAACGGGGTAGTGTATCAGGGTGTTTATGCCCCTGTCTTTCAGGAACTTCTGCAGTCCGTCCCTGTCCTTTGTTCTGATGGTGAAAAGATGCCAGACATGGGCGGTTCTGGCTGTGAGCGTGGGCAGAACTATCTTTTCGTTTCTGATGTTCTCCAGATAGAAATGGGCAATACGCCTTCTGTCCTCTATCTCCTCATCCAGATGCGCCAGCTTAACCCTGAGCATGGCCGCCTGAATCTCGTCCAGCCTGCTGTTAAGCCCTTTATATGTGTTTATGTATTTCTCTCTGCTTCCGTAGTTGCCGACAGTGCGGACGATATCCGCCAGTGTGTCGTCGTTGGTGGTGACAGCTCCGCCGTCGCCGAGTGCTCCCAGATTTTTTCCGGGATAAAAGCTGAAGCCTGATGCATCGCCGAGGTTTCCGCTCCTTTTTGTTCCGCAGTATGCCCCATGAGACTGTGCGCTGTCTTCAACAACCTTGAGGCCGTATTCAGCTGCAACAGCGTTTATTGCATCCATATCGCATACCTGTCCGTAAAGGTGTACGGGCAGAATTGCTTTGGTCTTCGAGGTTATTTTCTCTTTCAGTTTTGAAGGATCGAGCAGACAGGTATCGGCTCTTGGCTCCACAGGAACGGGAACGAGGCCGTTTGCCGAAACCGCAAGCATTGAAGCTATGTAGGTGTTCGCAGGAACAAGAACCTCATCGCCGGGTTTTATTATGCCCATTTCCATGTATGCCCTGAATATAAGGATCAGTGCGTCCAGACCGTTTGCGACCCCTATGCAGTGTTTTGTTCCGCAATAGGATGCGAACTCCGCTTCGAACGCTTCCAGTTCTTTTCCGTGGATATACCAGCCGCTGTCGATAACTCTTGCGGCTGCTTTTTTCAGCTCTTCGCCGTATGTTCCGTTGATTGATTTGAGATCAAGAAAACTTATCATATGCTGTCTTTTCCGTTGTTTACATATTCTACAAATCTGCTGTAGTCACGAATGTAGTCATCCTCTTCATAAAGCATGCTGGCGATGACCATCAGCACGCAGTCAGGAGAAAAATCGAACATTTCCCGCCATGATCCGGGCCCAATGTAGAGCCCTTTGTCGGGGCTGTTCAGTTCATATACTTCTCTGGAGCCTTTACCGTTGTCCAGACTGACCTTGCAGCTTCCGCTCACCGACACCAGAATCTGCTGAAGCTCCTTGTGGGCGTGAAAACCTCTGGCGACCCCCTGCTGGGTATCGAAAATGTAATAGACCCTTTTTATGTCGAAAGGGATCTCTTTGCCCGTTTCCAGAGCTACGAGAGAACCCCGTTCATCGCCTAATATCTTAAAAGTTCTGATCGGTTCAGTCATTCAGGCATCCTTCCGTCTGTTTTATTTTTTCCTCAAGATAGTCCAGTTTAACATAGAAATCCGAATGAACGGAGTCTTCTTTTGTTCCGGGTGTGGTGAGAAAATGAATAAGTTTTGTGCCGGAGCACTCTGCCAGAGGCTGAAACACATAATAGTTGGTGGATTTGTGGGATGGGTAAAAATTCACAGCCGAAGACGAATCCCTCATAAAGAGCAGGTTGGTGAACGCCGCTCCGGATGCTCCTGCGATTATCTTTGCCTGAGAGAACAGCTCCACCTGTTCTCTGAAGCTCATTCCTCCGGTCTCCACCAGTTCGAACCCCAGCGAGGCCATGAGCTTCTCGACCTCTGCGTTGTTTATTATTGAGCGCATCTGGTTCGTTCTGCGCTTCATATATATTTTGCGGTGAGGTTTTCCGGATTGGGGAAAATGCTTCATCACGGCGTTTCTGGATATGGCTACGGCTTCGCTGTCCACAAAAAACTCGTAAAGCTCAAGTTCGTTTCTTGTGTTGTCCAGCGAGAGCCAGAACGGGGTGCAGTAGATAATTTCACGGCATCTAACCCTGACCCCTCTCGGCACATATTCTATATTGAAATCCGCATCCACGGCTATTTTCAGCGCTTCAATGCATTGAGGCGGCATTCCCTCATCCAGAAGCACCGTCAGCTTTTTTCCGCCAGAGATCTGCCTGCCTTCGGGTGTTTTCAGAGCATCGAAAATTGTTATCAGTCTGGGCATCTCTTCGGTTAGCCAGTGATAATAGTTTATGGAATGTTCCTTAAGCCCGTGTATGAACAGTGTGTCGGGATTGTCATAGATTTTCAGCGAAGTGTAAAAAATTTCCGCCGACTTTTTGTCGGGGGACAGACTGAATATATCCGGTCGTTTCAGGTCGTGTTTGTCCCTGAACATTGAGAGTTCATAATGAAGAACTTTACCCCCGAAGATAAGGCTGTCTGTGGAACCGACCGCTTCGGCGTTTTTAAACCGGTAAACGAAAACATCAGGCACGCTTCCTGTGAAAGAGGAGAGCCTTGTCTCGCCCTTTTCCGGATCGCACAGAACAGGGGAACCCATTGTGCTTTTGCGGTTGGTTTTTGAATAAAGCAGGTTTTCGTATTCTCCGGCCTGAGCGCAGGAGACTATCAGATGGCAGGAGGACGGGAGTTTTCTTATGGACTTTTTTATTCTGTATTGCCGGATCTCAAAGATTATCGGTGCCAGAAATCTGGCTCTGACAGGTTTTGGGATAAGCAGTCTGTATATTGACTTAACGGCTTCGATTAAAGCTCTGACCATTGATACGGAATTTTTCTGATTTTCCATCAGGACACCGCAGTAATTTCAAATGAGCCGTCTGTGAAGAAGGTCGTGGGGAATCTGTGGCTGCCCCAGACAACTTTAAATGCCGCACAGTTCTCAATAACATGAAGAAACTCGTGTATCTCGTTAAGTATTATAGGAAGCTCAACGGCAAGGGTCAGGGTGTATGCGCCCTGCTTTATGTTCATAACGGAGTTTATCCTGACGACGAACACCGAATCCTTTTTCACGGGCGGAAATACTGCTTTGCTGGCTGAGCTTGAAACACCTATCTGCTGTTCGCCATTCAGGCTTCTTACAGGAGCCACAACAGCGAAACTGTCCATATCCTCGTGGAACTTTATGCCCATGAGAATCGAATATTCAGCGCAGGATTCGATTTCCGAAACCTGAAATCCGTTTTTGTCCAGAATGGCAAAGTCCAGAATTGTTGCCTTGCCGTTTCCTGAGTGGATACCCTGAAGTGCTTTTTTGCCCGAGAGGTCTAGAATGCCGGAATATTCGGAGCTTTTCGCTTCCTGAGTCTCTATCGCAGGCTGGTCTGACATATCCGAAATCTTAAGTTCGGAACTCTGCAGAGCCGAGTTGGCACTGTCACGCTGAATGCGCATATAGTCCGAGGTCAGCTGCTCCACATCGCCGAAACCGATTATCCGTCCGTTTTCCAGATACATGGCTTTTGAACAGAAGGTTCTGACAGCGTGGATGTCGTGGGTGACGAAAAGAACGGTTATGCCTTTGTTGACCATAGCCTTCATCTTTGCCATACACTTGGTCTGGAAAAATACGTCGCCGACACTGAGTGCTTCGTCGACAATAAGAATCTCCGGCTCAACATTGATAGCCACAGCAAAGGCCAGACGGGCGAACATCCCGCTGGAGTAGGTTTTTACGGGCTGATATACGAAATCGCCGATATCGGCGAATGAGAGTATCTCATCAATCTTGGCGTCCATCTCCTCAGTGGAGAAGCCCATTATGGCACCGTTCAGATAAACGTTCTCTATTCCGGTCATCTGCGGGTTAAACCCTGCGCCAAGCTCCAGAAGTGACGATACCTTACCGTTGACTGAAACACTGCCGGAACTGGGGGTAAGCACTCCGGTCAGAATTTTCAGCAGGGTACTTTTTCCCGCTCCGTTCTTTCCGATTATGCCTACTGTATCGCCCTTTTTTATTTCAAAAGAGAGGTTGTCCAGTGCGTAGAAGTTTTTGTGATAGCATCTGCGCAACGGATGCAGAGCCTCTTTCAGTCTGTCTGCGTGTCTGTTGTAAAGTCTGTATACCTTTGAAAGGTTTTCAACCCTGATGGCGATTTCGTTCATCACAGCACATCCGCAAAATGGGGGCGGAGCTTACGGAAAACAAGAACTCCCACCGCCATGATAATTATCGATACGCACCAGAAATAGATCGTCAGTTTCATATTGTCCCAGAACCATTCCTTGTAGATAAGGGAGGCTCTGTAGCCCTCGGTAATGTAGAAAACCGGATTAAGCTTTATAAGCCAGTGATATTTTTCGGGAATTATGTTGATCGACCAGAAAATAGGTGTTCCCCAGAAGCCTATCTGGGTCAGCATGCCCACAATCTGCCCCATATCTTTCAGGAAAACCGTTACGGAGCATGTTATTAGCGATATTCCTGTCAGAAGAAAAATCATCGCAAAAAGATAGTAAAAAATCTGAAACCAGTGGGCGGACGGCTTTATGCCGTATCCGGCTGTGAAACCGAAGAGGATCATTATAAAGAATATGTGGATTATCAGCGATGAAAAAAGCTTTATGAAAGGGAGCAGTTTAACGTCGAAAACGATCTTTTTTACCAGATAGCTGAAATCCGTTATGGAGTTTGCTCCGTTGTTCACAGCATCTGCAAAAAAAAACCACGGGATGATGCCCGCCAGAAGCCAGAGCAGAAAGGGCGCATTCTGAACAGGCTGCGATTTGAAGCCTATGTGGAATACAAACCAGAATATGAATATTGTCACCGAGGGCTGAATGAAAGCCCAGAGAAGACCAAGGAACGAACCGAGATATTTGGATTTAAAGTCGTTCAGTACAAGTTTGGCAAGAAGACGGCGCGATTTGTAGAAGCTGCCGAAAATATCGGTCGTTGTTTTGGCATTGAGCATGAGGTTGGTTTATACCTTTGTAGAGATGATGTATTTTTATCAAACGGGTAAACGGTTGTCAATCTATATTAGGCAGGAGGCCTGACAGGGGCAGGTCAGGAGAAGAGCTGTCTTTTGACCAGAAGCAGGGCTTTTCTGATGATATATCCGGCAGAGGAATAACGAAGACCGAGTGCCTCCGCCTGTTTGCGGCCTTTTTCTGCATTGGCCAGCAGTGCGTTGATGCGTGACAGCCGTCCGAAAAGCGACTTAATTCCGAATTTTTCAGCACCTATGGTGTTTTTGCCGTGCTGTCTGTAAAGGATTGTAGGTTCAGGCACAAAAACAACCTTGCCGCCGTGTTTCAGAGCGGTCAGAGCCGCCCACCAGTCGTGGATGACAGCCTCTTCGGGAATGCTTTTCAGCCTGTCGGCCAGTGCCCTGTTCAGCATCGCCGTGCAGCCTGTAACAACGTTCTCCAAAGCGAGTATATTTAATTCTTCGCCGTTTTCGGGGCGGAGTTTCTGGTGTGCGAACATGGATTTTGCGATTATATCAAGATTTTCCGCCGCAACCGCAAGGTCGGTGTGGACAAGTACGGGCATGTCCGTATTCCCGTTCTCAGCCTCCTTCATCTTCGCCAGTGTTATTGCGGTCTTTTCGGGAAGCCAGATATCGTCCTGATCGCAGAACATTGCATATTCCGCTGTGGAGGATTCCAGAAGGGCAAAAAAACTGTTTTTAACGCCCATGTTCCCTTTCGGGATGTCGGGAGTGAATATTTTGTGCGGGTATTTATCTTTGTATGATTCTATTATCTGAGGGGTAGAGTCTTTGGAACCGTCGTCCCGTATGACGATACGCATGTCTGCATATGTCTGGTCAAGAAGCGAATCAAGCTGTGCCGCCAGATACTTTTCACCGTTATATGCAGACAGGAGTACGTCTATCATTATCTGTCCGCTGTTAATGCTTAATTATCATTGCAAGGAATGTGATGGGCGTGTCGCCTTCATTCACAAGGCAATGCTGTTCGCCGTCTTTTGTCACCAGCATGTCGCCTGCGTTCAGAACCGCTTCCACATCGTTGTCGATGGTCTTTGCGTTGCCGTCCAGCATAAGGTAGATCTCCATGTCGCCCTGATGCTGATGCATGCCGATTGCGCTGTTGGGCTGAAGGGACATCATGGCAAAGTTGGTGACTTCGCCTTTGAAACCGCAGGCCGCTTCATACGCAAGTCTGATGGCAGTGCCTTTGCCGCCTCTGGGTTTCTCCATCTCCTGAGCCTGAAGCTCGCTGACTCTTATTATCATGTATATTCTCCTTATTTGTTCTCAATTATATCTTTTGCCGCAACCAGACCGGATACCGAAGCCTGAATTATGCCTCTGGTGATCCCAGCTCCGTCCCCTGTACAGTAGAGGTTGTCGAGGCTGGCGCATCTCATTTTGGAGTCGATCTTTATTCTGACGGAATAGAATTTCACCTCAACTCCGTACATAAGGGTGTTGGGGTCTGCCATTCCGGGCATGACCTTGTCCAATTGTTCGATGGTCTCCTTAAGGTTGTGGAGATATCTGTAGGGCAGAACGAACGACAGGTCGCCGGGCAGGGCGGTTTTCAGAGTGGGCACGACGAAGTTCTTGCGGATGCGGCTCTCTGTTGAGCGTCTGCCTCTGATGAAGTCGCCGTATCGCTGAACGATAACGTTGTTGCCGCTCAGCAGGTTTGCAAGGTTGGCTATGTAGCGTCCGTACTGTACAGGCTCGTCAAAAGGCTCGGTGAACTTTGTTGATACCAGAAGGGCGAAGTTGGTGTTGTCGCTCTTTTTGTTTTTGTAGCTGTGACCGTTAACAGTGAGCAGGCCGCCTGTGTTCTTCTCAACGGAGATGAAGCCGCCGGGGTTCACGCAGAAGGTGCGCACTTCGTCTTCGAACTCGCTGGTGTAGTATTTTATTTTAAATTCATAGAGGTTGTCGGTGAAGCTGTCGGTCACCGAGCGGGGAACCTCCACACGGATACCTATGTCAACTGGGTTGATTCCGTTCTCGATTCCGTATTTGCGGACGATATCCTGCATCCAGCCGTTGCCTGAACGGCCTACACCGAGGATGACCTTGTCGTAGTATTTTTTAACCTCTTCGCCGTTCTCAAGCACAACGATACCCTTAACCTCGCCGCCTTCGACGATAAGATCTGTTACGGGTGATTCGCAGTGGAGTTTTATATTGTCCGATTGCTTTATCATTGCCGAGATGCGCTTGACGAAGAGCAGGCAGTTGTCTGTTCCCATATGGCGTATCTTTGCGGGAATAAGTTTCAGCTTGTGTCTGCTGCACTGATATTCAAGGTCTTTTGTGGTTTCGTAGTTGAAGCCTGACTCGGTCTCCAGAACCTCGCTGAGGTTCTTCCACATGTCGTCAGCTTCGTCTATCAGCTTTTCAAGCTCATCTTCGGGCATATAATCTGTGAGCCAGCCGCCGTATTCCGTTGTCAGGGTCAGCTTACCGTCGGAATAGGCTCCCGCTCCGCCGAAACCCTCCATGACCTCGTTTCTGGTTCTGGTCTCTATATCTTTTCCCTTTTCATAGATGTCTGCCTGAATGTCTTTGTGTTTCAGGAAATTATAGGCTGCGGTCATTCCCGCACTGCCTGCCCCCACGATAGCAACTTTCATTGTATTATCCTTATTATCTCGGCATCAAAAGTGCCGTTCTCTATTGTCAGAACCGCATATGTATGAAACGGTTCGGTTCTTTTGTTTGTCGGGCTTCCGGGGTTCAGAAAATATACTCCCCCGATCTCCCCCCAGAAGGGTTTATGGGTATGCCCGAAGACTATTATATCCGCTTCGGGGAAGGTGTAAAGCAGTCTGTTCTCTATTCCCGCCGGACTGCCTGTTCCGTGGGCAACGCCTATCTTAACCCCTTCAAATGTCAGAAGGCGGGTTTCCGGCAGGCGTTCGTCATTATAATAGGGATCCATGTTCCCTTTCACAGGATATACCAGAGAACAGACCGACATCAGCTCGCTTATCAGCTTGAAACTGACGATATCTCCCGCATGAATGACCGCATCGCATTCTCCTGCGGCCTTCATTATCTCTGCGGGCAGTTTTGCTGTTGAATCGGTGTGCGTATCTGATATTATAAGTATCTTCATCTGATAAATATCACTTTGAAAAAGTTTGTTGTCAACATCTAAAAGATTTGTGATACTGAGCCGGTCGGGAAGACTTTTCGCAGCGAGATAAGGAATGGAAATACCTTTTTATTCACAGCTTAGGGCACTGTCCAAACAGTGCGGTTTTCAGGCATATCTTGTGGGTGGGTGTGTTCGGGATATCCTTCTGAAAAGGGATGTCGGCGATGTTGATCTGGTCTGTTTTTCCCATGACTATAAGGAATATGCGCAGGCTGTCCGTGTTATTCTGCCTTCGGCATGGGTGGAGTTTAAGGACAATATCCGCCTTGTCTGCCCCGACACAGAGCTTGATATTTCAAAACCCAGAGGCGAAACCATTCAGGAGGATCTGCGGATGCGTGACTTCACCATCAACAGCCTTGCGATGGATTTCGACGGTAATATAACAGGCGACAGCGCAGATGTCTTTGCGGGAGTCATCCGCCATGTTGCAGATCACACCTTTTCGGACGATCCACTGCGGATGCTGAGGGCGTTCCGCTTTCAGGCACAGCTGGGGTTCGGTATAGCCGAAGAGACCATGTGCAAGATAGCCGCTGAAAAAGATATGATAGACCGTCCCGCCTCCGAGCGTATTCTGCAGGAGCTGGGAAAGCTGTTTAACGGCAGATATGCGGGTGTTGCAGTAATCTCTATGAACGACAGCGGGCTTTTCGGAAAAATATTCAGAGGCGCAAAGCTCTCCGCAGTGGTTGTTGAAGCGGCCAAGATGTCCTTCGGGGCGGAATTTTTCCTTGGGGCACTGCTTTTTGATCAGCCGGAGACAGAACAGACCATAAAAGGGCTGGGGCTTTCGCTTAAATCATCGAAAACCATTTTCCGCACGGCGGAACTGGCGGCGAAACTGCGGGAGAACAGCAGAACATGCGATATTTTTGCCCTGAGAAAGCTGATATACGAATATCCGGACGAGGTTAAGGATTCTCTGCTGATCTTCGGCATAGCCTCCGCAGGGGAGTGTGCCGAGGTATGGGACACCGAGAGCTACGTTCACAGGGTTATGATAGAAATGGGGCATGTGGATTTTGAAACGCCGATGAAGATCAGCGGCGGTTTTCTGATGTCCATGGGCATTCCTGCGGGAAAACTGATGGGCGAAATCATTGGCGATGTGCGGCCTAAGCTTGCGGCGAAAGAGATCCTGTCGCTGGAAGAGGCCGAAAAGTATATAAGAGAAAAATACTTATAACGTTCCGCCTCCCTCGCAGGGGCGGCGTTGTCTGGTCTATTAAACTTATTTTGGATGTGCATATGAGATTTTGCAGATTTCTGGACGGGCTGGCTGAGAAAAAAGGTATTGTTGACGGAGACGTTATCCGTGAGATAGAGGGTTCTTTCTTCGGAGAATACGTTGTGACGGACAGAGTGCGTGATTTTGCATCGGCAAAACTCCTGCCTCCGGTCAATCCTTCAAAATTCGTCTGTGTTGCCAGAAACTATTCCGAACACGCAAAGGAACTGGGCAACGAGGTTCCCGAAGTGCCCATGATATTTCTGAAACCTTCAACAGCCGTATGCGGTCACGGGGACGAGGTTATTTTTCCCCGAACCAGCCAGCATGTGGATTTTGAAGGCGAACTGGCTGTGGTCATAGGACAGAAATGCAGAAAGGTGAAGCGTGAGCACGCCGAAAGATATATATTCGGCTACACCTGCATAAACGACTACACGGCAAGAGACCTTCAGAAGATAGATAATAAATTTGCCAGAGCCAAGGGTTTCGACACCTTCGCCCCCATAGGGCCGGTCATTCAGACGGACTTCGACTGGCGCACGGCAAGGATAAAAACATTCGTTAACGGCGAGCTGAAACAGGACGGCACAACCGACCTTATGATAAACGACGTTCCCGCTCTGATAGAGTTCATGAGCGAGATAATGACCCTTCTGCCGGGCGATGTCATTGCCACCGGAACTCCGGCGGGCATAGGGCGTGTGCAGGTGGGCGACACTGTCGATGTTGAGATAGAAGGCATCGGCAGACTGTCAAACGTTATAGCAGCCGATGGAAAATAGAGTGGACTGTCTGCTGTGCGGCACCTGCTGCACCGCTTTCGACATTAAAGAGATAGACAAAAAGGCCGGAGAGCGATGCAGATTTCTCTCACCGGAAAATCTCTGCACAATATACGAGAAACGTCCGTGGGGCTGTAAGGGCTATAAGCCGGACGAGCTCTGTGTCCTCGTCAGCACTCTGAAAGACGAGGAGAAGGTCAAAGTTTTCAGAAACATATACGAGGTTTAGATGTATCTGGGGCTCACAGGCAACATCGCAAGCGGAAAGAGTACGGCGGCCATGTTCTTTGAAAAGCACGGCTGTTACTGCATAGATACGGACGAGATAAGCCGAATAGTCATGCGGCCGGGTGAAGCCGCCTATGAAGGCGTGGTTCAGGCTTTCGGAAACGATGTTGTTTCGGAGGACGGAACTCTTGACAGAGCGAAGATTAGGGGTATTGTGTTCAACGATCCCGAAAAGCGGAAGGTTCTGGAGGGGATAGTTCAGCCTGCGATACTGAAATATGAATCCAAGGCTGTAGGAGCCATAAAGGGCAAGGACGACAAGGCCGTCATAATCACTCAGGCGGCACTGACTGTGGAATCCGGAAGCTATAAGAGGTTTGACGGGCTTATAGTGGTTTATACCGATCCGCAGGTTCAGCTTGAGCGGGTTGTTAAGCGGGACAGGATATCCGAAGAGGATGCCCGCAAGATAATCGATGCCCAGATGCCCATTGAAGAGAAGCTGAAATACGCAAACTTTATTATAAATAATTCCGGCGACCACGACAGGCTTGAGCGTGAGGTTCGGCGGGTGATTGAGCTGATAAAACTTTTCGGCAAATGTAAAAAGATGTCGTCAAAAAAGTGAATCTTCTCCCTCCTTTGACAAAGGAGGGTTGGGGTGGATTTTCTGAGAATTTAATTTAAATCCCTTTAATCTCCTTCAAAAAGTGGGGAAATATTGTGCGGGAGGACAGAATATGCACGAAGTAGGTGTTGCCACCAGTCTTATCGAACTGGTGATAGAGACCGCAAAGGCCAACGATGCCAAGATTGTGCGCAGTGTCACGGCAAAAATAGGGAGACTCTCCGCCGTTGACGGCGAGGCACTGAAATTCGCCTATGAGGCCATCAAAGAGGACTACCCAATTCTGGCGGAGTCAACACTCATAATCGACAATGTTCCCGTTACGGGGAAATGTGAATCCTGCGGCGAAACCGACACCTATGAGGAGATGTTCTTCTCCTGTTCAAAGTGCGGTTCATTCAGCGTTAAGCTCCTTACAGGCGAAGAACTTACGGTTTCAGAAATAGAGGTGGACTGATGAAGATTGTTAATGTGCAGGAAAAAATACTCACCAAGAACGAGATGAAGGCCGCAGAGATGCGAGAGAAACTCAAATCCGTAGCGGTTCTCAACTTTGTTTCATCCCCCGGCAGCGGAAAGACCTCCACTCTGGAAAAAGTTCTGGTGATGCTTAAAGATAGATACAAAATAGCCGTTGTTGAGGGCGACCAGCAAACGACCCACGATGCGGACAGGATAAACGCCACGGGAGTTAAAGCGTTTCAGGTGAACACAGGAAACGCATGCCACCTTGAGGCGATAGACATCGAAAGGGCACTGGAAACTCTGGGCTACGACCTTGATCTGCTGATAATCGAAAACGTGGGCAACCTTGTTTGTCCTGCGGAATACGATCTGGGCGAGGATGCGAAGGTTGTTCTGCTCTCCGTTACCGAAGGGGACGACAAACCTGCCAAATACCCCGTTATGACCCGTGCAGGTTCGGCCTATATCATCAATAAGATAGACCTGCTCCCCTATGTGGATTTCAATGTGGACAAATGCATTGAATATGCAAGGGGCATTCAGCCTGAGCTTGAGTTCTTCACCACTTCATGCAGAACCGGAGAGGGGCTTGACAAAGTGGCTGACTACATCGAAAGAATGATCCTGAAGAAAAAAGGGAAATAGATGCTCACTGTCGGAATAGACGAGGTGGGCAGGGGATGTCTGGCGGGGCCTGTGGTTGCCGCCTGCGTCATTCTGCCTGAGGATTTTTCCGATGAACGCCTCATCGACTCGAAAAAAATTCCCGAAAAGCGCAGAAAGCTTCTGGACGGGGTTATCCGTCAGAACGCCCTTGCCATAGGCATCGGCATTGTGGAGAACACCGTCATTGACGAAATAAACATTGTCAACGCCACCAAGCGTGCCATGATGGACGCTCTGGGTCAGATAACCATAGAATATCATAAGATAATCGTGGACGCTGTTGAGCTGAAAGACGTTAAAGTGCCACTGGAACACCCGTTCAAAGCAGAGGATAAGTTTCAGTGCGTTGCCGCCGCCTCTATTGTTGCGAAGGTCTTTCGGGATGCGCTGATGACGAAGATGCACATTCAGTATCCCGACTACGACTGGTATTCCAACAAAGGCTACGGCGCACCCAAACACCTTGAAGGCATACGGAAACACGGGCTGACGCCTCTGCACCGTCTGACATTCTGCGGGAACTTCATCTGATGCTGGGGCTTGGCGGAAAGGGCGAGAAACAGGCTGAGAAATACCTTGTTTCTCAGGGCTATGAGATAGTTGAGAGAAATTTCCGCTGTAAGTTCGGCGAGATAGACATAATAGCCCGAAAGGGGGGCGTTCTGGTGTTTGTTGAAGTGAAGACCAGAAGCGGTTCCGGTTTCGGAATGGGGTTTGAATCCGTGACGCAGAAAAAGCAGGAGAAGCTTCTGCTCACTGCGCAGGCATACATGGCGGGTCGGCCGCCCACAGCCGCACGGTTTGACGTTGTCTCAATAGACAGCGGCAAAATAACCCATATTCAGAATGCGTTCGGAGCATAACGGCATTTCTGCTTGAAAATTCATCGCTTGATGATATAATCCTACACCTTTTATAAAATTGGAGAATCTCAATATGTACACACTTGGCTTGTCGGTTGCGATATCAACTGTTCTTTCGCTCATCCTTTACTTCCTTACATACAGCATATTCTGGCCGATATTCTTGTTCCTTGTCAGCGTATTGGGTATCAACTTCCTTGTGGGCAAAAAGTTTATGACCAAGCTCACAGACCATTTCAAACTGGTTGAAAAAGACCTTACCGCAGGACGTTCCGAAAAGGCGATCGAAAGGCTGAAAGAGGCATATCCCTTCGGTAAATGGCAGTTTTTCGTTAAAGAACAGATAGATGCCCAGATAGGTATCATACTGTACACAGCTCAGAAGTTTGATGAGGCCGAAGCGTATCTGAAAAACGGTTTTTCCAGAAACTGGATGTCAATGGCTATGCTGGCGGCTCTCAGGTTTAAAGCGGGCGAGTTCGACAAATGCTACACCATCATGGATAAAGCTATCAAAGGCTCTCCTAAACAGGGCTTTTTATACAGCCTTTACGCATTCTTCCTTCTGGAGAACGGCAACGTTGACAAAGCGGTTGTCATCCTTTCCAAAGGTGCGGACAAAAACCCTCTGGACGATAAACTCCAGTCGGCAATGGAAGCCGTTAAAAACGGCAAGAAGCTGAAAATGCAGAACTACGGAAACCTGTGGCTCCAGATGCATCTGGGCGCAAAACTTCCTCAGGGCGCAAAACCCTATCAGCAGTTCCTTGCAAATCAGCGTATGGGTAAAAGAAGGTAATATTGAAAGATATACAGAATCTCAGGGACAACAGAAACCTTGATGTCGACCGTGTCGGCATCAAGGATCTGCAATATCCCGTTATTCTTTCCGACCGCAACAAGGGCAAACAGAACACTATCGCCCGCATCAACATGTATGTGCGCCTGCCCCACGATTTCAAAGGCACCCATATGTCAAGGTTCGTTGAGATACTCAGCCGTCACTCCGATGATATAAATCTCTACTCTGTCGGGCATATTCTGGACGAAATGAAAGAGCGTCTGGACAGCGAAGAGGCGTTCATAGAGCTGGCTTTCAACTATTTCGTGCGCAAAAAAGCTCCAGTTTCCGGACAGGAAGCTATGATGGACTACTACTGCGAATATTTCGGTTCGTCAGGCCCGAAAGGGCGTGATGCCGTCATGAGTGTCCGTGTGCCCGTTATGACCCTGTGCCCCTGCTCGAAAGAGATAAGCCAATATGGTGCGCATAACCAGAGAGGCTATGTGACCATTTCCGTCCGCATGAAAAAACTTATGTGGATAGAGGAGATAATAGAGATTGCCGAGACTTCGGCATCCTCGCCTGTTTACCCTCTGCTGAAACGTGAGGACGAAAAATACGTCACCGAGCATTCATACGAAAACCCTACCTTTGTGGAGGACGTAGTTCGAAATGCCGCCACAAAGCTGATGGCAGATGAGCGTGTGGTCTGGTTCGAGGTTTCCAGTGAAAACATGGAGAGCATCCACAACCACTCAGCCTATGCCGTTATAACACGGGATAAGCGGACTCAGTCCTGACATGCCGTCAGCAGTTCTGCTCTCTTTTCTGCTCTACGTTGCCATAAGCACCTTCACACCGGGGCCAAATAATCTTATTTCCATGAACACCGCCAGAATGCACGGTTTTTCCGTCACTTTCAGGCTAATAGCGGGAATATCGTCAGGATTTTTTACTGTGATAGTCCTCAGTGCACTGCTAAGTGCGGGGATGATGGGTGCCAGCGAAAACTACCTTGTTTTTATGAAATACACAGGTGCGGCATATATCGTCTGGCTGGCGTGGATAGTTTTCAAAGAAAAACCTGAAGAATCACTCCCCAGAAGAAAGGCTCCGACTTTCCTGACCGGATTTCTGCTCCAGTTCATGAACGTTAAGGGACTTCTGTACGGTCTCACGGTGGTTTCAGGCTTTATTCTGCCCTACTATGACTCTGCGGTATCGATAATTCTGTTCGCTCTGCTTCTGGCATTTATCAGCGCAATGAGCACCTTTTCATGGGGGCTTGCCGGAAGTTTCTTCAAAAGATTTCTTAATAAGCACTATAAGATAGCTAATGCCGTAATGGCGATTTTACTGCTTGAGTGCGCTTTCAGCCTTCTTTTCACAAAGTTCTGATTAGAATACCGTCATTCTGAACCCGCAGGATGAAGAATCTCTTTTCAGGTAATTGACTTATGTTTTCCCGTCACTGCGAGGGCTTCAGCCGGAGAATCTCTCTTCAACAAAAAAAGGCCGTGGAACTTTTCAGCTCACGGCCTTCATATATTTACATTAAAAACGCTTAGTCGATTCTCAGAACCATTCCGGGGCGGATGCCTTTGCCCACGCCGTTCGTTCTTTTGATATCGTCAACTGTAGTTCCGAATTTTTTAGCGATTGCCCAGAGGTTGTCGCCGTTTCTGACCTTATACTTTGTGGTCTTTGAAACAGATGTTGCTCTGGCTGCCTTGCCGGATGTTGAGGAGATGGTGAGGCTTTGTCCGACCATGATGCTGTTGCCTCTGATGCCGTTGGCCTCTCTGATGCTGGCCACTGTAGTTCCGAATTTCTGAGCTATGCGGAACAGGTTGTCGCCAGATCTGACCTTGTATCTTACGACGGTGTCTCTGCGTTCCGTCTGTTCTTTAAGGGGTTTTGTGATGGGGATACGTTTATCCCTGTCGCTGTAGTAGGTGTCGGAGATAACCAGTGACTGGCCTCTTCTCATGCTTCTGGGCGACATGTCGTTATTGAGGGCTGAAAGTTCGTCAGCTGTGAGGCCGTATCTGGCCGCAATGCTGTAGAAGGTTTCGCCTCTGCGGACTGTGTGAACCTTGGGATTGTATCTTTTAAGCTCCTGCGCGAAGCCTGCGTTGAGTTCTTCGTCATAAACATCGGGGATGGGTACGAAAACATAGGTGTCTTTCATTACACGGTTAACGGAGAATCCGTTCGCCTTTTTAAGATCTGTGGTATCCAGTCCGTATTCCTGCGCAATGCTTGTCAGGTTGTCTCCCTCTTTTGCTTTAACAACATAAAACTGTGCAAGCTGTTCCTCTGTGACATGTTCCAGCTTGTTTTCAAGCATAACACGCTTGCCGTAGGGAACACGCAGAACGTATTCGCCGACGGGGGGCGTCATGGGAGTCATCAGCTCGGGGTTAAGTTCTCTGAGGGTATCTATGTCCGTTTCCAGAAGATCGGCCAGAACATAGAGGTTCGACTGGCTGTAAAGTGTGACCTTTTCATAGAGCATTGGGAGTCCGTTGGGTGTATCGAAACCGAATTCCTGATAGTTCCTTGCCAGATAGCGCAGGGCGAGGAATTTCGGCACATAGTCTTTTGTTTCGTTGCGGAGATAGGTTTTCTCACGGGTGGAGAGCTCGTAGAAATCTCTTGTTTCGTAGCGTCTTATGGCAGTGGTTATCTTGCCCTGACCTGCGTTGTATGCCGCCAGTGCCAGATACCAGTCGCCCAGATTGTTGTAAAGATCTTTCAGGTGTCGTGCGGCGGCAGTTGTGGCTTTTTCAAAGTCACGGCGTTCGTCGACCCAGAAGTTGTAGTTAAGGTCATACATTTTGCCTGTTCCCTTCATAAACTGCCACATTCCGCATGCGCCCGCATGGGATGTGATGGAGGGGTTGAATCCGCTTTCGGTGAAGGGCAGATATGTAAGGTCGTCCGGCACTCCTTCTCTGCGGAAGATGTCACGGACTATATAGATGTACTGATTTGAGCGGTTGAGCCATCTCTGGAAAGTGGTGGCGTATCTGTTGGTGTAGAGGTTTACATAGAAGTTGAATCTTTCCTCTTCCACAAGTGCTATTGTGTCGTATTTTCCGTATTCGGTGTCGCTCTGGTCGAGGTGGAACTCGGTCTGTTTCTTAAGAACGTTGTATATATCGAGCTCTCTGGATTTGAAATCCTCCAGAAAAGAGTACATTTCGTATTTATCAAAAAGTTCGGGGGGAGTCTGTTCCTGCTGGTCTAAAACCGGTGCTTCGTCCTGAATTTTTTTGGGTTTGTAGGGTGCCTGAGAGAGTGAATCCGCATCGGCGGGGGAGGGTGAGTTTGTTATCGGCGCACAGGCCGTAAACGCTAAAAAACTAAGGGCTAGAAATATATATCTATTCATGGGACAACCTTTTGCTTGTAATGAATGTTTCAGTATACATAAAACACGCTTTTAATGCAAGATATTAAAACCGTTTTATACCACTCTGTACGATGGCAAACTTCCTGTTAATCTCTGCCATGGCGGCTCTTTTCTGTGAAAGTGTAAGTTTTTTGCACCGCACGAAGCGGGCGAGCGACACCAGTCTGATGGATTCGATGAACATGACGTTCTTGCTGAGCTGGTCGTCGGTGACGGCACGGCGGATGATAAGTTTTTCCTGAATAAAGTGAATGTGGTGCTTTGCTGAGACCCTGAGCCAGAGGTCGTAGTCCTCGCAGACCCGCATGCCGGGGTCGAAAAATCCGCAGGTCATGAAGATGCTGCGGTGCATCGCTGTGGACGAGGGGCTCATGCGGCACATGTCCAGCAGTTTTGTGAAAACCTGCCCGCCGTATTTTGCGTGCTTGTCGGTCTGGTTTACGAACTTGTCTGTCTTGAACCAGAATTCGTCTGTGAAGCAGAAGAGCCATCCCTTTTCGAATATCTCGTTCTGCTTCTCCAGTTTTTTCGGGAGCCAGACGTCGTCTGAGTCCAGAAAAGCTATGTATTCGCCTTTTGCCGCACGGATACCTGTGTTTCTGGCGGCGCTGACACCCTGATTGGTGTCGTGGCGGATGTAGTTTATCAGGTTCATATAGGGCTTAAGACATTGAGCAACCGAGAGGTCCGAGCCGTCATCCACAACTATTATCTCATAGTCCTTAAAGGTCTGGCAGAGAACGGATTCAATCGCTGAACGAAGGGTGTCCGTCCTGTTGTAGACCGGAATGACGACGCTGAATTTCATACGGGTCTCTTTTTGTCCAGCTTGGTGGAGAAGACAAGAATTGTGTTTGTCTTGTCCACGCCCTGCACGTTGCGGATCTTTTTAATAAGCTTTGAGAGCGTGTCGGTGTTTTTTGTGACCACGTGCAGAAGGAAGGTGAAGTCCCCCGTAACGTGGTGACAGCCGAGGATATCCTCGTCCAGATCCTTTATGGTGATCTCAAAATCGTCTATATGCTTTGCGTTGTCGATGGATATGCCTATGAAGGCGATAACATCGTAGCCCAGCTGTTTGTAGTCGATATCCACAGTGTAGTTGCGGATTATCCCCTGTGATTCCAGTTTCTTAATTCTGTCGATGACAGACGGGGACTTCATGTCTGCCGCTTTTGCCATGTCGGCATAGGATGTTCTGGCATTTTTAACAAGCATGTTAAGAATAAGTTTATCGACTTCGTCGATATTGTGCTGACGCATTTTACCTCCGGGTTGTTACGCCTGTTTTGTCGCAGTATTTGTCCAGCCCACAAACTGAACAGCGGGGAGAGACCGGCCGGCATATCTCTCTTCCGTATGCCACCAGTATTTCGTTTATTCGTATCCAGTATTCTTTCGGCAGATATTTTCTGAGCATTAGCTCGGTCTTATCCGGGTTTTTGGTCGCCACATACCCCAGTCTGTTGAAGATCCGGTGCACATGTGTGTCAACGCAGACGGCCGGACGGCCATAGCCTTCAACGATAACGAGATTTGCAGTTTTCCTTCCCACTCCCTTCAGCGTGACGAGTGTGTCTATGTCGTCAGGCACCCTGGAGCCGAACTCATTAATAAGGATATAACATATGTTTAAAATTGTCTTGGCTTTTGTTTTGTAAAAACCGGCAGGATAAATGAGCTTTGCCAGTTCCTCCTCGGAGAGCCTGACCATATCCTGCGGATTGTCAGCCACTGCGAAGAGCTTTTCGGAGGAGGCAAGGGTTACCTCGTCCTTTGTGCGCAGGCTGATAAGACAGCTGACCAGCACCCTGAAAGGGTCCCGCTTGGTCTGTTTGGATATCTTTGTTACGGAGGGCTCCTCCATCTCTATGTAGGCCTGCTCCAGCAGATCGTACACAGCCTTAATGTCAGACCTCTTCATCGAGATACTCCCTCAGTTTCGGGCTGAGATATATGTTTGAGAGGTCGAATGATTTTATAGCACGGGCGAGCATCAGCAGACGGTAGTCCTTGGCCGCCTTTCTGTCCAGAATGAACATGAATTTTCCGTCAACCTGACAGAGGCCGCCCTTTGCACGGGTCACCTCATAGCGCAGGCGGATGTCCAGCTGTGCCGCAACTTCCTCAAGCTCCGCAAGGAGCGTGTCAACTTTGTTCGCCGCCATTTTTCCCCTCTATACCGATGTACCAATATATTACAGATGCGCCGATGATACAAAAGAAAAATGCTGTGAAAAATACTGGCTTAAGCCCCATGTGGTCATAGACCATGCCCGAAACGGCGGAACCCGCCACTGTGCCCAGTCCGTAGCCGACACCTGAGTAAATTGTCTGTGCCTTCAGCCGCAGTGATTCAGGAAGTTTTTCACGGAAGAACTTCATGACGCTTATGTGCATGGTTCCATAGGCGAAACCGTGGAAGGCGGAGAAGAAGAACAGCAGAATGAGCGAATCGGTGAGGGCTGTTGCGAAATAGCGCACGCCGCCCAGAAGCATTGAAACTATGATGATATATTCCGCCCGCATGAATTTCAGCACCCGTTCCTGATGGTACATGAAGAACATCTCGGCCAGAACGCCCACAGTCCACATATAGCCCGCATAGGTCTGTCCGAAGCCGGCCTCCGCAACCTTGATATTGAAAAAGTTGCTGAGGAACGCAAAGGAGGACAGATATATCGTAAGCCCTGCGAAAAATACTTTCAGGTGGAATGGCAGTCTCTTTTCGCTGTTGGGTCTGGGTTTGAAAAGACTGGTGTCGTAGTTGGCAAGGAGAGCTGGAACCACCGACAGCAGACTGAAAACCGTATAGAGCAGAACAAACGCCGCCGCACCGAAGCTGTCGAAGAAATAGCCTGTGGCGGTGGATGTGAGGATGAATCCCAGAGAGCCGAAGATGCGCATTCTGCCGTAGGGCATGCGGTCGTTAAGCGAAGATGCGAAGCTGTCTATCACAGGCAGAATACCCGTTCTGGCCAATGCGAACACCGCCAGAAGAACTGCGGTCATGGGCTTGCTGTGATAGAAATATATGGGTACCAGAGCGAAGGACGATATCAGGATGCCGGAAACTATGAACAGTTTCCGGTGTTTGACCTTTGTGAACACGTCCGCCCAGAGGGTTGTGCAGGTGAAGGAGACTATGGGAAGTATGGACAGCAGGAGTCCTATCTCGGTTCCGTTGTATCCGGTCTGCTTGAAGTAAAACCCGAAGTATGGGTAGATTATGCCCAGGGTGCAGTAGTGAAAGAAATAGTAGGCGGCAAGCACGGGGATTAAAAATCTGTCCCGTGCCGCCGCTTTATCTTCAGAATTTTTTTTATACGAGGGGTGACATGGCACGCAGTTTCTCTACGCTTGTCTTAATCATCTCCACAGCACGGTTGACCTCTTCTTCGGTGTTGAAACGGCCGAAGCTGAAACGGATTGAACCGTGGAGGTCTACAGGGTCAACGCCTATCGCATAGAGCACATGGGATGCATCGACGCTTTCGGAAGTACATGCGCTTCCGGTTGAACAGCATATCTCTTCAGCATAGATCATCAGTGCTTCCGCTTCGATGAACTTGAAAGCTATGTTGGTCACGCTGCATACACGCTTTTCCCTGCTTCCGTTGACATAAGTCTGGGGGATCTCTGTCAGGATGCGGTTTTCGAAAAGGTCACGCAGGCCTTTAACGTATGCCGCTTCTTTCTCAACGTCCTCCATGACTATTTCACAGGCCTTTGCAAGGCCGATGATGTTTGCCACGTTCTCTGTTCCCGCACGCAGGCCGAACTCCTGACTGCCGCCGAATATCAGCGGAACCATATCGTCCTTAAGGTTTTCATCGACATAGAGAACGCCGATGCCTTTGGGTGCGCATATCTTGTGGCCGGAGAAAGTGAGCAGATCAACGCCCAGCTCGCCCACGTCTATCTTCATTTTGCCCATGGCCTGAACGGCGTCTGTGTGGACAATGATCTGATTTTTTCTGGCGATTGCGGATATCTCTTTAATGGGCTGGAGCGTTCCGATCTCGTTGTTCACCAGCATAATGGACACGAGGATGGTATCCTTTCTGATGGCGTTTCTGAAATCTTCAACACTCACCAAGCCATCCTTATCCACAGGCAGATAGGTCACTTCGTAGCCGTGCTTTTCCAGATACTTGCAGGTTTGCAGAACGGCTTTGTGCTCTATCACGGATGTTATGATATGCTTGCCCCTGTGTGCGAATTTTTCCGCTATGCTTCTGATGGCCATGTTGTCGGAAGAGGTTCCGCTGGCGGTGAAGATTATCTCATGGGGCTCTGCGCCGATGGATTTTGCCACTGTGGCGCGCGCTTTGTCAACATCCTCCCGAACGATGCGTCCGAGGGTGTGGATGCTGGAAGGATTGGCGAATTTCTCTTTGAAATACGGAATCATTGCCTCAAAGACCTTGGGGTCTACCGGCGTTGTAGCACTGTAGTCAAGGTAAATCGACATTTTTCCCTCCTGTTGCCTGTCGTTTTAGGTCATATATAGTAATGTTCTCAAGGTAATTGTCCACTGTTTTTTTCAGTCCCGACCAAAGCCAGTTGATTCCGCATGTGGAAAAGTTGTCGCACTGGGTTTCGTTGGTGCAGTCGGAAACGGAAACGGGACCGTCCATTGCGTAAATTACCTCTTTTAAAGTAATCATGTTTGCGGGTCTGGCAAGGACATATCCGCCCTGCGCCCCTCTGGAGCCTTCCACGATTTTGCTTTTTTTGAGCCTGATGAATATCTGCTCCAGATACTTGCGGGAGATATCCTCATAGTCGGCTATCTGGGTCAGTGTGACGGGTTTTTCGTCGCCGCCCAGAAGAACCAGCGCAAAAATCGAGCGGATGGCATAGCGGCTCTTAGTTGTTATTTTCATATTTTTCCAGCTTCTTTTTGAGACTGTTGATCTCGGATTCCATGTGGCACATTCTGGTTGCCATATCTGTTATAGTTCTGGCAACAGGGTCGGGCAGAAGGTTGTGGTCGAACTTGGCCGAAGGCTCCTTTCCGTTGGTGACTATCTTTCCGGGGATGCCCACGACTGTTCCGTCTTCGGGCACTTCCTTAACAACCACGGAGTTTGAGCCTATCTTTGCGTTCTTATGAACTGTGAAAGAGCCCAGCACCTTTGCGCCGGAACCGATGATGACGTTGTCCTCTATGGTGGGGTGGCGTTTCTTTTTCTCAAGGCTGACACCGCCGAGGGTCACTCCCTGATATATTGTAACGTCGTTGCCGACCTCGGCTGTTTCGCCTATGACCACTCCCATGCCGTGGTCTATGAAGAACCGTTTGCCTATGGTGGCTCCGGGGTGAATCTCAATTCCGGTCAGAAATCTTCCGAGGTGGGAGAGCATTCTGCCAAGCAGAAAAAATTTGCGGATCCAGAGCCAGTGGGCGGCTCTGTAGATTATCATTGCATGAAGCCCGGGATAGCAGAGCAGAATTTCCAGCTTGCTTTTTGCCGCCGGGTCACGTTCGAGAACGGTGTTTATCTCTTCTTTTATTGTTGCTATTATTCCCATATCCTAGCTGCCTTGTAGTATTTATGTTTAAAATAAAGCCCTGTAAAACACAGGGCTATATGGAAAAATTCTTTGTTTGCCGTTAATTACGCGTCGATAGCGTCTACAGGGCAGACTTCTGCGCAGGCGCCGCAGTCAGTGCAGGTATCGGGATCGATCATTCTTGCATCGTCGCCTTCGCTGATTGCGCCAACGGGGCACTCGTCTTCACATACGCCGCAGTTTGTGCAGCTGTCGTTGATAGTGTAAGCCATGTCATACCTCCATAATGTCTTCTAAGGGTTTAATAAGGCGTAAGTAGCCCGTTGTCAATAAGAAAAAGGCCGACCTTTCCTATTGAAATCCATTTTCATCAAATATATGCTTTTTTGTCATATTTTCCAGTGTCTTGTGATATTTTATGCTGAATATTTTTTTTTGATGTGCTATTGTGTTTCTCCCGTATAAAAGGCATTAAGGAGAATAGCAATGGTTGATAATATAGTATTTGCAAAACTTGTTTCCGGTGAGACCATTATCGGAATAAAAGACGAGTCTGAAGGCGTTGTTAAGGACGTTGTTCTGGTTCAGGCAATGCCCACCCACACAGGCTCACTTCAGATAGCAATAGTCCCCTTCGGATTTCCCTTCGAGGACGAAGTAAGAGGAAGCATCAGACTGGATCATGTCGTGTATGAATACAAAGACGTCCCCGCTGATCTTGCCAACAAATACGTTGAAACAAAATCAAACATCAGAATAGCCGGAAACCTCGGCGGTCTCGGCGGAAAATCCGACAGCGGCCTTATCCTTTAATATGCAGCGGGAATGGACGCTCACCGGACAGCGTGAGAAGTTCAAAGACGCTGTCCTTAAGGTTGAGCACAGAGACTACAGATTTGCCAAAACCTCGGAAACGGGTGTTTTCACCGTTGTCAGCATGAAGGACTGGGCGGTGATAATCCCTGTAACAAAAGAGGGAAAGTTCATCCTTGTCCGTCAGTTCCGTGTGGCCACGGGAGAGGTGACCTATGAGTTTCCCGGCGGCGCACTGGAAAACGGTGAAAATGCGCAGGACGGAGCGGCAAGGGAGCTGAAAGAGGAGACCGGATTTGAAGGCCGGATGAGTTTTCTGGCAAAGATGCGCCCGAACCCTGCTTTCATGGATAATTTCTGCTATGCTTATCTTGCGGAGGACTGCGAGAAGGTGGCGGAACTTAATCTGGATCCGTTTGAAGATATCGAACCCGTGGAAGTTACGGCGGAGGAACTTCGCAGTATGATTGCCGAAGGGAAGATAGCGCACAGCATCCCCCTTGCGGCCTACGGAGCTTATAAAGCACTGGGATACTGATTTGTCACTGCGAGGGTTTACCCGCAGCAGTCTCATAAAGTTTAGATAACTAAAAATGTAAATCCCCCTTAATCCCCCTTTGATAAAGGGGAAAAAAACCTCCTTTTGAAAAGGAGGGCAGGGGTGGATTCTCTTAAAACTACACGGAAACATAAAACATGCCTGATTATTCAAAAGAACTTAACCAACAGCAATATGAAGCGGTAACGAAGACAGAGGGACCTCTGCTGGTGCTTGCGGGAGCAGGAACCGGCAAAACCAGGGTGATAACCTACCGCATAGCCCATCTCATTAACAATCTCGGTGTGAGCGCACACAATATCCTTGCGGTGACCTTCACCAACAAGGCGGCAGGGGAGATGAAAGAGCGTATAATGAAGCTCGTTCCACGCTCTCAGGCCGACATCTGGATAGGCACTTTTCACTCAATCTGCCTGAGACTTCTCCGCCGTGACGGCCACCTTCTGGGGCTTGGCGCAGGGTTCGGGATACTGGATCAGGACGACAGGCTGTCTGTCGTTCGTGATATCGTAAAAAACCTCAATATCGACGTTAAAAAATATCCGCCCAAGCAGTATATGTGGCGCATCAGCAACTATAAGAACACCAGAGCCTACGTTGACGGGCTGAACCCCGGCACGGATCCTTTTCATATGATGGATGATGTGTTCAAGATCTATCAGCAGAAGCTGAAAGAGCAGAATTTCATCGACTTCGACGACATGCTTGCTCTGACCATCAGGCTGTTCCGCACAAATCCCGAAGTGCTTGAGTATTACAAAAATATGTTCCGCTATATCCTTGTGGATGAGTATCAGGATACAAACGACATTCAGTTTCTTTTTCTGAACATGCTTTCCGGCGACGATGCGAATATCTGCGTGGTGGGCGACGACGACCAGTCGATATACGGCTGGAGGGGTGCGGACATCCGAAATATCCTTGAGTTCGACAGCGTCTATCCTTCCGCAAAGATAGTCAGGCTCACAGAGAACTACAGAAGCCGCCCTGTGATACTCACTGCGGCTAACCAGCTCATAAAGAACAACAGCATGAGAAAGGGCAAAGACCTTCAGGCCTTCCGTGAGGAGGGCGGCATGGTTCAGGTCATGCCCGTTTCAAACGAGACCGCCGAGGCGGAATACGTTGTGGGCACAATAAAAAATTATCTTGATGAGGGCGTGCCCGCAGACGAGATAGCCGTTCTTTACAGAACCAACGCCCAGTCCCGTAACTTTGAGGTATTTCTGAACCGCCTGAACGTATCCTATAAGGTCATAGGCGGCATAAGCTTCTATCAGCGCAGAGAGATAAAGGATATCCTCAGTTACCTGAGACTGTACGACAACCCTTACGACACGGTATCCTTTGCAAGAAGCGTTAAGGCTCCCCCCAGAGGCGTGGGTGACACTGCTGTGGACAGCATAACCGAGTATGCATCCCATGAAGGCATCAACCTGCTTGAGGCATCGAAAAGGTTCCTCATTCAGATGAGAGGTGCGCAGAGAAAGGGTATGGAACCCTATCTGGCAGTTTTTGAAGAGCTGACAACCACACCCAAAATAAGCCAGATGGTCAAGCTGGTCATAGACAGCATCGATTACGAAGGGTTCATCAAACGCTATGAGGACGAACACGAAGCCGAAAAGCGCATCGACAACATAAAAGAACTTTATAACGCCGCCGTGCAGTTCGAAATGAACGTAAAGGACGGCACAATATCGGATTTCCTTGCGGCAACTTCGCTCACAACGTCCGTTGACGAAGGCGACGGAACCGCCGCAGTCAAACTTATGACGATCCACTCCGCAAAGGGGCTGGAATTTGAAAACGTTTTCCTCACGGGACTTGAGAACGGACTTTTCCCCCTTCAGGGCAGTCTGGACGAACCCGATCAGCTGGAGGAGGAGCGCAGACTCTGCTACGTCGGTGTTACCCGTGCAAAGCAGAACCTGCACATGAGCTATGCCGGAACCCGCATGGTCTACGGCAAGGTGAACCCCCAGAGACGCTCAGGGTTCATCGATGAAATGGGCATAGTCGGAATGAAGGCCGCACCCCAGAAACGCCCCGTACCCGAATATATCAAAACCGAGCGCAAAGCCGCCGTGGCCGCAAAAGAGATCAACGGCATAAAAAGCGGAAGCAAGGTAATGCATGAAATGTTCGGCGAGGGAATGGTGGTCGCCATCACCGGTTCCGGAGACACGGCGAACGTTGACGTGTTCTTCAAATCCGGCGGTCTGAAAAAGATCCGCATAGGCTTTCTTAAACCCGCATGAAAATTTTTTACGGGTGTGTTATCGCATTACTGATGTCTTCCGTTTGTCACGCCCTGCCGGACGGATTTGTTTATCTGCGGGATACAGCTCCGGACATCGCACATGACATAAGATATTTCAACTACCACAACTTTGTGGGCAGACCTGTTGACGGCTACGAAAAAGCGGAATGCATCCTGACCTCTCAGGCGGCGCAGGCTCTTAAAAAAGTTCAGGCTGAACTTGTTCCGATGGGGCTGGGACTGAAGGTGTACGACTGCTACCGCCCGCAAAAGGCGGTCGACCACTTCTCCCGCTGGGCGAAAGACTTTGCGGATACGAAAACAAAAGGGGAGTTCTACCCCGACGAGCCGAAAGAAACCCTGTTCAAACGGGGATATATAGCGCATAAATCGGGACATTCGAGAGGCGGCACGGTGGATCTGACCATAATCCCCCTCGGCAGCACACCGAAAGAGATTTTTATTCCCTACGAAAACCTCAGACGGTGCGATGCACCCTATGAGAAACGGTTCGGAGACAATTCCGTTGATATGGGAACAGGTTTCGACTGTTTCAGCGGTCTGTCGGCCACCGAAAACCCCCGCATAACGGGCACTGCCATGCAGAATCGCCTCCTGCTCAAAAGGGTTATGGAAAAACACGGATTCTATAACTACGAAAAGGAGTGGTGGCACTACACACTTAAAAACGAGCCCTTCGGAAAAACATACTTTTCATTTCCCGTCAGATAATTATTTTTTCGTTATCCGCTATCAGAATTAATTCCTTTAATGAATGCCGCATACATTATTAAAAGGTTATTTCATTGCGTTATTTTATTGATAAATAACGTCTTTTTCTTTGACTACAGTCTTCTGCGGTAATATATTCCAAATATGTTAACACAGGAGGTTCGTTATGAAATTCAGCGCAAGAAACGTTCTTGAAGGTAAAGTTAAGGATATTAAAGAGGGTTCCGTAAACGTTGAGGTGGTTGTTGAGCTTGCAGGCGGACAGGAAGTTGTTTCCGTCATCACAAAAGGCTCATGCGACAATCTGGCTCTGGAGAAGGGTAAAAAAGTGTATACTATTATGAAGGCATCCTCAATAATAGTCGCCGTAGACTGATAGTCTGCCGCTTACAGCACTTCGCATTTCTGCGTTGTCGGTCAAAAAATCTCCATCATGTACCTATGTGTACACTCAGCAGATTTTTTAACCTCAGCCTTGAACTGCTCGGCTCTAAGCAACAGGTGTGAAATATGCATTGTAGAAGGCACGGGTTTCCGTGCCTTTTTTGCTGTGTCACTGCGAAGCAGCGTAGCTGCTGCGGCAGTCTCATAACATTTGGCTGCCTGTATATGTGAGATTGCCACGTCAGCTTGCAGCCTCCTCGCAATGACAAAAAAATCCGTGCCTTTTTTGTAAGTAACTCACAAATTATCCTCTATTGAATAGTTCGATTAAATCGCTAAAATTAAGACAATTAAATTATCATGGAGGCAGATATGAGCGGGTTTTATTCCGAAAGTCCGGACAGCTTCAACTACAGCCCTTTCCGGATGATAGGCAAAGACTGGATGCTGGTTACGGCGGAGAAAGAGGGAAAGGTGAACACTATGACCGCATCCTGGGGCGGGCTGGGGGTTATGTGGGGCAGGAACGTTGCATTCATAGTTGTACGCCCCAGCCGATTCACTAAAGAGTTTATGGACGCTTCCGACAGTTTTTCCCTGACCTTTTTCGACAGGGAGAAATATTCGAAAATGCTGGGTTATATGGGAACGGTTTCCGGCAGAAATGAGGACAAAATAAAGGTTTCAGGTCTCACACTTGAGCATTACGAAGGAACACCCTATTTTACAGAGGCATCAAAGGTGATCCTTTGCAGAAAGATTTTTCGTCAGCCCATAGACCCGAAAAACTTCATCGCAGACGATATCGATTCAAAATGGTATCCCGAGCAGGACTATCACGATCTCTATATCGGAGAGGTCAACGAGATACTGTCGAAATAAAAAAAGGCACGGGTTTCCGTGCCTTAGGTTGTTGACAAAGTTTGCTTTGGACTGTTAAGCCTCCCTTTGGCAAAACATTCGCCTATCTTTGCGAATGTTTCTGCACCGGGCTAGCTAGAAAGGGAGGTTTGGAGGGATTTTTTTATTAGCAGGGAAATCCACCCTTCCCTCCTTTCCCAAAGGAGGGTTCAATAAAGCAAAACTATATAGTTTGTTATCAGTCTGAGGCACGGGTTTCCGTGCCTTATATCTTTTTAACCGAAGGGTTGAACGCCTTGGTGTAGACCAGAACCCTGTCGCCTATGCTTATATCCTCCGCTTCGGAGCGGGTGGCGACGACGTGTCCCACCTCGGAGCCGATGGAGAGCGTTAGCACATAGAGGCAGTCGCTCCTTTCAATTTTGAGAACCCGTGCGGTGAATTTGAATTTCCCGCTGATGGTGCTGTCTGTGAACACCTCTTCGGGTGTACCGATTCTGGTTATTACTCCGTCGTCCATGCAGTAGACCTTGTCCGCCAGCTTGAAGACCTCGCCCTTGTCGTGACTTACCAGTATGGTGGTCACACCGAGTGTGTCGTGGATAACTTTAAGTTCGTTTTGCAGAACATTGCGCATATCCGCATCCAGAGCCGCAAAAGGTTCATCCAGAAGCAGAATCTCCGGTTCCGCAGCCAGTGCTCTGGCCAGCGCAACCCTTTGTCTCTGTCCGCCGGAGAGTGTGGCGGGTTTTCTGTGGGTCAGCTCGGTCATGCCCACCATGTCGATGAGCCTGTCCACGTTTGACCTGTTCACTGAAGCATACTCCACATTTTTTCTGACGGTCATGTTGGGAAACAGTGCATAGTCCTGAAACACGAATCCGCATTTACGCTTATTAACAGGCACGTTTATCCTGTTCTTTTTGTCGAACCAGACCTTTCCGTCAATCCTGATAACTCCGTCGTCGGGGTCGGTCAGTCCTGCCAGAATGCGCAGAATTGTTGTTTTGCCCGCTCCGGATTTTCCGAAGAGTGAGCAGAAACCGCCCTTTTCGATATCCACCTTTGCGTGCATATCGACCTCTCCCGAGGCGGTCTTTATTCGTTTAACTACATCTATTTCAATCATATTGTCTTTCCGCTTATCTTCCTGTTTACCATATTGACCGTGACGAGCACAGCAAAAGCAAGAACGAACAGCACCGCCGAATAGAAGTGCGCCGTTGAATAGTTCATCGCCTCCACCTGATCATAAATGGCTATGGACGCCACTCTGGTTTCGTCCGGAATGCTTCCGCCTATCATAAGAACCACGCCGAACTCCCCCACCGTGTGTGCGAAGCTGAGGACAATGCCTGTTATCAGAGAGGGCTTTATGTTGGGAAGCATCACCATGAAAAAGGTTCGTATTCTGGATTTGCCCAGAGTGTATGATGCCTCTTTCAGAGAGTGGGGCAGGGCTTCGAACCCGGCCTGAACAGGCTGAACCATGAAGGGCAGACTGTATATCACCGATGCGAACACAAGGCCTTCGAAAGTGAAGACCATGCGGATGTCAAACTTTGCCAGAATACCGCCCAGAGATCCGTGGGGACCCATGAACACCAGCAGATAGAAACCAAGAACAGATGGGGGAAGCACGATGGGAAGCCCTGTTACGGATTCCACGATGGATTTTCCCCTGAAGTTTGCGGATGCCAGCCAGTAGGCAAAGGGAATGGCTGTGACAGCCAGAATGAGGGTTGTCACAGCCGCAAGTTCAAATGTAAGTATAAGCGGAGACAGAAGCTCTCTCATGCTAATCTCTCCGGCCTATTGCAATTTCGTTGGCTTTAATAAGGGCGGTCACCTCGGTTCCCACAGCCAGCCCCAGTCTTTCAACGGATTTGGTGGTTATCACCGATTCGATGCCCGTTCCGAAATCCAGAGCAAGGCTTGTGAAAATTTCACCCTTCTCCATGGCCGTTATTCTGGCGGGAAATCTGTTGTTGAGGCTCAGCTGGCCTATCTCGCCTGTGGCGATGATGACCTCGGTCTCTTTGAACAGCATGTTCACAGTGTTCCCTTCAAAAATGTATTTCAGCTCGCTGGGGCTGTCCAGAAGAACAGCAGTGGCGTTTTCGCCGAAAGTATCCAGCTCGCAGATTATTATCTGGCCGGAAGTGCGGTAATGAAGAATCTTAGCCTCTAAAACATTCATTTTTCGTAGCCGTATTTTTTCATGATCGCTGCGCCTTTGCTTTTGGTCAGATAGTTCATGAACTTCTGAGCTTCGGCAACGTCGCCTGCTTTAAGGATAACGCCGCCCTGTTCGATGGGTGCGTAGAGTTTTTTGTCAACGTCGAACCATGAACCGGCATCCTGAACTTTGCCGCTGGCAAGGTGTGACTTGGCTGCGAAGGCTGCTTCGGCAACGCCCGTCTGAATGTATGTGTCCATGGTGGAGATGCTTTCTCCCTGAACGATTCTGGGGGCTACGGCATCGTAAACGCCGGATGCTTTCATGGCTTCAACGGCCGCTCTGCCGTAGGGGGCTGTTGCGGGGTTGGCGATGGCGATCTTAACGTATTTGGGGTCTTTCAGGTCGGCGATCGACTTGATGTTATATTTTTTTGACCAGAGAACCAGAAGTCCTTCGGCATACATAACGGGTTTGTCGGTTGTGAGTCCGGCTTCGTACGCTTTCTGGGCGAAGCTCATGTCGGCGGCAAGAAAGATATCGAATTTTGCGCCGTTGATTATCTGTGCAACAAGTTTGCCCGATGCGCCGTATGTGGCTTTAACATCGGTTCCGGTGTCTGCTTTGTAGGCCTTGGCGACCTCTTCCAGAGCAAACTGAAGGTTAGCCGCAGCGGAGATGGTGAGTTCTTTTGCAAAGGCCGTTGTGGAGATGGCCAGTGCAAGTGCAAGGATCAGAAGTTTTTTCATGATGTCACCTCATTATTAATGCTGAAGCTGTTTTGAAAAGTGCAAATATCTCCATTCCCGGTTTGAGCCCCAGTTTTTCGGAGCTGGCCGCCATAATGCTGAGTTTCAGCGGTGTGCCGCATGCCGTTTTCAAAAGTACCTCAGTCTTGTCCTTTTCGTTTTCAACTTTTTCGGTGGTTGTGCGCAGAATGTTTCTTGCGCTGGTTTTCAGCTTGTCGCTGTCAACGAGGATAATATCTTTGGGATTGATGAAAACCGAAACAGATTCTCCGGGTTTCAGATCCGGATCGAGCATTGAGCCAGAAATGATGTCACCCTGATCGGTTTTAACCACAGCATAACTGTCGGCTATGGTCTGAATAACGCCTGTTAACTTGTTCGATTCGCTCAGTGTTCCGAGATACATCATATGCAGTCTGCTGAGGTGATTATAGGTCTTGATCAGTTCCAGACCTGCCTTTGTGAGGGTTGTGCCGCCGCCTCCTTTTCCCCCCGTCTGTCTCTCCACCAGCGGTGTGCCGAATATCTCGTTAAGCAGGTTTATGCTGTCCCATGCGGCTTTGTAGCTCATTTTGATGCTTTCAGCCGCTTTCTTAATGGAGCCTGTCGCCTGCACCAGTTCCAGCAGTTTTATCCTGCCGTGCCCTGCTATCCCGTTTCCGTTAATATCTATCCAGAGTTTGCCGTCTATTTTCATAAGCGTTATGTAGCATGGAATATAACGGTGTGCAAGAGGAAAATGTCAGAGACAGGACAGGGTTGGATTATTGTGCTGAACGCTGGTTGATAAGCACCCGCAGAAAAGCCGCCACAGGCAGGGCTATGATCATTCCGCCTATGCCGAACAGCGCACCGCCCGCCATCAGAGAAAAAATTACCGCCGTGGGGTGCAGTCCCAGAGAACCTCCGAGGATTCTGGGTGTTATGAAGTTGCCCTCGAAAAACTGAACGAGAGCAAAACCGGCGATGACCATTGTCGGATGCAGAAAATCGCCGTATTGAAGAGCCGCCAGAATGACGGAAACAGTGAACCCGACAATGAAGCCGAGGTAGGGAACAACGCTCAGGATTCCGGACACAGTGCCAACAATAACGGCGGGTTTTATTCCGGCTATAAAGAGCACGAGGGTGTAGAGCAGACCGAGGATCGCCGCAACGATTATCTGCCCTCTGAAATAGGTTGAGAGGATGTTGTCGAACTCCCTGTAGTAACCGGTGAAATCCATTTTGAACCGTGTATTGAGAAACTCCAGCATCTTAGCCAGAATCTTGTCGAAATCCTTAAGGAAATAGAACACCAGAATGGGCACAAGGGCGATGTTCAGTATAACAGAGACCATGGACGAGAAAGAGGACATGAGACTGGACATGCTTGAGAATATCTCTTTCAGATAGTCGCTGCTGTGGGAGCCGATATGCTGTTTCAGAGTGTTCACATCCAGCTGTATGTCGAACACTGCGGCTGATGTCTGGACGAAACCGAAAAGAGAATCCACATAGTTTGCAACGTTGTTGGAGAGGTATTGCAGTTCCGATGCGGCAACGGGGATGAGCCACGCCAGAAGCAGAACTATCAGTGCGGCGGTAAGTGCCATCATGACCAGAATGGTCACCGAACGGGGTATTTTCCGTTCTTCAAACTTGTCCACCACCGGATCGAACATGTATGCTATGAAAAATGAAACGGCGAAAACCGTTATTATCGTCTGCAGTTTGAACAGCAGAACGACGACACCTGTTGCTATTGCGGCTATGAGTAGGTTTTTGTAGTTGATCTCAACTTTAATAATGCTCATGGCACTGTATAGCATAAAAAAAATGAGCCCGACAGAGAAACTATCGGGCTCGTTTGATTTTTTATATCTCCCTTATTCCCGCCTTGCGGAGGATATCCTCCAGAAGGCACCATTTGGTGAAGGCGGACTGGAGCAGGTTAAGCCCCACGAAGGCCGCCAGAGCCAGCCACCATTTCTGGTCTGTTGCCAGAAAAAGCCCGATGCTCAGCAGGATCATTATCCCGGGTACAAGTCTTAAAATATCTTTGATAGACATGATTATTACTCCTTATATCTTTTATCCCAGAACCTCTTATGGAAGAAATACATAAGAGGGATTATCAGCAGTGTCAGCACCGTGGACACCACGGCTCCCGTAATGAGCGACACGCCCAGACCCGCAAAGATGGGGTCGGGGAGCATGAAAAGTGCGCCCGTTATAACCGCTACCGTGGTCAGCACAACCGGGCGGGTTCTGATAGCTCCGGATTCGATTACCGCCTCACGCAGGGTTCTGCCGTTTGCCAGTGCATGCTCTATGAAATCTATCAGGAGCACTGCGTTTCTTACCATTATACCCGCAAGGGCGATGAAGCCTATCATGCTGGTGGCGGTGAAGAACTGACCGAACAGGAAGTGTCCGGGGATGATGCCCAGAAGCGACAGAGGGATGGGTACCATCATTATTATGGGGGTCACGAACGAGCGGAACCAGCCCACCAGAACAAAATACATAAGCACCAGAACCGCCGCAAACGCCAGACCGAGGTCACGGAACACCTCATAGGTTATCTGCCATTCACCGTCCCACTTTATAGACGGCAGATCATAGGTCTCCGGCTGTCCCGTCCAGTATTGTTTAACGTCAACTCCGTGCCACTGTATCTGCGACATTCTCTCTTTCATATCCAGAATGGCGTATACGGGGCTTTCAACCTCTCCGGCAACGTCGGCAACAACGTAGGTCACAGGCTTCATGTTCTTATGGTAGATGGCCTTGTCCTTGAGTTTCTGTCGAACGGTCACCAGTTCGCCGAGACTGACGGGCTGACCGCTCATGGAGATTATTGTTATCTCCTGAAGGGTCTCAAGCATATTCCGTCTGTCCTCAGGCAGTTTAATGGTTATGTCAACAGGTTCCCTGTCCTCTTCGGTGTGGAGCACACCGGCCTTCATGCCCTGAAGAGCCGTATAGAGAGTCTTTGATACCATCTCGGAGGAGATGCCCATGACGGCGGCCTTCTGCTTGTCCACCTGAAGGTCGTACTGCATCATGTCGTCCTCTTCGTAGGTATCTATATCCACGACGCCCTTTGTGGTTCTGAAGATGTCGAGCACCTGTTTTGCCACGTCCGAGCGGGTCTTTTCGTCAGGTCCGTAAACCTCTGCCACAAGGGTGGAGAGCACGGGAGGGCCGGGCGGAACTTCTGCAATTTTTATATTTGCCTGATATTTATTGCCTATCTCCTGAACCTGCGGACGGAGTTTCTTGGCCATCTCGTGGCTGTCCAGTTTCCGCTGGCTCTTGTCCACAAAATTCACTTGAATGTCCGCAACGTTATGGCCACGGCGCATGAAATAGTGGCGCACCAGACCGTTGAAGTTATAGGGCGAAGAGATTCCGGTGTATATCTGATAGTCCTTGACCTCGTCCACCGTCGCCAGATACTTGCCAACCTCGGATGCCACAAGGTTCGTCCGCTCAAGGGGGGTTCCTTCCGGCATGTCTATAACTATCTGAACCTCGTTCTTGTTATCGAAGGGGAGCATCTTCATCACCACAAGGTTTGTAGGGATGAAAAGGAACGCACCGAAAAACAGCGAAAGCATCACAACTCCGAAAAGTATCCTGTTGCGTGCGCTGTCTATCAGCAGTGAGAACGATTTATTGTAAACTGAATAGAGTTTTGTCTTTTTAACGTATGCGGCCTCATCCTCAACGGGTTCGCCTGCGTTCTTTGCCGCATGCCCCGCCAGAAGTTTATAGGCCAGCCAAGGGGTGATTATCAGCGCAACGAACAGCGAGAATATCATCGCAAGGGATGCGCCGATTGGCATGGGCTTCATGTAGGGTCCCATAAGCCCCCTTACGAAAGCCATGGGGAATATGGCAACGATCACCGTCACGGTGGCAAGAATAGTGGGGTTGCCCACCTCGCCAACCGCATAGATGGCCTTTTGCAGCAGGTTTTTTGCACCGAGGCGGAAATGCCGTTCCATGTTCTCAACAACGATGATTGCATCGTCCACCACAAGCCCTGCAACGAAGATAAGGGCGAATAGCGTAACTCTGTTGAGTGTGTAGTCGAACATGAAATATACGAAGAAGGTCAGAGCGAACGTCACGGGAAGCGCAACGAACACCACCGCACCCGCACGCCAGCCCATGGTGAGGCTCATTACGATTATCACCGCAATGATTGCGCCCACAAGGTGCTCTATGAGGGTCATAACCTTTACGAATGCCGTTTCGCCGTAGTTTCTGGTGACCTCAACGTGAACGTCGTCGGGGATTATGTAGCCTTTCAGCATGTCGAGCTTATGGAGCACCGCTTCAGACACCACCACCGAGTCGCTCCCCTGTCTTTTGGAGATGGAGAGGGTCACGGCCGGATAGCGTTCGGTGTCTTTTGATGCTTTGAAGCCCATCAGAAGAATATGGTCGGGAATTTCCGGGCCGTCGGTCACTTCGGCAACGTCCTTCATGTAGACCGCTTTGCCCTGCGCAACGCCCACCACCATGTTCCTGAGCGCCTCGGCATCTTTATAGAATCCGCCTGCGCTGACATACAGAACTTTGTTGTTCTTGGTTATCTCGCCTGTGTTAAGGGATAGGTTGCTCATCTCCACCGCTTTGTGCAGTCGGAAGAGGTCGAGGTTGTAGCTTTTCAGCTTTTCTATGTTCGGCTCAATGCGCACCATGCGTTTGTAGCCGCCGATTATCTCGGTTTTGGATACGTTGTCCACCTCTTTCAGGTTCTTCTGAACCTCGGAGACTATCCTGCGCAGCTGGTATGAGTCGTATTTCTCCGACCAGAAGGTGAAGGCCATCTGGGGCACGTCGTCGATGGACTGTTTCTTTATTAAAGGGGACTGAACGCCGTGGGGCATTCTGTCCATGTTGTAGTCGATCTTGTCTTTCAGCTTGGTGATGGATTTTTCCTCATCCTCGCCCACCTTGAAACGCACAATGACCATGCTCAGGTCGTTCATGCTGGTGCTGTAGACGTATTCCACGCCGGGAATCTCCCAGATTATCTCCTCCAGAGGTTCCGTGACCGCTTTTTCAACATCCTTGGCGGTTGCTCCGGGGTAGGGGACGAGAATGTCCACCATTGGCACGACTATCTGGGGTTCCTCCTCTTTGGGGGTCATGATGATGGACACCATGCCTATGAAAAGCGTGGCTATCACCAGAAGGGGAGTTATTTTTGATGTTATGAATGCGGCGGCAATTCTGGCCGCCAGATTCTTCTTATCCGGATTTTCCATCATTTCGCCTCAAGTATGTCGCCGGATTTCAGCACTGCCGCATTGGACGAAACAACCTTCTCGCCTGCGGACAGACCTGAAAGTATCTCCGTGAAGCCGCCGAAGTCACGTCCGGTCTTCACCACACGCATGTCGGCCTTGCCCTTGTCGTTCACGAAAACGAGGCTGAGCTGACCACGGATCACCACTGCGGAATCGGGAACAGCTATCACCTTTTCAACTCCGGTGATGAACCGCACCTTGGCGAACATCCCCTGCGCCAGTTTTTCAGAGCCGGAGAGTTTTACCTTAAAGTTGCCCGTGGCGGGGTCTATGTCGGGGCTTATCTCAAGAACTTTGCTTTCGAACTCCTCGCCTGTGGAGTCGATGGACACAGTGGCTTTCGTACCCAGTTTCAGAGCGGATATCATGTTCTGGCTGATGTATGCCACTATGACGGGAACGTTGTTGCCGACTTTCAGCACAGGGCTTCCGGGGTTCGCAAGGTTTCCGGCATCCATGTTCTTTTCCAGAACAACACCGTCAAAGGGTGCTCTGAGCTGTGTATATGAAAGATAGGTGTTCACCTCGCCACGCATTGCGCCCGCCTGACCGGAGCGTATCTTTGCCTGCTGAACCTTTTCGGCTGAAAGGGCAAGGTTCTCCTTTGCGAGTTTATACTGGGATTCCACCTGATCAAATTCCTGTTTGCTGACACTGCTGTTTCTGATGAGGTTCAGATATCTGTTGTATGTCTTTTCGGCAAGGTCGAACTCGGATTTCGCCATCTTGTAGCCTATTTCGGCCTGACGCATGGCGTTCTGTGTCTCCATTTCGCCGGAGGCCGCAATGGCCATCTTCTGTTCAAGCTCCCCGCTCTTTATAACCGCCAGAAGCTGACCGGCCTTTACCTGCTGACCGGGAGTCACCAGAATCTGCTCAACGTAGCCTGTCACTTTCGGTATCATGACGGCTGTTTTGTCGCTGGACACTGTGGCTGTGAAAACCCTTGTGGAGTCGGCATCCGTAAGCTTTACCTCATGGAGCTGAACCTTAACCGTGGCGGGTGTCTTGGCCGCTTCTTCCTTCTTTTCGCCGCCGCATGCGGTCAGCAGAGACAAAATGGCTGCCGATACAATAAACTTACGCAACATCTTCAAACCCCTTTAATTCTGTTATATTCGGATAATATGATATTTGTGGCGCAATTATCAAGTGATTTATTCACTTAAAGTTCAGTTGGACAAATATATGTATTATACCACCGGATCGTGGCTGGCGGGACTATGGCGTCCTTTCTTCAAACGGCTCCCCGCAAAAGACAGGGAGCCTGAAAAGAATACTGATTATTTAAGGTTTCCGGCCGCCAGATGCAGTCCGGCCATTTCGACTATCTCCTGATATTCGGACATATAAAGAGAAAGTTCCGCCTGTTTCAGGTCAACCTCCCTGTCCAGAAGCTCAGTTATCTTCGAAAGACCCTCGTTGAATCTGTTCTCAGTGATGGTCAGCGCCGCAAAGGCAGCCTCCACACGTTTTTTTGAGGCCTCGATCTGTTTTGAAGCGGCAATTACGCCGTAATAAGAATTTTTGATCTCGGACTTGATCTCAAGTTTTTTATCGGCAATGCGGTGCATAAGCGACAGCTGTCTGCTTTTTGTTTCGCCAACTTTGTTGTGGTCGCTGAAACCTTTGAAAAGGTTCAGATCGGCCTGAACTCCGTAGGTTGTTCCGTTTCCGTTGTCGCCGAAGAATTTGTCATCGTTGCGCTGGTAGTCGGCAAAGAGATATACCGAGGGCAGAAAGGCTGATTTTGCCTTTTTGTTCTCGTATTCAGCGGATTTCAGATAGTTCTGCATGGCTATGAGGTCCTGTCTTTCGGAAAGACCCAGAGCGGTATATTTCGCCACGTCCTCCGAAAATTCAAGTTCGGGTGTTGTCCAGACGACCTTGATGGGTTCGTCCGTGTCCAAAAGCCTCTGCAGGTTGCTTGTTGCCACCGCATGCTGTTTCTCGGCCTCTTTAACCGCCTGCTCGTTCATCAGCAGGTAGCTTTCGGAGACCATCAGGTCGCTTTTAACTATCAGTCCGTTATTGAAGAAATCCTTTGCCGTCCTGTAGTACCTTTCGGTACGTTCATACGAGTGTCTGGCGGTGTCCAGTGCCTTTTCGGCCAGAGCAAGACCGTAAAACGCCATATGAAGGTTATAAAGGGTGAACTGAGTCGCTCTTTCGGTCTCCATGCGGCTGGCCTGATATGCCATGTCCGCCTGCTTTACACCGAAATAGATCTGTCCCTGCATAAACACCGGCTGCATCACCTGCACCTGTGTGGTGTAGCTGGTGACTCTGTCGGGGTTTGCCATGTTGTTTGTGAAATAGTTCATGTCGAACCTGCCCTGTCTGGCAGTCGCAAACGCAGCATTGCCCGGTTCGTCCGTCTTCATAAGGGTCTGATGCAGGCTGAGCGTGGGCAGAAATGCCCCTTTAGCCTGATCTTTAACATATCCTGCCGCTTCTTCGCCCGCTTTATAGGACTTTATGACGTATGAGTTTTTCAGTGCCATGTCCTTTGCCTGGGCAAAAGTGAGCGAAACCGCCTGTGCCTGTGCTGCCGCAAAAAGCAGAATCAGGCTTAGTGTGAACCCTCGCATGGGGATACGCATCCTGTCTTCTCCATTAATTCTTTAGTCATAGCTTTGATGCCGTCGTCAGCTATGCTGTAGCATATGCTTGTTCCGGATCTTTTTCCCTTGATGAGCCCCTTGTTCTTGAGTATGGCAAGGTGCTGACTTGTGGTTGCCTGAGGTATATCAAGTCCTTTGCAAATTTTGGTCACGTTGCACTCGTTGCTCATTAGGCCGACCATAAGTTTGAGTCTGATGGGGTGGCCGATCGCCTTAAGCTTTTCCGAGTACGTTGAGAACCATTCTTCCATAATAAATCCTCCAGAGAAAAATGAATATATGAATATTATGGACATACCGTTTTTATGTCAATATTAAACTTATGAGTAATTGTGTAGAAAATATGTGTTTTGATATCAGGAGGATAGTCAACTTATTGTCAGGCATTCATTTTGTCAACATTTTGCATATTTATAGCAGGTATTTGCGAAAGTTATAGGGTTTTATGACGCACACCGTGTATTGGGAGAGTATAGAAAAGATTTAAAAAAATTTTTTGAGAAATGAAGAAAAAAATAAAAAGGCGGCCCGAAAGCCGCCTCAGAGTTTAACTTAGCAATAGCTCTCTTCGAGAGCCGCCGCAGAATGCTTTCTTCTTTCAATCCTGCTGTCGGGCAGGGCTTGTTTGAAGACGCTGCATCCTCTGTCCTGAAACGTAACGTTGCCGCCTGAGATATTCAGTTCTGAACCTTCAATAATAAATGATGCGACTTTGATTCTGGCTTTTTCAACCAGTCTTGAGAATGTAGGGCGTGAGATGTTCATAAGAACAGCCGCATCCTCGTGAGAGAGTCCCTGATAGTCTGCAAGGCGGATAGCCTCGAACTCGTCAAGGGTGAGGTTTACAGCTTTGAGTTTTTTTGCTGAGATACCTCTGGGTTTGAAACTGGAAATTTCGGGTTGCGCGCCTATAACTCTAGGCTTAGATGGTCTGGGCATTTTCTCCTCCGTTTTTTCACAATAAAATGTCTCAAATAAGTATATTTATGGACATAAGCTAGCATTTCGCTTTAAAAAATACCATAGGAAAATGAATAAATGTTCGTTAATCAACAAAACCTGCATATTCAAATAATGCTCTATAGTGCATTACTGGCGGGTTCTGTATTTGTTTAATGTATTAATAATCCTGATTGCTGACATTGCAGCGCCGAATCCGTTGTCAATATTCACCACTGTCAGACCCGCCGCACAGCTGGTCAGCATGGCAAAAAGGGCGGTGAAACCGTTCAGAGCAGTGCCGTAGCCTGTTGAGGTGGGCACAGCTATCACCGGCTGGGGAAACATCCCGCCTGTGATGGAGGGCAGTGCGCCTTCCATTCCGGCAACAACGATTATCACGTCCGCATCCGATATCTCATTTTTGTAGCTGAGGAATCTGTGTATGCCAGCCACGCCGATATCGGCATAAAGCTTTGCGCTGACGCCATTGAAGGCCAGAATCTCTGCCGCCTCCTTCGCCGTGCGCATGTCGCTTGTTCCCGCAGTAATGACCGCCACCGAGCCCTGTTTTGTGTCTATGGGCTTAACTATGCGCTTCATTATTCCTGCGTCCGCCGCAAAGGTGCAGTCGGGGCAGAGGGGTTCAAGCTCCTTTATCTTCTCTTCAGACAGTCCCGTGCAGATGAGGTTCAGACCTTTTTCTGCATAGGTTGCGGCAATTGAAGCAAGCTGGGCAACGGTCTTTCCTCTGCCGTATACAACCTCTTCAAAACCCACACGGTTCTTTCTGTCCGTATCGATCTTGACCTCTTCGCCGTCGGAAAATCCTCTGATAAGCTCCTGAGCCTGTTCAGGGTTTACGGAACCTTCGGAGACAAGCTTCAGAACGGATAAAAGATCTTTATTCACTCTTTAAACCTTTGAAACCTTTCATAATAACATACATTTCGAATGAGCCTTTTCTGGTGGCCTCTGGACGGAACTGCTTGCAGAACTCGAAATGCACTCTCATCTCTTTCACCAGTGCGTCCCTGTCCTCTCCTTCGAATACCTTGCAGACGAAATTTCCGCCGGGCTTCAGAACGGAGCAGGCAAAATAGAATATTTTACGCACAAGTTCAATAGAATTTACGTGGTCGAGCAGTTTTGATCCGGAAGTGTTCGGTGCGGCATCGGAAATCACCGCATCATAGCCGGAACTGACAGCCAGAACCTTGTCAACAGTCTCCTGTTCGGTTATGTCACCCTGAATGAAGGTGTAGCGGTCAAGTTCCATTTCGCCGGTCTCCAGAAGGTCAACGCCCACTATGCGGGTCTTTGACATCTGCGCCACGACCTGAGACCAGCCTCCGGGGGCACAGCCCACATCGAGAACGTATTGCCCGTTCCTGTATATCTCATATTTCTTGTTAAGCTCAATGAGCTTGTATGCCGCTCTGGAGCGGTAGCCCTCTCGCTTTGCTTTTTTGTAGAATGCGTCCTGTCTGTTGTACATGTTAGTCCATCGGTGTTACTTCGTAGTCGTGTATGTGGAAGGACTCGTTGGGAGTGACCTCCACCTTGATGTTCATCATAAGCTCTATCTCGTCCAGCGACTGCTTTTCGTCGTCGAGTATAAGGTCCACAACCTCCGGGTGAGCTTCGATGTATACCTTTTTGTCTCTGAAGAAGGGGGCTATGCGGCGCACCTCCCGCAGGATGTCGTAGCAGACCGTGAGCTTGCTTTTTACGATGCCTCTGCCCTCGCAGTAGGGGCAGGGTTCGCTCAGTGAGCGGGTGAGGCTCTCCTGAACACGCTTTCTGGTTATTTCCACAAGTCCCAGCGGCGAAATGTTCACCACGCTGGACTTGGCTCTGTCGTTTTTCAGTTCCAGATCCATTGTCTTGAGAACCTTCTGGCGGTTCTCCTCTTTTGCCATGTCGATGAAATCAACTATTATGATTCCGCCGATGTTGCGCAGACGCAGCTGCCAGGCGATCTCTTTTGAGGCTTCAAGGTTGGTTTTGAGGATGGTCTCCTCAAAGTTCCGCTTGCCGACGAATTTTCCGGTGTTAACGTCTATGACGGTGAGTGCCTCGGCCTGATCAATAACTATATAGCCGCCTGATTTCAACCAGACCTTTTTGTCCAGAATACGGCCTATCTCTATCTCGATGTTGTAGTAATCGAAGATGGGGATGTCGTTGGTGTAGAGGCTGACCTCTATATTAATGTCGGGCATGAATTCGCGGAGGAACGATTTTATTTTAAGGTAGTCCGCCTTATTGTCTATGATAATGCGGCTGACATCCGCCGTTGCGGTGTCACGCAGTATGCGGAAGATGAGCCCGTGATCCTCATAGACCATGCAGGGAGCTTTTGATGTGGATATCTTATCCATTATCATAGACCAGAGACGCTCAAGGTAGTCGAGGTCGGCCACTATCTCGTCACGGTCGTGCCCTGCGGAAACAGTTCTGGCTATAAGCCCCATTCCCTCTTTCTTTATCTCTTTAAGGATGAGTCTGAGGCGTTCCCGCTCCTCCTCTTCCTCTATTTTGCGTGATACGCCGACGTGTTCATAGCCGGGCATCAGCACTATATATCTTCCGGGAACAGTGAGATGGGTGGTCAGCCTTGCGCCCTTCTGGCCGATGGATTCCTTGGCCACCTGAACGATGATCTCCTGACCCTCTTTTAAGAGCTGTTCGATGGGGGGAACCTCTTTGGGCTCAGAAGGTGTGGCGGTGTCGACATCCGCCTCGTCCTGCATTCCGTCCATAGCTTCCAGAAAGCTCACACGCTCTCCGTTTTCAACGTAGACGTCTGCGGCGGGCAGAAAGGCCGCCTTTGAAAGGCCGATATCCACAAATGCGGACTGGATTCCGGGGAGGACTTTTATCACACGTCCTTTATATATGTTTCCGGCGACATTTTTACTGTGCGCCCTCTCAATGAGGATCTCGGCGGGGTTGCCGTTTTCCAGCACCGCCACCCGAGCCTCGTTGAGGGTCGAGTTTACTATTATTTCCTTTGGCATGTATGTAATCCGTTGTTAATCGTGAAATTCGGTGCGCTGTTCCATAGCCTTGAAAAGCGTCAGCTCGTCCGTATATTCGAGGTTGGTGCCTATGGGCACGCCGCTGGCTATTTTTGTTACACGGACGCCTTTGTTTTTGAGAACCTTTGAAAGATAGATTGCAGTGGTTTCGCCCTCTATGTCGGGGTTGGTGGCGATTATCACCTCAGTGATTCCCTCCGCCGCAATGCGCTCAAGCAGTCTGTCGATAGACAGATCCTGCGGGCCTATGCCGTCCAGAGGGGATATTCTGCCGCCCAGAACATGGTAGAGTCCACGGAAGAAGCCTGTGTTTTCCAGAACAAAGATGTCTTTTGCCTCTTCAACCACACAGAGCTGGCCGTTCTTGCGGTATCCGTCCTGACATATGTGGCAGATAGGCTCTTCGGCAAGGTTTCCGCACACTTTGCAGAAAACGGTCTTCTCCTTAAGCTCCGTCATGCTCTCAGCAAGGTTTTTGACCAGCTGGGCGTCGGATTTCAGAAGATGAAGCGCAAGGCGCACCGCAGTCTTTCTGCCGATGCCCGGAAGCCTTGAAAGCTCGCCCACGCACCTTTCAAAAATTCTGTTCTTCATTAGGGGTTATTAGAACATGCCGGGGAAGTTGATGCCCAGATTGCCCGTAACAGCAGACATCTTCTGCTGAACCACTTCCTGTGATTTTTTAAGTCCCTCGTTGACAGCCGCCAGAATGAGATCCTGAAGCATCTCAACATCGTTGGGGTCAACAACGTCTTTTTCAATGGTTATGCCCACTATCTCCTGCTTGCCGTTCACCTTAACGGTGATCATTCCGCCGCCGGCAGTGGCTTCGACAACCTCAAGAGCCGCCTCGGCCTGAGCCTCTTCCATCTTTTTCTGCATTTTCTGAGCTTGTTTCATCATTTGCTGAATGTTCATATATATCTCTCCATAAGCATTTATAGCCTGTTATGATTGCGATTAAGAACTTATCATTATGATGCAAACCGACCTGATGTCAACAGGCAATATGTATCAGGGTGCATAAACATATATTGACATAAGGAAAAGAGCGGAATATCATACACATCTGAGCAGGTGCTCATGTGTGTTGTCGGGCACTTAATGCTGAGGCTGTGCAGTTGCAGTCATTCTGAACGCAGTGAAGAATCTCTCCGAATGTAGACTCTTCGCAAGCTCAGAGTGACAATCTTATGTGTAGTATGTCATTCTGAACGCAGTGAAGAATCTCTATTCAATGAGACTGTTTCGCTCACTAGCCGAAGGCTGTATGAGTCCACTTGTGGTAATTGTAGAATAGAGTGACGGAGTTTGTATAGCCGCAGTCATTCTGAGGCATTAGCCGAAGAATCTCTCCATGAATGAGTGAGTGAAATTTTGAGGAAAATATGGCCAATAATATATTTCAGTTAGCGGAACCAGTTGAGGACATGCTGCCCAAAATGAAGGACAGGATGCCGCCGGAGACCATTACATTAAATATGGCGGACACGTTTAAGATACTTTGCGACCACACCCGTGTCAAAATATTATATGCACTCTCCCTTTCAGAACTCTGCGTTGCGGACATAGCCGAGCTGGCCGGAGTCTCCCAGTCTGCCGTGTCTCATCAGCTTCGTATCCTCCGCAATTCAAAGCTGGTAACATGGAAAAAATCGGGCAAACAGGTTTTTTATGCTTTACAGAGTGAAGGTGTCAGAGTATTGATAAAAAAAAGTATGGAACATTCCTCCGGATGATGCTAAATTCTTTTTTAAATCCTTGTGTTTAGCGGGTTTCAGGGCAATTAAAAAAACTTTAATTTTTTTTCAACAAAACTCTTGACATCTATATCTTTAAACGATAATATTCACCTCCGTTTCACGGTAAGCTGGTGTAGCTCAAACGGTAGAGCAACTGACTTGTAATCAGTAGGTTGAGGGTTCAATTCCTTTCACCAGCTTTTTTTTGCTTCACGGACTCAGTGTGCAGCGCTCTGCTGCCACGTGAGGGGAGATACCCAAGCGGCCAAAGGGGGCAGACTGTAAATCTGTTGTCGGATGACTTCGAAGGTTCGAATCCTTCTCTCCCCACTTTTTTATAGGAAAAATGCGGGTGTAGCTCAGTTGGCTAGAGCATCAGCCTTCCAAGCTGAGGGTCGCGGGTTCGAATCCCGTTGCCCGCTTTTTTTTCTAAAAAATAAGCTGTATAAAAGACGGACGATACAGTTACGTCTGTTTTTTTTTATATGCTATGCCCACGTGGCTCAGGTGGCTAGAGCACGTCCTTGGTAAGGACGAGATCACCGGTTCGAGTCCGGTCGTGGGCTTTATCTTCTTTTTCAGGAGGACAGATTACATGGCAAAATCCAAATTCGAAAGAACGAAACCTCACGTTAACGTTGGTACAATCGGCCACGTTGACCACGGTAAAACATCACTGACCGCAGCGATCACTAACATCCTTGCGAAGAAAGGCTACGCACAGTTCGTAGACTACGGTAACATCGACAAAGCTCCTGAAGAAAGAGAGCGCGGTATTACCATCGCAACAGCACACGTAGAGTATGAGTCTGACAAGCGTCACTATGCTCACGTTGACTGCCCCGGTCACGCCGACTACGTTAAGAACATGATCACCGGTGCTGCACAGATGGACGGCGCAATTCTCGTTGTGTCTGCCGCTGACGGCCCCATGCCCCAGACCCGTGAGCACATCCTGCTCGCTCGTCAGGTAGGCGTTCCTTACATCGTAGTATTCATGAACAAGATCGACATGGTAGACGACGAGGAACTTATCGAACTCGTTGAACTTGAAATCAGAGATCTTCTCTCTGCCTATGAGTTCCCCGGCGACGATACACCCATCATCAAAGGTTCCGCACTTCAGGCTCTTAACGACGGCGACAACCCCAAGTGGTCTCAGCCTATCCTTGACCTTGTGCAGGCACTTGATGACTACATTCAGGAACCCCAGCGTGATATCGATAAAGACTTCATTATGCCCATCGAGGACGTATTCTCCATCTCCGGCCGTGGTACAGTTGTAACCGGCAGAGTAGAGCGTGGTAAAGTCAAAGTCGGCGAAGAAGTCCAGATCATCGGTATCCGTGACACACAGAAAACAACCGTAACAGGTATCGAAATGTTCCGCAAACTTCTTGATGAAGGAACAGCTGGCGACAACGTAGGTATCCTTGTCCGCGGTATTAAAAAGGACGACGTTGAGCGCGGTCAGGTACTTGCTAAACCGAACTCAATCACTCCCCACAAGAAGTTCAAAGCTGAGGCATACATCCTTGCGAAAGAGGAAGGCGGACGTCATACACCTTTCTTCAGCGGCTACAGACCTCAGTTCTACTTCAGAACAACAGACGTTACAGGTATCATCACTCTTGCAGAAGGCGTAGAGATGGTAATGCCCGGCGATAACATCTCTTGTGATGTTGAACTTATCACACCCATCGCTATGGACCCCGGTCTTCGCTTCGCAATCCGTGAAGGCGGACGTACTGTTGGCGCAGGCGTGGTTGTCGAAATCTCGGAGTAATATAATGAGAGAGAAAGTAATACTCGCTTGCACTGAGTGCAAAGAAAGAAATTATTCTACAACAAAGAATAAGAAAACGACAACAGGCAAACTGGAATTCATGAAGTACTGCAAGCGTGAACGCAAGCATACTCTTCATAAAGAAACAAAATAAGCATTAACGCTTAAACAGAATTGCAGGCTAGTAGCTCAATTGGCAGAGCACCGGTCTCCAAAACCGGGGGTTGGAAGTTCGAGTCTTCTCTGGCCTGCCATAAATATAATTAAGAAGAGCTTGGAAACATGATCAAGGTGTCTGAGTTTTACAACGAAGTTAAGGAAGAGCTGAAAAAGGTGGTTTGGGCGACCAAAGAATCCACCGTCGGTACTACTGCCGTGGTTATCACCATTTGCGTGGTGCTTGCCATATTTATGGGTGTCGTCGATTTCGGCCTTGCCAAACTTACTTCGTTCTTATACTAGGTAGAACATAATGGCAAAACAGTGGTATGTGGTACACACTTATTCCGGCTTCGAGAAGCGTGTTGTAACGCTCCTTGAGGAGAAGGTCAAAAACGAAGGGCTGAAAGAGCAGATTGATGATGTTCTCATCCCTACTGAAGACGTTGTCGAGCTGAAGAAAGGCAAGAAAAAGATCAGTAAGAAAAAGACTTTCCCCGGATACATACTGGTGCACATGGAGATGTCTACCTCCAACTGGCACGTTGTCAAAAGTATCCCCAAAGTAACCGGATTCGTAGGCGGCATTAACCCTGTTCCGATTCCTGAGCAGGACGTTAAGGCTATGATCGACCTTGCCAAGTCACAGGCTCCCAGAATCGCCTCCAGATATGTTGAAGGCGACAAGGTTGAGGTTGTGGACGGTCCCTTCCTCGGATTCACCGGTACGGTTGAAGACGTTAACCCCGACAAAGAGAAAGTCCGTGTTATCGTCAGCATTTTCGGAAGACAAACACCTGTGGAACTTGATTATCTGCAGGTTAAACGGATAGGCTGAGGCCTGATTCGGAGGTTTATAAATGGCCAAGAAAATAACAGGAAGCGTTAAACTGCAGATTCCTGCGGGCAAAGCAAACCCTTCGCCCCCCGTTGGTCCCGCTCTCGGTCAGAGAGGCGTGAACATAATGGAATTCTGCAAGTCGTTCAACGCTAAAACCCAGAACATGGGCGACTGGATCATTCCCGTGGTCATCACTGTTTACGAGGACAGAAGCTTCACTTTCGTGACTAAGACTCCCCCCGTAACAGACATGATCAAAAAAGAGCTGGGAATCAAAAGCGGTGCTACCAACGTTAAAAAAGACGTTGCAGGAACGCTGACAAAAGAACAGCTCAAAAGGGTCGCAGAGGCAAAAATGCCCGACCTTAACACCGCTGACATCGAGCAGGCAATGAAAATCGTTGCAGGTTCCGCACGCAGCATGGGTGTAAAAGTTAAAGACTAATTTTCAGAGGTGAAACATGGCTAGAGGAAAACAGTACCAGACTGCCTCAGGTAAGATTGACGCAGAAAAATCTTACGATCTGGGAGAGGCTATAGCTCTCGCTAAGGAAGCCGCTTTCGCAAAATTCGACGAATCCATCGACATCGCTATCAAACTTGGTGTTAACCCCAAGCACGCTGATCAGATGGTTCGCGGTTCCGTAAGTCTTCCCAACGGTACAGGAAAAGATGTTAAGGTTCTTGTATTCTGCAAAGGCGAAAAACAGAAGGAAGCACTCGATGCGGGTGCGGATTTCGCAGGTGACGACGAACTTATCGCAAAGGTCCAGGGCGGATGGACAGCATTCGACAAAGTAGTGGCAACACCCGACATGATGGTTCAGGTTGGTAAACTGGGACGTGTACTCGGACCCAGAGGCCTTATGCCTAACCCCAAAGTCGGAACGGTAACTCCCGATGTGGCAAAAGTTGTGAAAGAGCTGAAAGCCGGTATGATTGAATTCCGTGTGGATAAAGTCGGTATCATTCACACTACAGTAGGCAAGAAAAGCTTCGAAAACGACAAACTCGATCAAAACATCAGGGCTCTTCTTGATACGCTTATCAAGATGAAGCCGTCCTCAGCAAAAGGACAATACGTCCGTGGTATCGCACTGTCAGCGACAATGGGACCCGGCGTAAAAGTAGACCATCACAAGCTGGTCAACGAACTGTAACACAGGAAATTACACGGTTAAAGAAGCAGGTTGCGTCTGCAATAATGGCGTATTAAATCCTGCGGAAATCGGTTGCAATAGACAACCGGAAACGGAGGAACAGCGTGAAAAGAGCTGATAAAGAAGAATTAGTGAGTGCACTGACCGAACAGGTCAAAAGTGCCGATGCGCTGTTCTTGGCAAACTATAAGGGCCTTACCTTCCCCCAGATAACCGCTATTCGTGCGGCTATCAAAGCACAGGGAAGCGATTTCAAAGTAGTCAAGAACACGCTTCTGAAAATCGCCCTTCACAACAACAATATTACCGCTCTGGATGAAAATCTGAAAGAGCCCACTACTTGCGCTATCGTAACTGGTGATGTTGCCGCCATCGCCAAAGAATTCAAAAAATTCGCCAAGTCCTATGATAAGTTTAAGATCAAAGGCGGTTACCTTGACGGTAACAAACTCACAGCCGAAGATGTGAACACACTGGCAGACCTGCCGAGCAGAGAAGAACTGCTCGCCAAAATGCTTGGTTCAATGAACGCACCTGTCGTCAACTTCGTTTCGCTTCTTGCTAACATACCAAGAAGCCTGCTGAACGTCCTGAACGCTGTGAAAGATAAAAAACAGAATTAATGGAGGACACAGATGTCTGTAACTAAGGATCAAGTAGTAGAGTTTATCGAGAAAATGACTGTTATCGAGCTTGCTGAATTCGTGAAAGAGCTCGAAGAAAAATTCGGCGTATCTGCCGCTGCTCCCGTTGCAGCAGTTGTTGCAGCTCCCGCTGCAGCTGAAGCTGTTGAAGAGCAAACTGAATTCTCCGTAATCATCAAAGATGGCGGCGAGAAAAAAGTTCAGGTTATTAAAGTAGTTAGAGAGCTTACAGGTCTTGGACTGAAAGAGGCTAAGGCTGTAGTTGACGAAGCTCCGAAACCCGTTAAAGAGGGTGTAACTAAAGAGGAAGCTGCTTCTATCAAAGCTAAGCTTGAAGAAGCCGGCGCAGTTGTTGAAGTTAAGTAACAACCCGCTTAAGTTACTGTTAAACAAGCAATCCTAAAAAGGGGGAGCACTGCTCCCCCCTCTTTCGTTAATAATTTACCGGAAGGTGAAACGAATGAATTTGACCAGCAAACCCACCCAGAGACGCAATTTTTCCCGAATCAATAAGGTTATTGATATTCCGGATCTCATTGAGGTGCAGAGAGACTCCTATTTCGAGTTTCTTCAGGCCGAAAAAACTCCTGAATCACGCAGCCTTAAGGGTCTGGAAGAGGTGTTCAGAGAGATATTCCCCATCACGGATTTCAACGAGACCGCCGTGCTGGAGTATATCAACTATTCAATAGAAAAGCACAAATACACTCCTTCGGAAGCCATTGACAGAAGTACAACATATGCTGCCCCGCTGAAGATCAAAGTCAGGCTGGTAACTTATGATGTCAACGAGGAAACAGGTGAGAAATCAGTTGTTTCTGCCAAGGAATCGGAGGTTTATCTCTGCGATATTCCCCTTATGACCGACCGTGGTACCTTCGTTATCAACGGTGTTGAAAGGGTTATCGTAAATCAGCTCCACCGCTCACCCGGTATCTTCTTCGAGGACCTTACGTCCTCTAAAGGCGTTATCGAGAAGCACCTTTTCAGCGCAAGGATCATCCCCTACAGAGGTTCATGGATAGATTTCGATTTTGATTCCAAGAACATCATGTATGTGCGCATCGACAAGAAGCGTAAGATCCCCGCTACAGTCCTGCTGAAAGCACTGGGCTACACAGAGCATGAGATTCTGAACATGTACTACACCAAGGAGAACATCTTCTTCGACGGCGCATCTATGTTCAAGGATTTCAACGAGGACATAGTTCTCGGTCTGCGTAACAGTCTCGATATCGTTGACGAAGAAGGAAACGTTATCGTTAAGGCCGGACATAAGATCACCAAAGCTTCCAGAAAGCGTATCTCAAAAGCCGGCATAACAAAACTGCCCATCACTTTTGAAGATATTGAGCATACCTTCTTTGCAGAGGACGTGCTTGACAGCTTCGGCGAAGTGCTCATCGAGGCCAACACTCAGGTCAATCTTGAGCTTTTCGACAAGATCAAGGAAGCAAACGTACAGAACTTCAAAGTTCTCTTCATCGACAGACTTACCGCTGACAGCGTTATGAGGGACATCCTCGCCGCTGACAAGGTTAAGACTCAGGAAGAGGCTCTCATTGATATATACAAAAAACTCCGTCCCGGCGAACCCGCAACGGAGGATACGGCCAGAACCCTTTTCGACAACCTTTTCTTCAACCCGAAGAGATATGACCTGTCGAAGGTCGGCCGTCTTAAGATCAACAAGAGACTCGGTCTCTCCGTTGACCTTGATACAACCACACTTACAAAAGAAGATATAGTTGAAACCATCCGTGTTCTGGAGAACATCCGTAAGGGTCTTGACCGTGTGGACGACATCGACCACCTTGGTCACAGACGTGTGCGTGCGGCAGGCGAGCAGCTGCAGAACCATATCCGTATCGGCCTTTCCAGAATGGAAAAGACCGTTAAGGAGAGAATGAGCATTCAGGACGTTGAAGACCTGACTCCTCAGGATCTGCTGAACGCTAAGCCTCTGTCTGCATCCATTAAGGAATTCTTCGGAAGCTACCAGCTTTCGCAGTTCATGGATCAGACCAACCCCCTCAGTGAGATTACCCACAAAAGAAGGCTCTCTGCACTCGGCCCCGGCGGTCTTAACCGAGACAGAGCCGGCTTCGAGGTACGTGACGTTCACACATCTCACTACGGACGTATCTGCCCCATTGAAACACCTGAAGGTCCGAACATCGGTCTTATCACATCGCTTACAACCTATGCGAAAGTGAACGAGTTCGGTTTCATCGAAACGCCTTACAGAAAGGTAGCTGACTGCGTTGTTAGAGACGAAGTCGTCTACATGTCGGCAATTGAGGAGGAGGACTACTTCATCGCTCAGGCCAACGCCCTTCTGAACGAGGACGGTTCATTTGTGAAGGATTTCGTAGCGGCAAGACACCTCGGCGAGCCTCTGCTTACGGCGAAAGAGTCTATCCAGTTCATGGATATCTCTCCCAAGCAGATCGTTTCAGTGTCCGCAGCTCTTATTCCCTTCCTTGAGCACGACGATGCGAACAGGGCACTTATGGGATCGAACATGCAGCGTCAGGCAGTTCCCCTTATCCGTACCGACTCCCCCATCGTGGGAACAGGTCTGGAGCAGAAGGTTGCCGTTGACTCCGGAGCGGTCATCACCGCAAAAAGAGCGGGCGTTGTTGAATACATCGACTCATCAAAGATATGTGTACGCTACACCGACGGCGAAGACTTCGGTCTGGACGTATACGAACTTGTGAAATACAGAAGATCCAACCAGGATACTTGCATCAACTTCAAGCCCATCGTAAGACCCGGCGAAAAAGTTCATGTGGGAACATTCCTTGCGGGCGGCCCTGCAACTGACAACGGAGAGCTTGCTCTCGGTCAGAACATGGTTCTCGCATTCATGCCCTGGATGGGTTACAACTATGAGGACTCCATTCTGATTTCAGAAAGGGTTGTCCGTGAAGACAGATACACCTCAATCCACATCGAAGAATTCGAAATTGAGGCCAGAGATACAAAACTCGGACCCGAAGAGATCACGGCTGATATTCCCAACGTTTCCGACGAGGCTCTGAAAGACCTCGACGAATCAGGTATCATCCGCATCGGCGCAAGAGTTAAACCCCGTGACATCCTCGTCGGCAAAGTTACGCCCAAAGGCGAAACTCAGGCCACACCCGAAGAGAAACTGCTTCGTGCGATCTTCGGTGAGAAAGCGGGCGACGTTAAGGACGCATCTCTGAGAGTTCCCCCCAGCATCCACGGTACTGTCGTTGACGTACAGGTGATGACAAGAAGGGGAATCGACAAGGACTACAGAACAGAGCAGATCGAAAAAGAGGAATACATCGCAATCCAGAGAGATTACGAGCGTGAACTCAAGGCTCTTGAGAAATCAAGAAACGAAAAGGTTGCGGAACTCTTCATCGGTCTGACACTGAAAAGCGAATACACTTCGCCCACGGCAAGCATCCCCGCAGGTACGGTTCTGACAGAGGAAGTTCTTTACAAACTCCCCTACACAGACCTCATCCAGCTTGATGTAGCTGAGGCGAAAGAGCTTGACGCAAAAGTTAAAAAGGTCAACGCCATCTACTTCGAAAAAGTTAAAGAGGCGGACGACTACTATAAAGATAAGAAGCGCAAAGTGGAGAAGGGCGACGAACTTCCCGCAGGCGTTCTTAAATCAGTAAAGGTTTATGTTGCCATCAAGAGAAAACTCTCCGTTGGTGACAAGATGGCCGGACGTCACGGTAACAAGGGTGTTGTTTCAAGAATACTTCCCATTCAGGACATGCCCTATCTGCCCGACGGCACACCCGTTGACATAGTCCTGAACCCCCTTTCAGTTCCTTCGAGGATGAACGTGGGACAGGTTCTTGAAGTTCACCTCGGCTGGGCGGCGAGAGCACTCGGCATCAAGGTTGCAACAGAAGTTTTCGACGGTGCCCGTGAATCGGACATCAAAGATATGCTGCTTGAAGCGGGCTTCCAGTCCGACGGACAGACAGCTCTGTATGACGGCAGAACAGGCGACAAGTTTGAGCAGGAAGTGACAGTGGGCATCATGTATGTTCTTAAGCTGCACCACCTTGTTGATACCAAACTCCACGCCCGTTCAACAGGCCCGTACTCTCTGGTTACTCAGCAGCCTCTGGGCGGTAAGGCTCAGTTCGGCGGACAGAGACTGGGAGAGATGGAGGTCTGGGCACTTGAGGCATACGGTGCGGCGCATATCCTTCAGGAGATGCTGACAGTTAAGTCCGACGACGTTGAGGGACGTACAACAGTTTACGAAGCCATCGTCAACGGTAACTTCTCATTCAGCCCGAGCATGCCCGAATCCTTTAACGTTCTTATCAAAGAACTTCAGGGTCTGGCGCTTGACATAGAACTGCTGACATACAATGAAGACGGAATCATTGAGCTTCCAGAGGATGCAGTGACAGAAGAAGACACTACGGAGGACTCATAACATATGAAAGTGAGTACCCTGTTCGACAACAAAAAAGAAAGATTTTTTGATGCAATAAGAATCAAAATAGCTTCTCCCGAGAAGATCCTTGAGTGGTCTTCCGGCGAGGTTACAAAGCCTGAAACCATCAACTACCGTACCTTCAAACCTGAAAGGGACGGTCTGTTCTGTGCGAAGATATTCGGTCCCGTGAAGGACTGGGAATGTCTCTGCGGAAAGTACAAGCGTATGAAGCACAGAGGAATCGTGTGCGAGAAGTGCGGCGTTGAGGTTATTCAGTCTAAAGTGAGACGTGAGAGAATGGGTCACATCGACCTCGCTTCTCCCGTGTGCCACATCTGGTTCTTCAAAGGCACTCCCAGCCGTATAGGCTCGATCCTTGACCTTTCCATCAAGGATATTGAAAGAATCATCTACTTCGAATCCTACATAGTTACGGATCCGAAGGCTACTCCCCTGAAAGAGCGTGAGCTGCTTACAGAGGACAGATACAGAAAACTGATCGAAGACCACGGAAACAACTCTTTCGAAGCGAAGATCGGTGCGGAAGCAATTAAAGACCTGCTGAAAAAAGTGGATCTTGACCTTCTGCTCATCGAGCTGAAAGAGGAACTCCGTGACACCACCAGCATGCAGAAGAAGATGAAGCTGGCGAAACGTCTGAGAGTGGTTGAGGCATTCCGCAAGTCCGGCAACAGACCTGAGTGGATGATCCTTGACGTTCTCCCCGTAATTCCGCCCGAGCTTCGTCCCCTTGTTCCTCTGGACGGCGGCCGCTTTGCGACATCCGACCTTAACGACCTTTACAGAAGGGTAATAAACAGGAACAACCGTCTTAAGAAGCTGATGGAACTGAACGCACCAGAGATCATCATCCGCAACGAGAAGCGTATGCTTCAGGAAGCGGTTGACGCACTGTTCGACAACGGCAGACGCGGAAGAGTTATCAGAAGCTCCAACAAGCGCCCTCTGAAATCTCTTTCCGACATGATCAAAGGTAAGCAGGGTCGTTTCCGTCAGAACCTTCTGGGTAAAAGGGTTGACTACTCAGGCCGTTCCGTTATCGTTGCGGGACCCAGCCTTAACATGCACCAGTGCGGTATCCCCAAGATAATGGCGCTGGAACTGTTCAAACCCTTCCTTTACTACAAACTTGAGAAGGAAAGAGGAATCGCTTCCACCATTAAACAGGCCAAAAAGATGGTTGAAGAGCAGAGACCCGAGGTCTGGGACGTTCTGGAAGAGGTTATCAGAGAGCACCCCGTTCTTCTGAACCGTGCCCCTACGCTCCACAGACTCGGTATTCAGGCATTTGAACCTGTCCTCATCGAGGGCAAGGCTATCAGACTTCACCCCCTCGTTTGTCCTGCGTTCAACGCGGACTTCGACGGTGACCAGATGGCGGTTCACGTTCCTCTGTCATACGAAGCACAGCTTGAAGCACGCACACTGATGCTCGCTTCATACAACATACTTTCACCTGCCCACGGCAAGCCCCTTGCCACGCCTACACAGGATATGGTTCTCGGAATCTACTACCTGTCACGCGAGATGAGAAACGCTAAAGGCGCAGGAATGAAATTCTCCAGCCCCGAAGAGGTTCTCATCGCTCTGGATCACAAGAAAGTGGATATCCACGCTGAGATCAAAGTGAGAATGAACGGCAAGATATACGACACAATTCCCGGCAGGATCATCCTTTATAAGATAGTTCCCGAAGGAATAGAGTTTGATGTCGTTAACCGTCTTTTCACCAAAAAGGACCTCGTAACGCTGGTTGACACAATTTACAAACGTCTGGGCAACTTCCACACGGTTCAGTTCCTTGACGCACTTAAAAACCTTGGTTTCGCATACTCAACGGTTGCGGGCTACTCAATCTGTATTGATGACTTCATCATTCCTAATGAGAAGGCCGACCTGCTCGCTCAGGCGCACCAGAAAGTACGTGAAATTAACGACCACTACCGTGAAGGTGCTCTGACAGCGGGCGAACGCTATAACCAGATCATCGATACATGGTCTACAACAAACGACGTCATCACCGATAAACTGATGAAAAACATTCAGACCATCGGCGGCGATAAATCGAAAACTGCCAAGCGTGAACGCTTCTACAACCCCATCTATATAATGGCGCACTCAGGTGCGAGGGGTTCTAAGGCGCAGATATCACAGCTTGCGGGTATGAGGGGTCTTATGGCCAAACCTTCGGGCGAGATCATCGAGACACCCATTACGTCAAACTTCCGTGAGGGTCTGACGGTGTCCGAGTACTTCAACTCCACCCACGGTGCGAGGAAAGGTCTTGCGGATACGGCTCTTAAAACTGCGAACTCAGGTTACCTTACAAGACGTCTGGTCGACGTTGCTCAGGATGTCATCATCTCCGAGGACGACTGCCATACCATCAAAGGTATCGTGATCACAGCTCTCATGGAGGGTTCTGAAGTTGTTGAGCCCCTTGGTGAGCGTATCTTCGGACGCTACACTCTTGAGGACATCTACGACTCAGTTTCAGACGAACTGATCGTTGAGGCCGGTTCACTCATAACAGAGGAGATCGTCCACAAAATAGAGCAGGCGGGAATCGACAGAGTAATGGTTCGTTCAATCCTGACATGTGAAGCTAAGCACGGCGCATGCCGCATGTGCTACGGTCTTGACCTGGCAACACGCCGTGAGGTTGAGATGGGCGAAGCGGTGGGTATCATCGCGGCACAGTCAATCGGTGAACCCGGTACTCAGCTTACGATGAGAACGTTCCACATCGGTGGTGTTGCTTCTTCATCCGCAGAGCAGTCAAGCCTGAACGCCAAGATAGGCGGCCGCATCCAGACTGAGGATATGAAGGTTGTTGACAACAGGTTCGGTGAACCTACTGTCCTTAACCGTAACGGTATCCTTAAGATCATCGATGTCGAAGGCCGTGTACTTGAGAAATACAACATTGCATACGGAACCAAACTGCACATTAAAGACGGCTCTATGGTAAAACAGGGCGATCTGATTGCTGAGTGGGATCCCTATGCTGCTGTCATCATGACAGAATTTAAAGGTAAGGTTGCTTTCGGCGATATCGTTGAAGGTGAGACCCTGAAAGAGGACATCGACCAGATCACAGGTCTGTCACAGAAGGTAATCATCAGCAACACAAGAGGCCGCAAACAGCCCCGTATCTCTATCAAGAGCGAGGATAACAAAACTATCCAGCGCTACATCCTCCCCGTCGGTGCAAACATCATGGTGGAAGAGGGTGCAGAGGTTATGCCCGGTGATATCGTGGCAAAAATACCCAGAGATACTCAGAAAACAAAAGACATCACCGTGGGTCTTCCCAGGGTTGCAGAGCTTTTCGAAGCCCGTAAGCCTAAAGATCCTTCGGTTATCGCAGAGATTGACGGTATAGTTTCAATTGAGAACACTGCCCGTGGCTTAAGAAAACTTACCATCACCAACGAAGAGACTAACGTTAAGAAGAGCTACAGCATCTCCGTTCAGAGATACATCAACGTCCACGACGGCGACCGTATCAAAGCGGGCGAGGCTCTTATTGACGGTCTCGTGAACCCCCACGATATTCTGGCGGTTCTCGGTGAAGAGGCTCTGCAGAAATATCTCGTTGACGAGATTCAGGAAGTTTACCGTAAGCAGGGTGTTCATATCAACGATAAGCACATCGAAGTTATCGTTCGCCAGATGCTTAAGAAGATCGTTATCGAGGAAGCCGGCGACTCTATCTTCATGCCCAACGAAGAGGTTTACAAATCCGAATTCGTTAAGGTTTATGAAGAGATGATAGCAGAAGGCAAAAGACCGCCTCAGGGACGTACCATTCTTCAGGGTATCACCAAAGCGGCTCTTAACACTCACAGCTTCATCTCTGCCGCCTCCTTCCAGGAGACCACCAGAGTTCTTACCGACGCTGCTTGCTCCGGTAAGATGGACGAGCTCAGAGGCCTTAAAGAGAACGTTATCATGGGTAAACTCATACCCGCCGGTACAGGTTCGAAGCATATTTGCAACAGCAAATATAAGTTCCTTAACGCAGGAACAAAGGAAGCCTAGTAAACAGGGGGAGCTGAAAAGCTCCCCTTTTTTTGTTTGGTGTTTATCTGCGGCGCATTGCTGCGTCAGATTCCGTTCGCTTGCAACACATACTTAAACGTATGCTTTTGCTCATCTCACAAAATCTTCCTCGTATAACTTGCATCTAAACACCAAATCCGATATGATGATTCTCCTCTCACCACCCCCTTCCCGTGCGGTTTTCACCTTAAATATTGTTCTTGACTTTATCTCCTGCGGTTGCTATTGTGTTTGCTCTTCGCCTGATATTGGTGCGTCCTGTTGCGCCCGAAGATCGCCGCAGGAACTTGATATAAATGCGAAGCAATATTTATGGAGGTGCGACGTTGCCTACACTTAATCAGTTGGTAAGAAAAGGCAGAAAGAAACCGGTCGAAAAAACCAAGTCGCCCGCCCTTCAGGGAAACCCTCAGAAAAGAGGCGTTTGCACAAGGGTTTACACAACTACACCTAAGAAACCTAACTCGGCTCTTAGAAAAGTTGCAAGGGTAAGACTCACATCAGGGATCGAAGTTACAGCTTACATCCCCGGTATCGGCCACAACCTTCAGGAACACTCAGTTGTTCTTGTGAGAGGCGGAAGGGTAAAAGACCTTCCCGGTGTTCGTTATAAGATCATCCGTGGAGCTCTTGACGCAGAAGGCGTTAAAAACAGAAAGAAAAGCCGCTCTAAATACGGCGCTAAAAGACCTAAGTAAGGCAAGGTGAACTAATATGGCAAGAAGAAGAGTAGCTAAGAAACGTGAGGTTCTTGGTGACCCCGTTTACGGCGACACTCTGGTGACTAAATTTATCAACAGCCTGATGTACGATGGCAAGAAGTCAGTCGCCGAGAGAGTATTCTACCAGACGCTTGAGCTTATCAAAGCGAAAACCGGCAAAGAAGGAATCGAAGTGTTCCGTCAGGCGGTTGAAAACGTTAAGCCCCAGCTTGAAGTTAAATCAAGAAGAGTAGGTGGAGCAACATATCAGGTGCCCATCGAAGTTAAACTGAGCAGAAAACAGGCTCTTTCTATCAGGTGGCTCATCAACGCCTCCAGAAACAGAAAAGAAAGAACCATGGTTGACCGCTTTGCATTTGAACTTATCGACGCTTCCGAAAACAAAGGAAACGCCTTTAAAAAGAAAGAAGACACTCACAAAATGGCTGAAGCAAACCGTGCGTTTGCCCACTTCAGATGGTAATGGAGGCTCACTGTGGCTAGAAAAGCACCTCTGAACATGCAGAGAAACATCGGTATCATGGCTCACATCGATGCCGGTAAGACGACCACAACTGAGAGAATACTCTTTTACACCGGTGTTAACTATAAAATCGGCGAAGTTCACGACGGCGCCGCTACAATGGACTGGATGGAGCAGGAGCGTGAGCGTGGTATCACCATCACATCCGCTACAACTCAGTGCATGTGGAAAGACCACGTGGTAAACATCATCGATACCCCCGGACACGTTGACTTCACAATCGAAGTTGAGCGTTCTCTGAAAGTACTCGATGGCGCTGTTGCAGTTTTCTGCGCAGTGGGTGGTGTTGAACCCCAGTCTGAAACCGTTTGGCGTCAGGCTGATAAATACAAAGTTCCCAGAATCGCATTCGTAAACAAGATGGACAGAACAGGTGCGGATTTCTATAACGTCGTATCTCAGATCGAGAGCAGACTGAAAGCCAAGCCCCTTCCCATCCAGCTTCCTATCGGTTCTGAGGACAAATTTCAGGGTATAGTCGACCTTGTTAAGATGAAAGCATTCATCTGGACAGGTGAGGAACTCGGCGCAGCTTTCCACGAAGCTGAAATCCCCGAAGACCTTGTCGACAAAGCTGAAGAGTACAGAACTAAACTTATCGAAACTGTCTGTGAATCTGACGAAGAGATGATGAACAGATACTTCGAAGGCGAGGAGTTCACCGAGGAAGAAGTGAAGGCTGCCCTTCGTAAAGGCGTTATAGCCATCGACTTCATCCCCGTAGTGTGCGGTTCTTCGTTCAAGAACAAAGGAGTTCAGCCCATGCTTGACTCAGTTGTTGCTTACCTGCCCTCTCCCACAGACATTCCGCCCATCAAAGGTGTTAACCCTGATACAGGCGCAGAAGAAGAGAGAGCAGCAGACGACAAAGCACCCTTCTCTGCCCTTGCATTCAAAATTATGACAGACCCCTACATGGGTCAGCTCACATATTTCAGAGTTTATTCAGGCGTGCTTGAAGCAGGTAACTATGTAATAAACTCAACAAAAGGCAAGAAAGAGAGAATCGGCCGTCTTCTTAAGATGCACGCCGACAAACGTGAGGAGATCAAAGAGATCTGCGCCGGAGATATCTGTGCGACAGTAGGTCTTAAGTACACCATCACGGGTGACACTCTTTGCGACGAAAGCAAGCCGGTAATTCTTGAAGCTATGGAATTCCCCGAGCCTGTTCTTTCAGTTGCCGTTGAGCCTAAAACTAAAGGCGATCAGGATAAACTGTCCGTTGCTCTTCAGAAACTTGCTCAGGAAGATCCCTCTTTCAGAGTTCGTGTTGACGAAGAGACAGGTCAGACAATCATCGCCGGTATGGGTGAGCTTCACCTTGAGATCATCGTCGACAGGATGATGAGAGAGTTCAAAGTTGAAGCCAACGTCGGTAATCCTCAGGTTGCTTACCGTGAGGCAATTACCAAGTCCGTTTCCGGAGAGGGCAAATACATCAAGCAGTCCGGCGGTCGTGGTCAGTACGGTCACGTTTGCATCGAGCTGCATCCTCAGGAACCCGGCACGGGCTTCGTATTCGAGAACAAGATCGTGGGCGGTACGGTTCCCAGAGAATACATACCCGCTATTGAAAAAGGTATCGGGGAAGCAATGGAAACAGGATGCCTTGCAGGCTACCCCGTTGAAGACCTTAAAGCTGTCCTTTATGACGGTTCATACCACGATGTTGACTCAAACGAGATGGCGTTCAAAATTGCGGCATCTATGGCTTTCAAAGAACTTTCCAAGAAAGCAGGCCCCGTTATCCTTGAGCCTATCATGAAAGTTGAAGTCGTTTGTCCCGATGAATACACCGGCGACGTAATGGGCGACCTTAACTCCAGAAGAGGCAAGGTAGAGGGTATGGACATGAGAGGCGGCGCACAGGTTGTTAAATGTATGGTGCCTCTGAAAGAGATGTTCGGTTACACTACTCAGCTGAGATCTATCACTCAGGGTAGAGCTACATCAACAATGCAGTTCGACCACTATGAGCAGGTTCCCAACAACATCGCTGATGAAATAGTTAAAGCTCATTCAAAATAAGAAGTTAAAAGTTTTAGGAGGACTTAAATGGCCAAGTCTAAATTCGAAAGAACGAAACCTCACGTTAACGTTGGTACAATCGGCCACGTTGACCACGGTAAAACATCACTGACCGCAGCGATCACTAACATCCTTGCGAAGAAAGGCTACGCACAGTTCGTAGACTACGGTAACATCGACAAAGCTCCTGAAGAAAGAGAGCGCGGTATTACCATCGCAACAGCACACGTGGAGTACGAGTCTGACAAGCGTCACTATGCTCACGTTGACTGCCCCGGTCACGCCGACTACGTTAAGAACATGATCACCGGTGCTGCACAGATGGACGGCGCAATTCTCGTTGTGTCTGCCGCTGACGGCCCCATGCCCCAGACCCGTGAGCACATCCTGCTCGCTCGTCAGGTAGGCGTTCCTTACATCGTAGTATTCATGAACAAGATCGACATGGTAGACGACGAGGAACTTATCGAACTCGTTGAACTTGAAATCAGAGATCTTCTCTCTGCCTATGAGTTCCCCGGCGACGATACACCCATCATCAAAGGTTCCGCACTTCAGGCTCTTAACGACGGCGACAACCCCAAGTGGTCTCAGCCTATCCTTGACCTTGTGCAGGCACTTGATGACTACATTCAGGAACCCCAGCGTGATATCGATAAAGACTTCCTTATGCCCATCGAGGACGTATTCTCCATCTCCGGCCGTGGTACAGTTGTAACCGGCAGAGTAGAGCGTGGTAAAGTCAAAGTCGGCGAAGAAGTCCAGATCATCGGTATCCGTGACACACAGAAAACAACCGTAACAGGTATCGAAATGTTCCGCAAACTTCTTGATGAAGGAACAGCTGGCGACAACGTAGGTATTCTTGTCCGCGGTATTAAAAAGGACGACGTTGAGCGCGGTCAGGTACTTGCCAAGCCGAACTCAATCACTCCCCACAAGAAGTTCAAAGCTGAGGCATACATCCTTGCTAAAGAGGAAGGCGGACGTCATACACCTTTCTTTAGCGGCTACAGACCTCAGTTCTACTTCAGAACAACAGACGTTACAGGTATCATCACTCTTGCAGAAGGCGTAGAGATGGTAATGCCCGGCGATAACATCTCTTGTGATGTTGAACTTATCACACCCATCGCTATGGACCCCGGTCTTCGCTTCGCAATCCGTGAAGGCGGACGTACTGTTGGCGCAGGCGTGGTTGTT